>NZ_JBFAQU010000012.1:0-199075 GCF_040678915.1 Micromonospora sp. NPDC049257
GCCACGCGGCGGCGAGCACGGTACGGCCGCTGCGGTCGGGCAGCACGTCCGGTGGGGGCGGCGCGGCGACGAGCTGGTCGGACCCGTCGGTCAGGGCGGCGACCACCCCCGGATGCGGCGGGCTGGTGGCGGGCGCCGGCTTCAACCCCGGCGGTACGGGCAGCGCGCTGCCCCTGGCGAACTCGGCCCAGCCCGTGTTCCAGGCCGTCCAGCCGTTGCCCGGCCGCAGCGGCACCTCGGTGCCCTTCACGGTGACCAGGTCGCCGACCTGGGTGACGCCCATCAGCCAGTCGGCGGCGGTGGACGACACGTTGGCGCAGCCGTGCGAGACGTTGGTGTAGCCCTGGTCCCCCTCCGACCACGGCGCGGCGTGGATGAACTCGCCGCCCCAGGTGAGGCGCTGGGCGTCCTCGACGTCGACCACATAGCCGCCGTCGGGCTCACCCCGGGTGTCGAAGCGGGTCTGCTGGTGCTTCTCCATGATCACCATCTTGCCGCTGGAACTCGGGGTGCTCGGCTTGCCGAGACTGACCGGGATCCTGCGGACCAGCTTGCCGTCCTGGAAGACCGACATCTGCTTGGTGGCGTTGTCGATGTCCAGGGCGACCTGCCGGCCGATCTTCGAGGTGGACCGCCGGTCGGCATCACCGACGTACTCCTTGCCGATCGGCAGCCCCTCCAGCGCGGACCGGACACTGATCGTCGTCCCGCTGCGCCAGAAGTCGGGCGCGCGGTAGTAGACCTGGCTGCCGTCCTCCAGCCACGACCAGGTGCCCGGCTGCGGCGGATCGGTCTTCACGAACAACCGTCGCTGCACGGCCGCTCTGGCCGCTGTGGGAACTGCCGGTTCGAACGCCACCGTCACCGGCATCGCGGTGCCGTACGTCTGGTTGCCGGCGAAGTAGAGCACGCTGGTCAACGCCGACCGGGTGGTGTTCGCCACCGTGGTGAACGTGGTGCGCCCGACGGTCGTGCGGCCCGCGTCACCGGTCGCGGTCACCTCCGCGGTGTAGGTCCGGCCACCACTCAACGGGGCCGCCGGCACCCAGCTCGACCCGTCCTCCCGCGGCTCCCCGGCGACGGACCTCCCCTTGTCGTCGGTGAGCTTCACACTGGTCACCCGCCCGTTGTTCACGGTGGTGCCGACCTCCGCGCTGACCGGTACGTCCTTCGCCCGATCGGCCGGCGTCACCGACACCGTGGGGGCCGCCGGCCCACCGGGCGCCGCCCCGGCCGCCGGCTTCCGCTCGGCGGTACACCCGCCGAGGACCAGCGGTGTGGCTGCGATGGTCACCGCCAGAAGCGTCAATCGCCGCCTCACGTCCATATTCCCGTCCCCCCGTTCCCCGTCCCCTTGGCCACATTCTGTACGGCGTTTCTCGGGCCGGGTCACGCTTTCGGGGAACCGGGCGGGCAACGGCCGGCCTTATCGACCCCATCGATGCCGGACGGGCCGGACGGGCACCGGATGTCCGGGATCGACCGCGTCGGGGCGGCACGGACAGTCAGTCCCAGTCCTGGTCACCGTGGTTGCGGTTCCACCGCCCACCGACCGGCGGGGTGTCCAGTCGGATGGCTGCCACCGCGTTACCGGCCAGGTCGTTGTCCTCCACCCGGCAGGAGACACAACTGCCCCGGGAGGTGATCCAGAGCCCGTGGGTCTGGGTGCGTTCGGGATGGTTGTCCCAGATCCGGTTGCCGCGCACCGTCGCCGAGTCGAACGCGGCGTCGATCGCGATGCCGGCCCGGGTCGGCGGCGCGTCAGGCAACTCGTACGGGGTGCCCGGCAGCGGGGTGTCCCCGCTCCACGCGGAGTAGGCGTCCGGGCGGACCGGGGCGAGGTGCAGTTCGGTGGCGGTGTTGGCGGCCACCACCGCCACCCGGGAGCCGACCCGCAGCACCTTGCCCCGGTGACTGTCCTGCGCCCAGTTCGCCGAGCGGTCGACCACGGACCGGGCGCTGTAGCGGACCGACTCGCCGCCGCCACAGGACGCCTCGGCACACTGCCGACCGTTGTTGCGGATCCGGTTGTCGAGCAGCATCGCGTCGGTCATCGGCCGGTCCACCCGGACGGCGTCCAGGCCGTTGCCCCAGAACTCGTTGCTCTCCACCACCACGTCCTGCGCCGGGTGCGGATAGCCGCGACCCAGATCGTGCTGGTGGTAGCCGTAACCGCCGTTGCTGCTGATCCGGTTGCCCCGCACCGTGTACGGGCCCGGCGTGTTGCCCACGCTGATCCCGTCGCCCACGTTGGCGTCGATGACGCAGTCGGTGAGCAGGCCGCCCCGGCCGGCGACCCCGGCGGTGCCGTTGCCGGACACGTCGTAGCCGGCCTCCAGGTTGCCGGTCATCGTGCAACCGGTGACGATCAGCCCGTCGGCACCCCAGTCCGAGATGCCGAAGCGGTTGCCCTGGCTGTGGCAGCCGATGATCCGGTAGCCACGCGGCGGCGTCCAGTGGTCCTTCTGGAGTTCGAGGAAGATGCCGTTGGTGCCGTTGGCGAGGGCCGTGCAGTTGGCGATGGTGAGCCGTTCCATGTCGCCCCAGCCACCGATGCCGATACCGATGCCCGCGCCGCCCATCTGCTCACCGTTGTCCAGCCGGCCGCAGCCGACCACCACCACCCCGTCGACCAGGGTGTCCTGGAGGAAGTCGCAACCCAGGCCGGTCGCACCGGTGTGGTGGATGTAGAGGTTGCGGAACACCCCGCGCACCACGTACTGCAAACCGAGCCCCTTGGCCAGGTAGTTGTACTCGGCCAGCGCCACCCCTGAGCCGTCGATCTCGAAGTCGGCGAAGGTGCAGTCGGCGATGTGCCGGTCCCGGTCCGCGCCGTGCTGCAACACCGTCCAGAACGCCAGCGGCGTCGGGTCGGTGCGGTTGCCCTCGTTGCTGAGCAGAAACCGGGTGGCCGCCGGGCCGGCGCCGATCAACGACACCCCGCTGCGCCACACCGTGCCGGCGTCCCGGATGGAGTAGATGCCCGGCGGGCACCAGATCACCCGGGCCCGCCCGTCGGCCGCGTAGCCGTCACCGAGCCGGTCCACCAGGGCGGCGAGCGCCGGCTGGTCGTTGGTCACCCCGTCGCCGGTCAACCCGTGGTCGTGGGCGTTGCACCACAGCGGTGCCCCGGCGACGGGGGGACGGCGGTCCCGCACGGCGACGGGCAGACCCTGGTACGGCACGGTGGCTCCTCTCGGCGGTGCGTCCACGACCGACGCGGCGGGTTCGCGACCGACGGCGGTTTCCCGGCCCACCGACCGGAAAACCCGCCCGCCCACCGCCGGCCCGTCCGGAACCGGACGAACACCGGGCAGCGCGACGGAGCCGGTCACCCCGCCCAGGGTGACCGGCTCCGGGCGTACCGCTCAGACGTTCGCCACCAGCAACGCCGGCTGTTCGACGCAGTCGGCGACGTGCCGCAGAAAGCCACCGGCCACGCCACCGTCGCAGACCCGGTGGTCGAAGGTGAGGCTGAGCTGGGTCACCTTGCGGACGGCCAGCTGCCCGTCGACCACCCACGGCTTGTCCACGATCCGCCCCACCCCGAGCAGCGCCGCCTCCGGGTGGTTGATGATCGGGGTGGAACCGTCCACCCCGAACACGCCGTAGTTGTTGAGGGTGAAGGTGCCGCCGGTGAGCCGGGCCGGCGACAGGGTGCCGGCGCGGGCGGCGGCGGTGGTCTCGGCCAGCGCGGCGGCCAACTCCCTGGTGGTCAGCCGCTGGGCGTCGCGTAGCACCGGGACGAGCAGGCCCCGGTCGGTCTGCGCGGCGATGCCCAGGTGCACCCCGGCCGACTGGACGATGCGCTGCCCCTCGGTGTCGACGTGCGCATTGAGCTGCGGGAACCGCCGCAGGCCGCTGAGGCAGATCCGGGCCAGCAGGGCCAGCACGCTGACCGGGGCGTCCGGGGTGGCCGCGTTGATCGCCGCCCGGGTGGCCAGCAACGCGGTGGCGTCCGCGTCCACCCAGATGGTGACCTCGGGAATCTCCCGACGGCTGCGGGAAAGCTTGTCGGCGATCACCCGGCGGATGCCGGTCAGCGGAATGACCACGTCGGACGCCTCGGCGGGGGCCGGCCCGACGTGCGCCGCCGGGGCCGGGTCCGCGACGGCGGCGGGCCGGTCCGGGTCGCCGGTGTGCCGCTGCGGCGCGGTGGTCAGGGCGGCCTCCACGTCGCTGCGGCGGATCACGCCGCCGGGGCCGGTGCCCCGCAGCCCGGCCAGGTCGACCCCGTGCTCGCGGGCGAGCCGGCGCACGATCGGCGAGATGACCAGGGGGGCCGTCCCGCCGGCCGGCGCGGTGCCGCCTCCGGCCGGCGGGACGACGCCGTCGGTGGACACCCCGGTGGCCGGGGTGTCCGTCCCCGCGCCGGCCGGGACCCTCGGCGCGGACGACGGGCCGACGGTGCCAACGGGGACGGGCCCGACGGCCGGCTCCGCGACGGGCGCGGCGGCCGGCTCCGGGGCCAGGGTCAGCCGGGGGCGTCGCCGCCGCCGGGTGCCGCCGTGGCCGGTGCCGTACCCGATCAGGACGTTGCCGGAGCCGGCCCGTTCCTCCTCGCGGTAGGTGGCGTGCCCGGCGGGCTCGTCGCCGCCGTCGGCCGGCGCGACGGTGATCAGCGGCTGACCGACCGGGCGCGTCTCACCGGCCGCGCCGTGCAGGGCGACCACCCGCCCGGCGTACGGGCAGGGCACGTCGACCACGGCCTTGGCGGTCTCCACCTCCACCACGCTCTGGTCCACGGTGACCACGTCACCGACGGCGACCTTCCACTCGACGATCTCGGCCTCGCTCAGCCCCTCACCGAGGTCGGGCAGGAGGAAGACCCGGGTGCCGGTGGCGGTACGGGCGCTCACGCCGCGCTCCCCTGGGCCAGCCAGCGCGGATCGGGCCGGTCGTCCCACTGCAGGCGGGCCACGGTGTCGAGGACCCGGTCCACCCCGGGCAGGTGGGTGTGCTCCAGCATCGGCGCCGGGTAGGGGATGTCCAGCCCGGCGACCCGCAGCACCGGGGCGTGCAGGGCGTGGAAGCAGCGCTCCTGCACCCGGGCGGCGATCTCCGCGCCGACCCCGGCGAAGCCCTGCGCCTCGGTGATCACCACGCACCTGCCGGTACGGCGCACCGAGGCGGTGACGGTGGCGTCGTCGAACGGCACGATGGTGCGTACGTCGACGACCTCCAGGTCCCAGCCGTCCTCCCGGGCGGCCTCGGCGGCCTCCAGCGCCACCGGCACCGCCGGGCCGTACGCGACCAGGGTGGCGTCGGTGCCGGGACGGCGCACCACGGCTCGGCCAAACGGGGCGGTACGGGCGGGCAGTTCAGCCTCGCCGCTGGCGAAGTAGAGCTTCTTCGGCTCCAGGAACACCACCGGGTCCGGATCGGCGATCGCCTCCCGCAGCAGCGAGTACGCGTCCTCCACCGTCGCCGGGGTGACCACCTTCAGGCCGGGGGTGTGCGCGTAGTACGCCTCGGACGAGTCGCAGTGGTGCTCCACCCCACCGATGCCACCGGCGTACGGCACCCGGATGACCATCGGCACGCTCAACGCGCCCCGGGTGCGGTTGCGCAGCTTCGCCACGTGCGAGGCGATCTGCTCGAACGCCGGGTAGGCGAACGCGTCGAACTGCATCTCCACCACCGGCCGCAGCCCGGACATGGCCAGGCCGACGGCGAAGCCGACGATGCCGGCCTCGGCGAGCGGGGTGTCGAAGCAGCGCTTGTCACCGAACCGGGCCTGCAACCCGTCGGTGATCCGGAAGACCCCGCCGAGCTGTCCCACGTCCTCGCCGAAGACGAGCACCCGCTCGTCGTCGAGCATCGCGTCGGCCAGCGCGGCGTTGAGCGCCTTCGCCATGGTCATGGTGGCCATCAGGCGTCCCCCTCCGCGTCGGCGGCCAGCTCGGCCCGGACCATCTCGCGCTGCTCGACCAGTTGCGGGGTCGGTTCGGCGTAGACGTGCTCGAACAGGCTCAGCGGGTCGACGGTCGGCTGGGCGTGCATCCGGTCCCGCAGGTCGGCGGCGTACGCCTCGGCCTCGGCGGCGATCTGTGCGACCACCGCGTCGTCCAGCTCGCCCCGGCTGCGCAGGTACGCCTCCAGCCGGGCCACCGGGTCGCGGTCCCGCCACGCCTCGACCTCGTCGGGGTCCCGGTAGCGGCTGGCGTCGTCGGCGTTGGTGTGCGCCTCCATCCGGTAGGTGTGCGCCTCCACCAGGTACGGCCCGTGCCCGGCGCGGGCGTGCGCCACCGCCCGGGTGAGCACCGCCAGGACGGCGACGGGGTCGTTGCCGTCGACCTGCTCGCTGGGCACCCCGTAGCCGACGCCCTTGTAGGCCAGGCTCGGCGCGGCCGTCTGCCGGGACAGCGGCACGCTGATCGCGTACTTGTTGTTCTGCACGAAGTAGACGACCGGGGCCTTGAACACGGCGGCGAAGTTGAGCCCCTCGTGGAAGTCGCCCTCACTGGTCGCGCCGTCGCCGATGAAGGCCAGCGCGACCGTGTCCCGCCCCTGGTAGGACTCGCCGTAGGCCAGGCCGGCGGCGTGCACGCACTGGGTCGCCAGCGGGGTGCACTGCGGCGCGGTGTGCACCACCGTCGGGTCGTACCCGCAGTGCCAGTCGCCGCGCAGCAGGGTGAGCACCTCGACCGGGTCGATGCCCCGGGCGGTCAGCGCCATCGACTCCCGGTAGGTGGGGAACACCCAGTCGTCGTCGCGCAGCGCCAGCACCGCGCCGACCTGGCACGCCTCCTGGCCGCGCGAGGACGGGTAGACGGCGAGCCGGCCCTGCTTGGTCAGGGCGGTGGACTGTGCGTCGAAGCGCCGGCCGACGACCATCCGCCGGTACATCTCGCGCAGCGTCTCGACCGGCGGTTCGGGCAGGTCGGCGCGGGGCGGCAACGGGGTGCCGTCGGGGTCGAGCAACCGGACCGGCGCGGTCTGCGGGAGCAGGCCGGCGGTGGGGTCGGGGGCGACCGGGGTGGCCGGTCGACGGGTACGCGGGGATGCCCTGCGGACCGCCTGGGGTGTGGTCGTCACGGCGGGGACCTCCTGGACGTGTGGTGGCCCTATGCTCCAGCCGTTGGATGATTGACTCAACATTCCCGGTGAACGCGGGACGATTGGCCTACCGAGGAGTATCTGATGAGCCAGCAGACCACCCCGCCGCCGGGCCCACCGGGCGCAACGGGACGTTCGGTCACGCCGCTGGACGAGGTGGACCGACGGGTCCTCGACGAACTCACCCGGGACGGCCGGCTGTCCATGCGCACCCTCGCCGAACGGGTGCACGTGTCGCGCACCAACGCGTACGCCCGGGTGGAGCGGCTGCTGCGCGACGGGGTGATCACCGGGTTCCGGGCCCGGGTGGCACCCGAGCCGGCCGGGCTGGGCACCTCGGCGTACATCTCGTTGACCATCCAGCAGAACACCTGGCGGGAGGTGTCGGCAGAGCTGGCCCGGGTGCGCTACATCGAGCACGTGGCGCTGCTCAGCGGGGAACACGACGTGTTGGCGCTGGTCCGCGCGCCGGACAACGCCACCCTGCGGGACGTGGTGCTCAGCCGGGTGCAGGGCATCGCCGGGGTGCTGTCCACCCGCACCTGGCTGGTCTTCGACGAGTTCGACGGGGCCGGCAGCCCCTGGGCCTGAGTGACGGCCCGGCGCGGTTGGTCAGCGTTCGGGTGGGGCGGCCAGGCCGGCGCGGTCGGCCAGGGCCAGCAGCGGCTCCAGGGAGTAGCGGTCGCCGTCCAGGCCGGCGTGCGGGTCGCCGCGCTCGGCGAACCGGGCCGGCATGGTCAGCACGTCGAAGTCCTCCGGGCGGGCGTCGTCCAGCTCCGCCCAGTCCAGAGGGGCCGACACCAGCGCCGCCGGGGTGGGCCGGATCGAGTACGCCGACGTGACGGTGTGGTCGCGGGCCATCTGGTTGTAGTCGATGAAGACCGGCCGGTCCCGCTGCTCGCGCCACCAGGTGGTGGTGACCAGGTCGGGCAGCCGACGCCCCAACTCGTGGCCCAGGGCGAGCACCGCGCGTCGGCACTCGCCGAAGCTCCACCGGGGCTCGATGGACAGATAGACGTGCAGGCCGCGCCCGCCCGTGGTCTTGGGGTAGCCGACCATGCCCAGCTCGGCGAGGAAGGCCCGGACCTCGTGCGCCACCGGCACCACCTGGTCGAAGCCGACCCCCGGCATCGGGTCCAGGTCGATCCGGAGCTGATCGGGGCGCTCCACGTCGGCCGCCGTCACCGGCCAGGGATGGAACCGCAGGGTGCCGAGGTTGGCCGCCCAGATCACCACCGCCAGCTCGCCCGGCGCGACCTCGTCGGCGGTACGGCCGCTGGGGAAGGTGAGGTGTGCGGTGCGCACCCAGTCGGGAGCGCCGGCCGGGAGCCGTTTCTGATAGAAGGCGTCACCCCGGTTGTCCTGCCGGGTGCCGATCTTCGCCCCCTCGAACACGCCGCGCGGCCAGCGCTCCAGCATCGTCGGCCGGTCCCGCAGGGCACGCAGGATGCCGTCGCCGACGGCGAGGAAGTAGCCGACCACGTCCCGCTTGGTCAGCCCGCGCTCGGGAAAGTAGGGCTTGTCGGGGCTGGAGACGCGGACCAGCCGCTCCCCCACCTGGATCTCCTCGGCCGCCGTCGCCACGCTCACACGGTAACGGCCACCCCCGACACCCGGAGCCGGCTCACCGGATCGCAGCGATACGCGGAGGGCTACGCCTCGGGTTGCCCGACGTAGGTGCCGCGCTGCGGCACGGTGTAGACCAGCCCACGCTCGCGAAGCTCCGCGACGGCACGCCGGGCGGTCCCCCGGGCCACCCCGAACTCCTGCACGATCGCCGCTTCGCTCGGAATCGGTCGATGCGCCGCGAGGTCACCGTTGCTGATCCGACCAGCCAAGATGTTTGCCACCTGGCGGTAGACCGGCACCGGGCCGTCTGGATCGATCATGGCAAGAAACTAATCGAGCCAAGACGAGGCAGGTTCTTTAGCTACGTCCCTAGACGTTCATGCTTGTACACCACTACCGTAAGTGGCAGCTCGTGACGATCAGTCATCTGGGCTGCCGGTAGCGGTCCGGGTACCTGATCGGGGATCGGTGCCCGGATCTGCCCGTACCCGGAGGGGTCCCATGCCGATGGACGACGGACCGGTCACGCCCGCCCTGGTCATCTGGACCGCGCAGCGGGTGGTGGCGCAGCACCACGAGGCACCGGACGGGCCGCCACCCCTGCGCCGTTGCTTCCAGTGCCGCGACGGCGGCTGCCACATGCTGACCTGGGCGCGCGACGTGCTCCGGGCTCACCGGCGACCGCCGCCACTCCCCCACTAGGCTCGCCGCCATGGCGATCTATCTCGACGTACACCCGGAGAACCCGCAGCCACGGACGATCGCCCGGGTGGTCGACCTGCTGCGCGGCGACGGCCTGATCGCCTATCCGACCGACTCGTGCTTCGCGCTCGGCTGCCAGCTGGGCAACCGGGACGGCCTCGACCGGATCCGGGAGATCCGGCACCTGGACAGCAAGCACCACTTCACCCTGGTGTGCCGGGACTTCGCGCAGCTCGGCCAGTTCGTGCACATCAACAACGCGGTGTTCCGGTCGCTGAAGGCGGCCACCCCGGGCAGCTACACCTTCATCCTGCCCGCGACCAAGGAGGTGCCGCGCCGGCTGCTGCACCCCAGGAAGAAGACCGTCGGGGTACGCATCCCCGACCATCCGGTCGCGCAGGCGCTGCTGGCGGCGCTGGGTGAACCGTTGGTGTCGAGCACCCTGCTGCTGCCCGGCGAGACGGAACCGATGACCCAGGGCTGGGAAATCAAGGAACGGCTCGACCACGCGATCGACGCGGTGATCGACTCCGGCGAGTGCGGCACCCTACCCACCACCGTGGTCGACTTCTCCGCCGACGAGCCGGAGATCGTCCGCTACGGCGCGGGCGACCCGACCCGCTTCGAGTAGGCCCGCCGGGTCAGGAACCGGGTTCCACGGGCGGCAGCGGCAACGGCTCGACCACCGGGTCGACGCCGTGGGTGGAGTGCGCGGGTGCCGGGCGGGCCGGCCCCGGGGTCCGGCGGTGCCGGCGACCCGCGCCCACCGGCCCGGCCCGCCGGGCCACCTCGCAGGTGACCAGGTGGATCGGGGCCGGTGGCACGGCGAACCGCCCCGGACCCCAGCGCACCCAGAGGGCGACCCGGCCGGCGTCGGCCTCCGCCGCGAGCTTCTCCCAGGTACGCCGCCGGTCGGTGTGGTCAACCTCGACGACCACCGGCGGGCCGTCGCGGCGGGCACACGCCACGTCCACTACCGAGTGGCGGTCCGTCATCGGCGGCGGCAGCGGCAGCACGCTCGCCGCCCGACGGTATGAGCGCCAGCCCTGCTCGGCGGCCCAGACCAGCACGGCGTCGATGATCAGCGCGGTCACCTCGTCGGTGCCCAGGTCGACGAACTCCAGCCCGGCCAGCCGCCCGGTGAGTGATGCCGCCAGCCGTTCGCCGTCCACCCGGGCAGGATATCGACTCACCGATCACGGTCCACCTCCACCCAGACCCGGCGGGGACCGGGCGGGCCGCCGGGCGGAGGACTCCGGTCGACCGCACCGACCGTGCGCCCGGGATCCGGCTCGCGGCCGGTCAGGTGGTGCTGTTCGGCCGGATCGGGTTCCTCGCCCGCGACCTGCTCGACGAGATACCGCACACCGTCGCCACCGTCTGAGGTTGCCGGACATTCGTCGACCGCGATCCGTTTCCGCAGCTCACCCAGGGGTACCGGGATGGCCGTCAGCCGATCAAGGAGGTCTGCCGGTGTCCACCGACGCCATCGTCCTGCTCAAAGAGGACCACAAGGAGATGCGCCGCCTCTTCCGCGAGTTCGAAAAGGCGCAGGAGGGACCGGCCAGTCGCCGCCGCAAGGTGGTCGACGAGATCGTGGCAGCCCTCACCACCCACACCTACCTCGAGAACGAGGTGATGTACCCGCAGGTCCGCAAGCTCCTGCCGGACCTGGAGGACGACATCCTGGAGTCGTACGAGGAGCACCACGTCGCCGACGTGCTCTGCGCCGAACTGGCCGCGATGGACGCCTCCGACGACCACTTCGTCGCCAAGACCACGGTGCTGATCGAGAACGTCGAGCACCACGTCGAGGAGGAGGAGCAGGAGTGGTTCCCCAAGGTGCGGGAGGCGCTCGGCCGCAACCAGCTCCAGGAGATCGGCGAGCGGATGATCGCGCTGCGCCCGGACGCGCCCCGCTCGCCCAGTGACCCGAAGGCGATCAAGAGCGCCCGGCACGCCACCACCGCCTGACCCGACCGGCAACACCCGCACCGGAGTACGTCAAGGGGCCCGGCCGGCTGGTCGGGCCCCGCTCGGTCCCGCCGGGGCGGTCAGCGAGGGCCCGCGTGGGTCCGGTCAGAGACCCGTGCGGTGCGGCAGGGACGACGCGGGGACGGTGGCCCGGTGCCGGGCGGCGGCCAGCTCGGGCCCGTGGCGGACCGCCCAGTCGGCGAGGCCGGACAGCGGACCGAGCAGGCTCTGCCCGAGCGGCGTGAGGCGGTACTCGACGCTGGGCGGGACGGTGGGATGGACGTCCCGCAGCACCAGGCCGGCCCCCTCCAGGCCCCGCAACGTGCGGGTCAGCATCCGCTGGCTGATGCCGTCGATGGTGCGGTGCAGCTCGTTGAACCGGTACGGCCGGCGGCCCAGCAGGGTCAGCACCAGCATCGACCACTTGTCGCTGAGTAGCCGCAGCACCTCGGTGACCGGGCAGTGCTCGTACTCGTCGGCCGGCACGGGCGTCGGCAGGACCGCCGCCACCAGGGAACGAACCTCCGTGTGCGGTACGGACATGAAAGTGCCTTCTTCCCTCGGTCGCCGAGCCCGAAGAGGATTGTGCCGTCCGCGATCCACGGTCGACGTCCGGTGCCTGACGGGGTCACCGGCCGGCAGCGGCAGGGAGGGGCGGCATGCGCGTCACGGTCATCAGCGGCGGCACCGACGGCATGGGCCGGGCGACGCTCGAAGCCCGGATCCGCCGTGGCGACGAGGTCGTCGCCATCGGCAGCAACCCGGCGAAGGGGCAGGCCGTGCGGGCGCTCTCCGGCCGGGTGCACTTCCTCCGGGCGGATCTGCGCTCGGTGGCGGAGACCCGCAGGGTCGTCGACACCATCAGGCGACGGTGGCCGAAGGTGGACGCCCTGGCACTGTTCGCCAACCGGCCGGTACCCCGGCGGGTGGTCACCGACGAGGGCCTGGAGCAGACCTTCGCGCTCTACTACCTGAGCCGTTACCTGCTCAGTCACGGTCTACGCGACCAACTGGACGCCGCCGAACAGCCGGTGATCGTCAACGTCGTGGGGGTCGGCATCACCCGGGGATCGATCCACTGGGACGACCTCCAGCTCACCCGGAAGTACGGCATGGTCGACGCACAGTTGCAGGCCGGCCGGGCGAACGACCTGCTCGGGGTGGACTTCGCGGCGCGGTCCGGCTCGCGGGCACGGTATGTGCTCTACCACCCCGGCTTCACCCGCAGCGGCGACCTGTCCACCATGCCGGCGGCGATCCGTGGGGTGATCCGGGCGGCGTCGGTCGTCGCCAGGCCGGTCGGGAAGTCGATCCGCCCCGTCGTGGCGTGGATCGACAACCCACCGTCGGATGCCCTGACCGCCAACGACCGGGGCAGACCCGTTCCGCTGTCGACCACGACGCTCGACCCGGCCGCCGCCCGCCGCCTCGGCACGATGACCGACTCGCTGGTCACCCGCCTCGACGCCGGCTGAGCCGGTGGTTCACCAGAGGGTCACCGGTGCGCCCGTCGGCGCGGGCAGGATCTGCCGTACCCGGCCGGGGGCCACACTGCGCTGCCGCCACTCCCGGGGATAACCCACCGAGACCTCCTCGAACCGCACCCCGTCCTTCCAGGTGGTACGCGGAATGTGCAGGTGCCCGTAGACCACCGTGGTGGCGGCGAACCGGCGGTGCCAGTCGGCGGTGGCCTCCGTCCCGCACCACTGGGCAAAGATCGGATAGCGCAGCACATCGGTCGGGTGGCGGTCCAACGGCCAGTGGTTGACCAGCACGGTGGGCAGCGCCGGATCGCGGGCGGCCAACCGGCGGGCGGTCTCCTCCAGCCGGGCCGCACACCACTCCTGCCGGCTCGGATACGGGTCGGGATGCAGCAGGAACTCGTCGGTGCAGACGATCCCCGTCCGGTACGCCTCGGCCAGCGCGGCCTCCCGGGTGTCGAACCCCGGCGGTCGCCAGCTGTAGTCGTAGAGCAGGAACAGCGGGGCGACCAGCGCCGGACCGCCCGGCCCCCGCCACACCCGGTAGTCGTCCTCCGGGGTGACCACACCCAACTCCCGGCACCGTCGCACCAGCAGGTCGTAGCGGTCCACCCCGCGCAGGGTCACCGGGTCGGCCGGCGGGGTCCACAGCTCGTGGTTGCCGGGTGCCCAGATGACGGTGTCGAAGCGTTCGGCGAGCGTGCCGAGCGCCCACTCGATGTCGGCCACGGTGTCCGCCACGTCACCGGCGACGATCAGCCAGTCCCGTGGCGAGGTGGGCCGCAGCGCCTCGACCAGGGCACGATTCTCCGCGTACCCGATGTGCAGATCGCTGATCGCGACCAGACTGCCCTCGGTGTCCTCCCCCAGCATCCGCCGATCGTACGCAGCCGACCGCCCGGCGTGGGGCCACCGCAACGGCCACCGCAAAGGCGGTGGCCGGCCGACCGAGCCGGTACCGGGGCACCGGAGCTCCGCACGATCGGAGAACCCGGCCGGCTGCCCGGCACCGGCAGGTACGCACGGGCAGCCCGAACGGCACCCGGTAGGATCGTCGGTGGGCCGTGACTGGCGCGTGGGGATGGAGCACCATCGGGAAGCGGCCCCGTCATGAGGACGCACGCCGAGCGCCTGGGCCTTCCGCACGTCACCTGGAGGTCGCATGTCGCGCAACGCCGAATCCACCGCTTTCCTCAGCGCGCTCGAGGTGATCCGGGCGGTCGAACCCCGGGTGGCCGACGCGATCGGCGCGGAGCTGACCGACCAGCGTGAGTCGCTGAAGCTGATCGCCAGCGAGAACTACGCCTCCCCGGCGACCCTGCTCACCATGGGCAACTGGTTCAGCGACAAGTACGCCGAGGGCACCGTCGGCCGTCGCTTCTACGCCGGCTGCCAGAACGTCGACACCGTCGAAGCGCTCGCCGCCGAACACGCCAAGGCGCTGTTCGGGGCCTCCCACGCCTACGTGCAGCCGCACTCCGGCATCGACGCCAACCTGGTCGCCTTCTGGGCGATCCTGGCCGACCGGGTCGAGTCCCCCGCCCTCAAGAAGGCCCAGGTACGCCAGGTCAACGACCTGACCGAGGCGGACTGGTTCGCGCTGCGCCGCGAGCTGGGCAACCAGCGGATGCTGGGCATGTCGCTGGACGCCGGCGGGCACCTCACCCACGGTTTCCGACCCAACATCTCCGGCAAGATGTTCGACCAGCGCAGCTACGGCACCGACCCGGCCACCGGCCTGATCGACTATGACCGGGTCGCCGAGGCCGCCCGGGAGTTCAAGCCGCTGATCCTGGTCGCCGGCTACTCGGCGTACCCCCGGAAGGTGAACTTCCGGATCATGCGGGAGATCGCCGACTCGGTCGGGGCCACCTTCATGGTCGACATGGCGCACTTCGCCGGCCTGGTCGCCGGCAAGGTCTTCACCGGAGACTTCGACCCGGTGCCGCACGCGCACATCGTCACCACCACCACCCACAAGTCGCTGCGCGGGCCGCGCGGCGGCATGGTGCTCTCCGGCCCGGAGCTGGCCGACCAGGTCGACCGGGGCTGCCCGATGGTGCTCGGCGGTCCGCTGCCGCACGTGATGGCGGCCAAGGCGGTCGCGCTGGCCGAGGCCCGCCGGCCCGACTTCGCCGACTACGCCCAGCGGATCGTCGACAACGCCCAAGCCCTCGCCGAAGGGCTGCTGCGCCGGGGCACCACCCTGGTCACCGGCGGCACCGACAACCACCTGGTGCTGCTCGACGTATCAGGCTACGGTCTCACCGGCCGGCAGGCCGAGCAGGCGCTGCTCGACTCGGGCATCGTGACCAACCGCAACGCCGTCCCGCAGGACCGCAACGGCGCCTGGTACACCTCCGGCATCCGGATCGGCACCCCGGCGCTGACCACCCGGGGTCTGGGCACCGCCGAGATGGACGTCACCGCCGAGCTGATCCACACCGTGCTCAGCCAGACCACGCCGGGCGCCAACGCCGACGGCACCCCGTCCAAGGCCAAGTACGTCCTCGACCCGGCGGTCGCCGACAAGATCAGCAAGCAGGCCACCGACCTCCTCGCCGCCCACCCCCTCTACCCCACCATCAACCTGGGCTGACTGTAAGCCCGGCCCGGCCCCGCCATTCCGGCACCCCGCCCCGCCCCGCTCCCTCGCGGTGATCAAGAGGTTTAGGTCACGAAAGCCCTCATCAGTGACCCAAACCTCTTGATCACCGACCCTCACCACCGTGCCGGCCCCACCACCGTGCCGACCCCGACCAGGGACAGCCGGAGGGTGGGGGTGAGGCCGGGTTGGGCTGCTGGGGTGATCAAGAGGTTTAGGTCAGGAAAGGTGGTTCTGGTGACCAAAACCTCTTGATCAACCGGGAGACCGGGGGCGGAGGCGGGGGCGGGGACGGGCGGGCAGGGGTGGGGGTCAGGGGAGGGGGCGCTTGAGGTGGTAGCGGTGGACTTCGGTGCTGCCCTGGATGTTGTTGACGTCCTCGGCGGCGGAGACCAACTCCCAGCCCTCCCGACCGACCCGGTTGAGGTGGGCGATGGCGGTGTCGCCGTAGGCCGTGACGTCGGTGCGTGAGCCGTCCGGGCCGTACCAGACGAACGAGACGTGGAACTGGCGTCCCTGCCCCTGGTAGCGGCGGACCAACAGGGCGTACTCCCAAGCGATCATGCGTCCATTATGGCCACCGGCCCATCCGTCGCACAGCACGGGAGGTGGCGGTTCGATGACACGCGGTGCCGGTCGGCGCGGTGACCGGGTCGGCCGGAGCACGGCAACCGCGCGGTCAGCGGAGGCCGGTCAGTTCGTCGGTGATCAGGGCGGCCAACCGGTCCAGCCCGAGGTCGATCTGCTCCGGGGTGACGGCGCTGACCGACAGTCGCAGCGCGTCGACCGGGCGGCCGTCGTCGTAGAAGTGCGCCATCGGCGTCCAGAGCACACCGTACCGCTGCGCGGAGCGCCGCAGCAGCGCGTCGTCGACCGGGAACGGCACGGTGACCACCACGAAGAAGCCACCGGCCGGCGCGTTCCAGCGCACCGGCGAGCCGGCCGGGAAACGTCGCCGCAGGCCGGCCAGCAGGTGGTCCCGGTTGCGGGTGTACGCCGCCCGTTCCCGCCGGTTCGCGGTCACCAGTGAGCAGGCGTGCTCCAGCAACGCCCCGCCGATCACGGCCTGGGCCAGCGGCGACGTGTTCACCGAGACCATGCTCTTGATCTTGGCGAGCTGGTCGGCGAACAACCCCACCGCACCGTCGAGCCCGCCGACCCGCTGGTCGGCCACCAGATAGCCGATCCGGGCCCCGGGGAGCACCGTCTTGGCGAACGAGCCGAGGTAGACCACCCGGCGTCGGGTGTCGAGCGCCTTGAGCGTCGGCACCCGGTCGGCGTCCCCGGCCGGGAAGAGGCCGTACGGGTTGTCCTCGATCAGCAGCAGGTCCTCCTCGACGGCCAGGCCGAGCAACCGCCGCCGGTCGGCCACCGGGATGCTGGTGCCGGACGGGTTGGCGAAGTCGGGCATCACGTAGCAGGCCCGGGGCCGCAACCCCTCGTCGCGCGCCCGACGCACCTGGGCCCGCAGGTCGGCCAGGTCGATTCCGGTCGGGCCGGCGGCGACCGGGCGCACCGGCAGGTCCACCAGCCGGGCCGCGCCGGTCAGCCCCACGTACGTCGGGGCGACGGCGAGCAGCACGTCGGTCGGGCCGGCCCGTAACGCCCGCAGCACCAGCAGCATCGCCTCCTGGCAGCCGACGGTCACCACCACCGCCTCGTCGTCGACGTGGACGTCCTCGTCGACGGCGAGGTTGCGGGCGATCAGATGGTGGATGATCCCCTTGGTCCGGCCGTACTGGAACAGGGTGCGGCGGACCTGGTCGGGGCTCTGCCCGAGGTCGTCGGCGAGGTGCCGGCGGAACCGGTCCAGCCAGCGGCCCGGCGCGTCGTCGTCGAAGAACTCCTCGTAGGGTCGCCCGGCGGCCAGCGACACCGCGTCGGGCCAGTGCTGGGAGACCTCGTTGAGGAAGTTCATCGAGTTCAGCGCCGGGTCGTCGACCGCCGGGTGCAGGGTCGCCAGGTCCAGGTCCACCAGATGCTCCAACGGGTCAGCCTCCGGTCAGGGTACGCAGCCGCCGGGCCTGCCCCGGGTCGGCGCAGCCGGTCAGGGTCAGCGCGTCGCGCAACTCGACGGCGAGCAGGTCGAGGGCGGCCCGCGCGCCGGCCCGGCCACCGGCCGCGAGCGCCCACAGCATCGGGCGGCCGAGCAGCACCCCGGTCGCGCCGAGGGCGAGCGCGCGCAGCACGTCCGTGCCGGACCGTACCCCGCTGTCCAACAGCACCTCGATCCGCTCGCCGATGGCCGCGACCACCTCGGGCAGCATGGTGGCGGTGGCCGGTGCACCGTCGAGCTGCCGGCCGCCGTGGTTGGAGACCACCACGGCGTCCACGCCGACGTCGGCGGCGCGGACCGCGTCACGCGGGTCGAGGATCCCCTTGACCAGCAGCGGCAGCCGGGTGCGCTCCCGCAGCCAGGCCAGGTCCGCCCAGGTCAGCGCGGGGGCGAAGGCGGCTTCGGTGTGCGCGGCGATGGCGGACACCCCGGGCGTGCCGGTGTGGGCCAGGTCGTCGCGGCCGGCAGGCAGGTTGGCGGCGGTCACCTCCGGCGGCAACGCGAAGCCGTTACGCACGTCGCGCAGCCGCCGGCCGAGCGCCGGCACGTCGACGGTGACCATCAGCGCGGCACAGCCGGCAGCCTGTGCCCGGTCGAGCAGATCGGCGACCAGGCCCCGGTCGCGTAGCCAGTAGAGCTGGAACCAGACGGGCCCGTCGGTGGCGGCGACGACCTGTTCGATCGGGGTGCTGCTCAACGTGCTCAGCACGTAGGGCACCCCCGCTGCGCCGGCCGCCGCCGCGAGCGCCGGTTCGCCGTCGGGATGCAGCAACCGTTGGTACGCCATCGGCGCGACCGCCACCGGCATCGCCTGTTCCCGCCCGAGCAGCTCTGTGTCGGTGCGGGGCCGCTCCACCCCGGTCAGCACCCGGGGTAGCACGGCGACCCGGTCCAGGGCGGCCCGGTTGGCGGTGAGGGTGGTCTCGATGCCGCTGCCCCCGTCGACGAAGTCCCAGACCCCGGTTGGAAGGGTCGCCCGGGCCAGGTCGGCGAAGTCCGCCAGGCTGACCGGCGGCCGGTCCGCCTGGCCGGCGGTGGCTGACCCGGCACCGACCGACCCGACGGACTCCGACCCGGCACCGGCCGAGCCGACGAGTGCCGAGCCGACGGAATCCGACCCGGCGGTGGCCGACCCGGCGGTGCCGGGGTGCTCCGTCACCGAGCGTCCCCGACCGTGGCGGCGGCCGGGGCGTCCGCCGCCGGGGTGGGCAGCCCGAAGACCTCCCGGAGGAAGGCGGCGGCCTCGTCCTGGGCACGCCGACCGGCGTCGAAGACACCGGGCATGGCGAAGAAGCCGTGGATCATGCCGGAGTAGCGGGTGGCCCGCACCGGCACGCCGGCCTCGCGCAGCCGCTGCGCGTACCGCTCCCCCTCGTCGCACAGCGGGTCGTGTTCGGCGGTGACCACCAGGGCCGGCGGCAGGCCGGACAGGTCGTCGGCGAGCAACGGCGAGGCCAGCGGGTCGGCCGCGTCCGCCGGGTCGGCCAGGTAGTGACCCCGGTACCAGTCGACGGAGTGCCGGTTGAACAGCAGCGGGTCCTGCTCGTCGGCGGCGGCCCGGGGGTCGGCGGCGGTTGCCGGGTCGACGGCGGTTGCCGGGTCGACGGCGGTTGCCGGGTCGGTGCCCCGGCCGGGGCGCGGGCGGTCGGCCCGCTGGTCGGTGTTCGGATAGACCAGCAGCTGCCCGGCCAGCCGGGGGCCGCCCTCGGCGCGGGCCAGCAGGGTCACCGCCGCTGCCAGGTTGCCACCGGCGCTGTCCCCGCCCACGACCAGTCGCTCCGGGTCCACCCCGAGGTCGGCGGCGTGCTCGGCCAGCCAACGGGTGGCGGCGTGGCAGTCCAGCACCGCCGCCGGGAACGGGTGCTCCGGGGCCAGCCGGTACCCGGCCGTCACCACCTGGCAGGGGGTGGCGTTGGCCAGCCGGCGGCAGATCCCGTCGGCGGTCTCCACACTGCCCAGCGTCCAACCACCACCGAAGAAGTAGACCAGAGTGGGCAGCGGGCCGTCGCCGGCCGGCCGGTGCACCCGGACCCGCAGGTCCCCGGCGGGGCCGGGCACGGTCGTGTCGCGTACCTCGTGGACCGGCTCGACGTCGCCGCCGCCGGCCCGGATCGCGGCGAGGTCGGCGGCGCGGGCCTCGGCGAGGGTCTGGGTGTACAGCGGTGGGGTGCCGGCGGCGGCCCGCGCGGCCCGGTAGGCCACCACCTGGGGATCGAGGGACATGGGATCGGCTCCTATCCGCCGGTGGTGACGAAGAGCTTGTCGATGCCGCGCAGGAACAGGCTCCCGCTGTAGTCGGGCCGCTGGCTGACCGCGAGCCCGGGGAACCGGGCGAACAGCCGGGGCAGGCCGATGCGGCCCTCCAGGCGGGACACGGCCGCGCCGAGGCAGAAGTGCGGGCCGACGCCGAAAGCCAGCGACGGGGGGCCGTCGCGGCGCGGGTCGAACCGGTCCGGCTCGGGAAACCGGCGCGGGTCCCGGTTGGCCCCGGCGATGATCAGCAGCACGTTCTCGTCCCGGGCGACCGGCACGCCGCCCAGCACGGTGTCCCGGGGCGCGGCGCGGGCCAGGAAGTGCACCGGGCTCTGCAGCCGCAGCACCTCGTCCACGCAGCCCTGCGCCAGGGTCTCGTCACCCGGCAGCGCGGCCACGGTCTCCGGGTGGGCCAGCAGCACCGGCAGGCCGTTGCTGAACATGTAGACGGTGGTGACGAAGCTGGCGTTGAACAGCACGATCAGGTTGCTGATCAACTCCTCCTCGGTCAGGTCGACCTCACCGGAGTCCAGCGCCTCGACCAGCCCGGAGATCAGGTCCTCGCCCGGCTGGCGACGACGGTGCACGATCAGGTCCCGGTAGAGCGCCCGCAGCTCCTCGGCAGCCTGGTTGGCCAACGCCAGCCGCTCCGGGGTCTTGCCCGCCACGTCGAGAAACTCGTCGATCCAGTCGACCCGCTGCCGGTACCAGGCCAGCTCGCTCTCGGGCAGGCCGATGAACTCGGCCATCACCAGCGCCGGCACCGGGTAGGCGAAGTCCGCGACGAAGTCGACCTCGGAGCCGTCCGCGCCGGCGTCGGCCATCCGGTCCAGCAGGGTGTCGACCACCCGGACGATCACCGGTTCCAGCGCGCCGAGCCGGCGCGGGGTGAACGTACGGGAGAACACACCCCGCATCCGCCCGTGGTCGGGGGCGTTGACGAACATCATCGACGACTGGAAGGTCCGCAGGATCTCCTCGTCCTGCCAGCCCGGTGGGGCCTGCTTGTACCACTCCGGGTCGCGCAGCACCTGGTCGACCAGGTCGTAGCCGACGGCCACCGCGCTGACCGTACTGTGCTCCGGGCGGTTCGGGATGACGCTGATCGGCCCGTGCTCGTGCAGGGCCGCATACCACGGATAGGGGTCCTGCCGGCCGGCCTCGCTGTAGAGACCGGTCAGGATCTTGTCGACGTCCACGATGGTGCTTCCTCCCCAGGAATGACCGGGGGGCGACGGGGTCACCCCCGCCGCCCCACCGGTGTCACAGACCGAGCAGTCGAAGTGGTACGGCGTCCGCCAACGCCTGGTTGCCGGCGTCGTTCGGGTGGATGTGGTCACCGGCGTCGTACGCGGGCAGCAGCCGGCTCGGCTGGGCCGGGTCACGCAGCACCGCGTCGAAGTCGAGCAGCCCGTCGAACTCGGCCGCCCCCGGGCCCCGCAGCCAGGTGTTCACCGCCTGCCGGGTGGCGTCCTTCTCCGGCGTCCACACCCCCGGGTTGCCGTGCCCCTCGTACGGGGTGAGAGTGACGGCGAGGCTGCGCAGGCCGCGCGCCTTGGCCTGCTTGTTGATCTGCCGCAGCGAGGCGATGATCCGGTCGGCGGAGTCGTCGGACATCCAGATGTCGTTGATGCCGAGGTGGGTCACCAGGGTCTTCACGCCGGTCTGCGGGAAGACGTCCTCGTTGAGCCGGGCCAACGCGTTCGGACCCAGCTCGTAGTAGCCGGGGAAACCGCCCGCGCCGGGCTCGGTGCCCTCGTGGTTGAGCCGGTTGCCGGCCAGGCTCAGGTTGAGCACCCCCGGGGTACGCACCTCGGGACGGGCGGCGACCAGCCGCCCGGCGAGCAGCTCCGGCCAGCGCTTGTTGGCGTTGACGGTGCTGCCGTTGGCGTCCCCGATCGAGTCGCTGAGCACCACCACCGCACCGGGGTTAGCCGGACGCAGCACGTCGATGCCGGACAGGAACATCCAGCAGCAGTCCGGACGGATGGTGAAGCCGGCGCCGTCGGCGGCGGTGGTCAGGTCGTTCGCCCCGATGAAGGTGGTGACCTTGGACTGGCCGTGGAAGGTGACCGGCCCGGTGAGCACCGGGAAGTGCAGGGTGACGACCAGGTCCTCCTGCTCGGCCACCTGGTAGGTCAGCGGGTCGCTGAGCAGCTCGGCACCCTTGTTCATGGTCGCCGAGGTGGCACCGCCGAACTTCAGCTCCCGCAGGGTGCCGGGGACGATGTCCGACCGGTCGGTGACGGTGGTCTTGTCGGGACGGGCGACGGTGGCGTGCCCGACCTGCACCGCCTGCTCGCCGTAGAGGTTGCTCAGCCGGACCCGCAGCCGCTCCCCGCCCACGGTGGTGCGCACGGTCATCCGGATGCTCTGGTTGTTCAGGCCGGTGTTGGTCAGCCCGGCGGTGTTGCCACGGGTGACCGCCGCGGCCCACGTACCCGCCCACTGCGGCCGGGCGGCTGCCTCGCCGCCGGCGTCGGACGGTCCGGCGCTGGCCACCACCGCCGGGGCGCTCACGACCAGCAACACGGCCGCGGACGCTATGACCTGCCATCTCTTCGGGGTCGACATTGAACCTCCATGTTGGGCCGCCCAGGGCCGGCGCCCATTGACGGCACCGCCCGGACGATGGTCCAGAAACCTAGCGGCGACGTCTGACAGGCGTCAATCAACCCGATAGACATGATCAAAAGTCCATGATGGCCGGTCACTCGCCGTTCGGCTCTGTCCCCCGGCGACACCGTCGGCCTAGGCTCGCTAGCGGCGGCGGTGCGGTCGCCCACTTCCCGCACCCCGTCGCGGGCCGGGCTCTGAACTGCTCGGACGCCATCCCGGCCGGTCGCCACGGCGGGTCCCACCGGGCCGCCGACGACCCGCCGCATCGACCTGGGGGCTGTGCGATGACCGACGGGGCCGACCGATCCACCACCTACGTACACGACGCGCTGGAGTTGTTCGCCGGGTTCGGCGACCGGGAGGCGCTGGTCGGCGACGGCCGGCGGCTGACCTACCCGCAGGTCGCCGCCGAGGTACGCGGGCTGGCGCACGCCCTCACCCGCCACGGGGTACGCCCCGGCGCGGCGGTGCTGGTGATGCTCGGCAACGCCGTGGAGGGCCCGCTGCTCCAACTCGCCCTGCACCTGCTCGGCTGCCGGACGATGTGGATCGCCCCGGTCACCTCCCGGCGGGAGATCGACGAGTTCGTCCGGCTGGCCCGCCCCGACGTGTTCGTGCACCACGCGTACGCCCCGGACGGGCTGGGTGACCAGATCGCCGCGTCGCTGCCCGGGGTGCCGGTGCTGCGACTGGGCATCGAGCTGACCGCCACCACCCCGCCGGCGGACCCGGACCCCGCCACCACCCCGCAGGTCGGCGTGGGCCTGAGCGCCGACGACCCGTCGGTCGGCCTACCGGCCGGGGTGCCCGTGCCGGAGTCGTTCCTGCAGACCAGTGGCACCACCGGCACCCCCAAGCTGGTGCACCACCGGGAGAGCTTCTACCGGCAGGTGCTGGCGCTGGCGGCCGACTTCCGGGCCGCCGGCTTCCCCCTGCTGCGGCACCTGTCGCACTCCCCGATGTGGCTGGCCAGCGGGCAGATCACCACCCTGTTCAACCTGTTCACCGGCGGCGTGCTCTTCCTGCGCCAGCAGTGGGACCCGGCCGCCTTCATCGCCACCGTGGACGCCGAGCGGCTCACCTCCACCTTCGTCACCCCGCCGATGCTCTACGAGGTGCTCGACCATCCGGCCCTGCCCGGCGCGGACTTCTCCGCCATGTTCATGTTCAACGTGGGTGCCGGGCCGGCCGCGCCCGCCCGGCTGCGCCAGGCCATCGCCCGGTTCGGCCCGTGCCTACGCATCGTGTACGGCCTCAGCGAGGCGGTGGTGATCTGCGCCCAGCCCGGCCTGACCGAGGACCCGGCGCACCCGGAGCGGCTCGGTTCCTGCGGCCGGCCCTACGGGGACGTCACCGTGGAGATCCGCGACGCCGACGGGCAGGCGCTGCCGGCCGGCACGGACGGCGAGGTGTGGGTGCGGACGAAACTGAGCTTCCACGGCTACCACGGTCAACCCGAACTGACCGCCGAGACGCTCGTCGACGGCTGGGTACGCACCCGCGACATCGGCCACCTCGACGACGACGGGTTCCTCTACCTGGTCGACCGGTTGCAGGACCGAATCCTCACCCGCCAGCGCAGCTGGCCGATCTACTCCCGGCCGATCGAGGACGTCCTCGCCGGGCATCCGCAGGTACGCGCGGCGGCGGTGATCGGGGTGCCCGACCCGGTCGCCGGGGAGCTGCCGTACGCGTACGTGGTGCGGACGCCGGGGGCGACGGTGACCGGGGCGGAGCTGATCGACCTGGTCACCGCCGAACTGAGCGACACCTGGGCGCCGGGTGCGGTGGAGTTCGTCGACGCGCTGCCCCTGAACCGGTCGGCGAAGGTGGACAAGCGGGCGCTGCGCGAGCGGTACACCACCGGCGCTCCCGCCGATCCGGTCGGCAGCCCGTCGTGACCGCCGACGCCGACACCGGCCCCCGTACGGCCACCGACGCCGACGGCGACCCCCGTACGGCCACCGACGCCGACGGCTACCCGGCCGACGGCGACGCCGTCGGGGCTCCCGGCGGGGCGTCGGGCCTGCGGGCGGGAGCCGACCCGACCGGTCCCGGACCGGCCGCCGGTGAGGAACACACCGGAGCGGGTGGCGCCCAGGCGGGTAAGGCCGGGGCGGGCGACACCGGGTCACTCGCCGCGCCGCCGGGCCCCGAGCGGCGGGCCGCCCGGCGGGAACTGGTCACCCTGGTCGCCGCCGACCTGATCTCCAACCTGGGCAGCCGGATCTCGGTGATCGCGATCCCCTGGCTGGTGCTCACCACCACCGGCAGCCCGGCCAAGATGGGCATCGTCGCGGCGGCGGAGTTCCTGCCGTACATGCTGTCGAGTTCGTTGGCCACGCCGTGGGCGGACCGGTTCGGGGTACGACGTACCTCCATCACGGTGGACGCGGCGAGCGCGGCCGTGATCGCGGTGGTGGCGCTGGCCCCGTGGCTCGGCTTCGGGGCGCTCGTCGCCCTCGTCGCGGTGGCCGGCGGACTGCGCGGCATCGGCGACCGGGTCAAGCACGTGATGTTCCGGCCGGCCGCGCAGCGTGCCGGGGTGGAGCTGATCCGGCTCACCTCCGCCTACGACGGGCTGGCCCGCGGGGTGGCGCTGTTCGGCACGGTCATCGGCGGTCTGCTCATCGACTGGGTGGGGGTGACCCGGGCGATCTGGATCGACGCGGGCACCTTCGCGGTCTGTGCGCTGCTGGTCGGGGTGCTGGTACGCCCACCCGCCAGCGACGCGCCCGCCGCACCCCGGGAGGGCTACTTCCAGGCCCTGCGCACCGGATTCGGCTACCTGCGCACCGACCGGGTGCTGCTGACCATGCTGGTGGTGGTCTCCACGCTGAACATGTTCGCCGCCGCCAACACCGCCGTCTGGGTGCCGCTGTGGGTCCGCGACGAGTTCGGCGACCCGGCCGGGTTCGGCCTGGTGCTCGGGGTGTTCGGCGGTGGCGCGCTGCTCGGCAACGTGGTCTTCACGATGCTCGGCCCCCGGCTGCCCCGGACCCTGATCTTCGCGGCCGGGGCGGCGTTGAGCGGTGCGCCCCGGCTGCTGGTGCTGGCGCTGACCGACCACCTGGTGGTGGTGCTGGTGGTGACGTTCCTGTCCGGGATCGGCATCGCGGCGGTCAACCCGCTGCTCGGTGCGGCCCTCTACGAACGGGTGCCGGACGCGTTGCAGACCCGGGTGCTGGGGATCTCCGGCTCGCTGGCGTTCGTCGGACTGCCGGTGGGGGCGCTGCTCGGCGGCTGGTCGGTGGCGGCCCTCGGGCTGCGGCCGGCGCTGCTGGTGATGGCGGTGGTGTGCGCGGTGCTGACCGTCGCGCCGCTGGTCGCCGGGCCACTGCGGATGGGACGGTCCACCCCCGCACCACCCACCGTCAAGGCCTGACCCGGGCCCAGAGGTGTACGGCGTCGAGGGCCGATCCGGGGGCCAGGTGACCGGCGTCGACGCGAGTCGGCGCACCGGGACGACCATCAGGCGATCCGCCCGGTCGCAGTGATCGACCACGCCGGTACGGTCGGCTAGATTGCCGGCCATGTCATCGATGTTGACCGAGGCCACCGATCCGTACTGCCTGCGTGAGGGGGAGAGTGCCGCGCTGCTGCGCGACCATCCGTGGCACCGGTTCGTGGTGCTCGGCGACAGCGTCGCGGAGGGCATGTGTGAGCCGGTCGAGGGGTACCCGGACGTGCAGTGGGCCGACCGGATCGCGGCCGAACTGGCGGCGGTACGCCCCGCGTTGGCGTACCTCAACCTGGGTCGGCGCGGGCTGCGGGCGCAACAGGTCCGGGCGGGCCAGCTGGACCGGGCGCTGGCCTTCTCCCCCGACCTGGCGCTGGTGGTCTGCGGCGGCAACGACGCCTTCCGCACGGCGTTCGACCCGGACGCGGTCGACACCGAGCTGACCGCGATCGTCGGCGCGCTGCGCGACGCCGGGGCCGACGTGATCACGGTGGGCATGTTCGACGTGTCGCACAGCCCGGCGGTCCCGGCGGCGCTGCGGCCCGGCCTCGGTGCCCGGATGCGGCTGCTCTCCTCGCGTACCGGCCGGCTCGCCGACCGGCTGGGCGCGCTGCACGTGAACCTGACCGACCACCCGGCCGGCACCGACCCCTCGATGTACAGCAGCGACGGACGGCACGGCAGCGCCCGCAGCGACGCCATCGCCGCCGCCGAAACCATCCGCCGCCTCGCCACCCACCTCGGCACCCACCCCTGACACCCCACCGCCCGCCGAAGCTCAACCAGCCCGCCGGGCCTAACCAGCCCGCCGGGCCCAACCGGCCCGCCGAGGCCCGGCCTACCCGCCGGGGCCAATCGGCCCGCCGGGGTCGATCAAGAGGTTTACGTCATCCGAAGCCGCTATCCCGCCCCAAACCTCTTGATCACCGCACCCCAGCCCGGCCAGCGCCGGGTGATCAAGAGGTTTGCGTCAACATTCCGCGATCTGGTGACGCAAACCTCTTGATCACCGGGGCGGGGGGCGGAGGGGGGCAGGGCGGAGGGGGCGGGGCGGGGGCGGGGCGGAGGGCGGGGCGGGGGGCGGGGTGGGTCAGTTGGTGAGGAGGATGCCGGTGAGGAGGACGCCACGGGCCAGGTTGAGGACCTCGTCGCAGCCGGGGAAGCCGACCCGGGCCAGGGCACCCGAGCCGGTACGGCCGAACAGGTACGGGGCGATGCTGTAGGGCACCTCGGCGGTGACCGTCTCGCCGGTCTCGATCTGGACGAAGTCCATCTCCACCCGGTCGGCGGGCCAGTACCGCTGGAGGATGTCGCCGCCCCGGTCGAGGGCGGCGCGCAGGCCCTCGACCCACTCCGCGTCGCCCATCTCCCGGCCGATGAGCACCCCGTGGCCGGCCGAGCCGTCGGCCGGCTTGACGACCAGGTTCTCCCGGTCGGCAAGTGCCCGGTCCAGTTCGGCGTCGGTGAACGCCACGGTGTGCGGCACGTACCGGCGGACCAGGGCCTGGTCGTCGGCGGAGAGCAGGTCCAGGTCCTCGTAGAGCCAGGCGAAGTTGATTTTGTTGCCGAGCAGCCAGGCGGCGGTGCTGACGAACATCGGCAGGGTGCCGGCGTCGAGCGCCCCGGCCACCGCGTCCAGGCCGGCGCTCGGGGTGACCCGGTTAGGCACGAAGAGCCGGAACAGCGCGTCGACCGGTGCGCCGCCGACGACCAGCCGCTTCGCGTCGTCGAGGGTGGCCGTGCCGACCGGGGCGATCACCAGGTCGATGCCGAACCGGCGGGCCTGGTCGATCAGCGGCGAGAGGATCTTGATGAAGTCGTCCGGGGTCTCCAGGCCGGGGTAGTCGGCGTCGAAGTCGAGCAGCAGCGCCACCCGGGCCCCGTCGGGCAGGGACAGCCCGTCGCGGATCGCCACGAACCGCTGGTCCAGCAGGGAATCCGCCGGCCGCACCGGCAACCCGTCGAGGATGCCCTGCTCCTGGTAGAGCGCCGCGTACCGGCGGACCACCGTGTCGGCGTCGAAACCGCCGCCCAGGCTGCTGTCGATGTTGTACTCGACGATCCTCGGCACCCCACCGGAGATCAGCACGTCGGGCCGGTAGGCGGCGAGCAGCTCCTCGGACAGCTCCTCGGACTCGTCGAGCAGCCGCGTCGCCCCCGCGGGCACCCCGAGCAGCTCGCGCAGCTCCCCGGCGGTGCGGGCCCGCCGCCGGCAGGCGTCCAGGATGAGCTGGGCGATCCGGTCGCAGACCTCGTTCAGCTCACGGAACGCGTCCGCCGGCATGACCGGGGGCCGGGCCAGCCGCCACTGCTTGTTGTACGTCGCACAGCCGTAGAAGATCTCCCGCCAGGCGGCGGCCCCGCTGGACACCATCGCCGTACGGGCCGGCTCCGGCAGCTCGCGCCACGCCTGACCGGGCTCGGGCCAGAGGTAGTTCGGATCGGTCATGATCTGTCCTTCATGGTCAGTTGGATGGCGGCGGTGAGTTGCTCGCGGCCCGGCTGCACGGCCCGGTCGAGCACCGGCGCGAAGGGCAGCACCGCACCGTCCGGCCGGGTGACCCGGCGCGGCGGCGCGACCAGCGGCACCCGCTCCAGCACCGAGGTGATGATCTCGGCGGCGATGCCGCAGGACCGGTTGGAGTCGTCGACCACCACCAGCCGGCCGGTACGGGACACCGAGTCCAGCAGGCCGTCGAGGTCGAACGGGTAGATCGTGCGCGGGTCGAACACCTCCACCGACACCTGGTCGGCCAACTCCTCGGCGACGGCCAGCGCGTCGTGCACCAGGTGCCCGACGGCGACGACGGTGACGTCGTCGCCGGCCCGGCGGACCACCCCGCGCCCCAGCGGCACCGGGGCGAGGGTGGCGAAGTCGACGTCGTCGCGGACCTCCAGCGCGGCGGCCGGGGCGAAGACCACCACCGGGTCGTCGTGCCGGATCGCCGAGGCCAGCAGCCCGTACGCGTCGGCCGGGGTGGCCGGCACCACGGTGACGATCCCGACGTGCGCGAACAGCGAGTACGGGTGGTCGGAGTGCTGCCCCGCCCAGCCGGTACGGGAACCGGAGCCGGGCACCAGGTAGGTGACCGGCACCGAGCACTGCCCGCCGGTCATCATCGGGAACTTGTGCGCGTGGTTGACGATCTGCTCGAAGACCAGAAACAGCAGGGACGGGATCTGGAACTCCACCACCGGCCGCAGCCCGGCCAGCGCGGCCCCGGTGGCGAAACTGGTGAACGCCTGCTCCGACAGCGGGGTGTCCAGCACCCGGTCCGGTCCGAACCGCTTCAGCAGGCCCGGGGTGACGTTGGACGCGCCCACCCGGATGTCCTCGCCGAGCAGGAACACCGACTCGTCCCGGGTCATCTCGTCGGTCAGCGCCCGGGTGAGCGCCTTGCGGTAGGACAGCCGTGGCATCTCAGGAGCCTCCCCGGGCGGTCAGCCCACTGGCGTACAGGTGGTCCAACGCACCGGCCGGGTCCGGTTCGGGGCCGGCCAGGGCGAACGCGACGGCCGCGTCGAGGGTGGCCTCCACCTCGGCGTCGACCGCCTCCCGGTCGGCCGGGGACAGCCGGGCACCCTGGATGTCCACCGGGTCCCGGGACCGGCCGTCGGCCACCTCCTGCGGCGTGCGGTACGCCAGGCGTACCGCGTGTTCGAAGGTGTGGTGGGCGTCGAACCGGTAGGTGCGGGCCTCGACCAGCTCCGGCCCGCCGCCGTCGCGCATCCGCGCGACGGCGGCGGCCGTGACCTGCCGGACCGCCTCCGGGTCCTGTCCGTCGACGACGACGGCCGGGATGCCGAACGCCTCGGCCCGCCCGGTGATGGTGCCGGCGACCGCGCCGGCCACCGGCATGGTGGTGGCGTAGCCGTTGTTCTCGCAGACCAGCAGCACCGGCACCCGCCAGAGCGCGGCCAGGTTGAACGCCTCCAGCAGCATCCCCTCGTTGACCGCGCCGTCACCGAAGAAGCTCGCCCCGACCACGGGGTTGCCGCGCTGCCGGTGCGCCCACACCGCGCCGGTGAGGATCGCCGGGGACGCCCCGACGATGGCGTTGGCGCCGAGCACCCCGATGGAGAGGTCCGCGGCGTGCATCGAGCCGCCCCGGCCCCGGTTCAGTCCGGTTTCCCGGCCGCACAGTTCGGCCATCATCCGGGCCGGGTCGGCACCCTTGGCGAGCACGTGGCCGTGCCCCCGGTGGGTGCCGGTGACCAGGTCCCCCGCGTCGAGTGCGGCGCACACACCGGCGGCGACCCCCTCCTGACCGAGGTAGGGGTGGATGCCGCCGACGATGTGCCCGGAGCGGACCAGGGCGATGGCCCGCTCCTCGAACCGACGGATCAGCCGTACCGTGCGGTAGAGCCGGGCCGGGTCGGCGTCGGTCACCGGTCGCGGCCCTCCTTGACGGCGGCGAGGATGTCGTCCCAGAGCTGCGCGCGGGCGGTCAGCGCCAGGTTGACCGTGTCGGCGCACTCCTGCCACTTGGTGTCGTCGTCGCCGCACAGGTCGGCGAGCATCTGCATCGCCATCGGGGTGTGCTGCTCACCGTCGACCTCGATGTGCCGCTCCAGGTAGTCGACGAAGGTGTGCAGCCGGTTGCTGCGCTCGTTGACGGCGACGACCTGGGTGAACATGTCGGGGATCAGGTCCTCCCGGCCGAACGCGAACGCGGCGGCCTGACAGTGCACCGGGGTCGAGGAGATGATCTGCCAGGTGGTGGCGGCGAAGGCCCGCGACGGTGCGGGCACGCCCGCCTCGACCAGCGCGTCGGTGACCGACGAGCCGGCGCGCAGCAGCTCGACCAGCCGGTCGACGGCGGTGGTGTCCGCGCCCGCCTCGCCCATCCCCCGCACGTACAGCTCGAAGTGGCTGATGAAGCCCTCGCCCAGCTCGTCGCTCTCCTCCACCATGACGATGTCGTTGATCAACCGGCGGCTGCCGGTCGGTCCGGTGGGGATCCACGGCACGTCGACGCAGGTGAGTTGCCGCTGCAACGACTTCAGCAGGGACATGAAGTCCCAGACCGCGAAGACGTGGTGCTCCATGAAGGTGACCAGCGCCTCGTGGGTGTCCAGGTTGGCGTAGAGCGGGTGCTTGACCACCACGTCGCGGCGGTCGGTCACCGCCTTCTCCAGCCGCTCGATGCCCGGGTGTGTCTTGCCCCAGTCGTACCGTGACATGTTTCTAGCCTTCCTGCTGGGCGCGCTCGCGCCAGATGACCGGGCAGTAGTCGGGGTCCGCGTAGTCCGGCCGACCCTCGGGGGTACGGCGGACCAGCACGTCGTGGTTGTACGCGGCGAGGGTGCCGTCGGAGAGCGGGAACTCCCGGTGGGCGTTGTCGCCGTCCTGCAGGTGCAGCGAGATCGCCCGGCGCGGGCGTCCGCTGACGTTCGCGCCACTGCCGTGGTAGGTGCGGCAGTGGTGGAAACTCATGTGCCCCTTGGGGATCACCATCGGGATCTTGCGGATCTGTGCGCCGTTGTGCGCCGCGTTCTCGGCCAGCATCTCCTCGAGCTGGTCGCGGTCCCGGTCGGCGAAGTGCCGGACCACGGTGTCGTCCGCGCCGATCTCCGACCACCGGTGCGAACCGTCGACCATGGTGATGGTGCCCATCTCCTCCCCGCAGTCGTGGAACGGGATGAACGCGGTGAGCATCCGCTCCGACGACGAGGACGACCAGTAGTGCTTGTCGAAGTGCCAGGGCACGATGTTCGACGGTTCACCCGAGATCGGCGGCTTGTAGATCAGCGTGGACTGGAAGATGCGGATCTCGTCGGCCTGCGCCAGCCGGGCGGCGACCGCGCCGATCAGCGGCTTGCGCAGGATCGCGGCGATCCCGTCGTGCTCGTAGTGGACGTAGTCGTTGTGCCGCTGCACCGGCCCCTTCGACGGGTCCCAGTAGGCCAGCTTCGGCGGGCGCACCGGCAGGGTGCGGTCCCGCTCACCGTCGTAGTAGCGGTCGGTGGCCGCGGTCAGGGCGTCCACCTCGGCGTCGGTGAGCAGCTTCTTCGTCAGGTACCAGCCGTGCTCGGCGTAGTGCCGCACGTCCTCCGCTGAGGGGAGCAGTGACTCCTCCTCGGCGGTCAACGTCGGATGTGTCGTGGTCATGCCCCTACTCCTCGTGCCGTGCCGACCGCGACGGCGGGGGTCGCCCCCGCCGCGGCCAGCTCCCGTTCCTTGGCCTCGTAGAGCGCCCGGATGTTGCCGCTGCCGAAGGTGCGCGCCCCCCGCCGCTCGATCAGCTCGAGGAACAGGGTGCGGCGGACGTGCATCGACTCGGTGAAGATCTGCAACAGCTGCCCGCCGTGGTCGGCGTCGACCAGGATGCTGAGGTCCCGCAGCCGGTCCAGCGGCGCGTCCACCTTGCCGACCCGCTGCTCCAGGGTGTCGTAGTAGGCGGCCGGCGTGCCGGCGAAGCGCACCCCGCGGGCGCCCAGCGCGCCGACCGCGCCGACGATGTCGTCGGTGCGCAGCCCCAGGTGCTGCACCCCGGCCCCGTGGTGCTCGGTGAGGAACTTGTCGATCTGACCGGGCCGCCGACCGGCGTCCGGCTCCAGCAGCACCAGGGTGACCCGCCCGGAGGCGTCCTGCACCACCTTGGAGTTCATCGCCTGCCCGGCGACCTCGATGTGCTCCTCGAAGATCTGCGCGAAGCCGAACACCCGCTCGTAGAGCGCGACGGTGTCGTCGAGCTGACCGGGCGGCACGCAGACCGCCAGGTGGTCGATCTCGGCGAGCAGCCGCGGGTCGGTCCCGCCGGCCGGGGTCGCCTCGATCGCGCCGGGCAGGAAGTCGTCGGAGTCTCCGCGCCGCTCCACCAGCCGGTGCAGCACGTCACCGAAGCCGCCCACCTCGGCGGTCACCACCTCGGCGTCCGCGCCGGTCCAGGTGCGCGGCGGCGTCACCGGCGTCGCACCCCGGGCCACCAGCTCCGCGTACGCCCCGGCGGCGTCGCCGACCTCCACCGCCACCACCGCGATCCCGTCACCGTGCCGGGACACGTACGTCGAGGCGGGATGGTCGGCGGTGAGCCCGGAGGTCAGCACCATCCGGATGTCGGCCTGACCCAGCAACAGGGAACGCTGCCCGACCAGCCCGGTCTCCGGACCGCCCTGGCCCCGCAGGGTGAAACCGACGGCGGTCCCGAAGTAGAAGGCCGCCTGTCGGGCGTCCCCCACGTACAGTTCAATGTGGTCTATGCCACGAATATCCATCTCTCCAGCCCTTCCCCATGTCCCCCCGTGACTGCCGTCCGGGCGCGTGCGGCCCGGGTCGCAGCGTCGATCACCTCCCCGGCCCGGCGGGCCGGACGCCAGCCCCGGTGGTACGCCGCAGCAGCAGGCTCACGTTCTGCCCGCCGAATCCGAAGGAGTTGGTGAGCGCGAATTCGGCCCGGCTCGCCCGTGGCACGTCGCGGACGTGGTCAGCCGGGCAGTCCGGGTCCGGGTCGTCCAGGTGGTACGTCGGCGGCAGCAGGCCGGCGCGCAACGCCAACGCGCAGGCCGCCGCCTCCACCACCCCGGACGCGCCGAGCAGGTGCCCGGTGAGCGCCTTGGTGGAGCTGACCGGCACCCCGCCGACCCCGAAGACCTTGCCCAGCGCGGTGCTCTCGGCGATGTCGCCGAGTTTGGTGCCGGTGCCGTGGGCGTTGACGTAGCCGACCTCGGCCGGCGGAACGTCGGCCCGGGCCAGGGCCTGCCGCATGCAGTCGGCCGCCCCCTCACCGTCGGGCCGGGGCATGGTCGGGTGGTGCGCGTCGGTGGTGCTGCCGTAGCCGGCCACCTCCGCATAGCTGCGGGCGCCCCGGGCGGCAGCGTGCCCGGCCCGTTCCAGCACCAGCAGGGCGGCCCCCTCGGCGAGCACGAACCCGTTGCGTCGCCTGTCGAACGGTCGGCTCGCCTCGCTCGGGTCGGCCCAGCCGCGGGCCAGCGCGCGGGCGTTGCCGAAGGTGTCGGCGAAGGTCGGGAAGAGCGGCGCCTCGCTGGCCCCGCAGAGCACCACGTCGGCCTCACCGGCCCGGATCAGCCGGGCCGCGTCGGCGACCGCCTGGGCCCCGGAGGCACAGGCCGTGCCGACCGACGAGCTGTAACCCCGGATGCCGTGGGCGATGGCGATCCGCGCCGACGCCATGTTGGGCAGGATGCCGGTCAGCAGGTACGGGCTGACCGCCGCCCGGCCCCGCTCGGTGCGGGCGATCACCTGCTGCTCCAGGGTGGACATCCCACCGACCCCGCCGACGATGACGCCGATCCGCGCCGGGTCGACGTCCCGGCCCACCTCGATGCCCGCGTCGGCGAGCGCTTCGGCGGCGGTGAGCAGGGCGAACAGCACGACCCGGTCGAGTACCTTGGTTTCCGGGCCGGTGGCGACCGTACGCGGGTCGATCGGCGGGAGCACCCCGGCGACCTCGAGCGACTCCCGGGCCGGGTGTCCCTCGGGCGGCCGGCTCAACCCGGACGTCCCGGTGGTCAACGCGGCGAAGGTGGCGTCCACCCCCCGCCCGACCGGGCTGAACAGGCCCATCCCGGTGATCACGACGGTCATGATGACGACCCGGCGAGGTAGCGTTCGCGCAGCGCCACCTTGCGGACCTTGCCGGTGACGGTGACCGGGATGTCGTCGGCGCTCACCGGCACCACCCGACGCAGGGTGGCTCCCACGTCCGCCCCGAGCGCGGCCCGGATCGCCTCGGTCCGGTCGACGGTCGGGTCCGCCCCGGCGGCCAGTTCCAGCAGCACGTCGGTGGTGACCGTGTCACCGTCGGCGACGATCAGCACCGTGCAGTCGGTGACGTCGGGGCAGGCGGCGAGCACCCGTTCCTCGGACAACGCGGTGAAGTAGCGCCGCCCGTCGGGCAGCGTCACCGAGTCGACCGCCCGGTCCAGGTGGTAGTAGCGACCGTCGGCGTCGGCGTGGACCAGGTCACCGGTGAGGTACCAGCCGCGCAGCCGGAACCGGTAGCTGGTCACCGAGTCGTTCCAGTAGCCCCGGAACAGCGACGGCGAGTCGATGCCGAGGAAGCCGACCTGACCGGGGGGCAGCTCGTTGCCCTCGGCGTCGAGGACGGCCACCCGGGCGAACCGGTAGGGGCGGCCCACGCAGCGGCCGTACCGGTCGGTGTCGGTGGTGTGCGTGATGTGGAACATCGAGTGCCCCATCTCGCTGGAGCCGAGGCCGTCGATGAAGACGGAACCGGGGACCCGGGTGACGCCCTGCCGGGTGAACACGTCCCGCGAGCCGACCGCGACGAGCCGGCGTACGTGCGGCTCGTGCGAGCAGTCGCCGGTGTTGAACCACAGCCGCACCGAGTCCAGGTCGTACCCGCTCAGGTCGAAGCGGGCCAGCTCCGCCCAGGTCATCGAGAAACCGAAGACCCCGTCGGGCCGCCACTGCCCGATGGCGTCGAGGACCCGCTCGCCGCCCTGCTCGGACAGCAGGAACATCTCCGCCTGGTTGCCCAACGCCTGGTTGACCATGAGCACCGTCGCGGTGTGCGGGGCGGGCAGCGCGTTGAGGATCCGCCGGGTGCCCTGCGCCTGCGGCATGGACAGCAGGTGCCGGGTGGCGGCGAAGAGGCTGGCGTGCGAGTGCAGCACCGCCTTCGGTACCCCGGTGGTGCCGGAGGTGTGGGTGATGACGATCGGGTCGTCGGGGTGGTGCCGGTAGTCGGCGGGGGCCTGCGCCGGGTCACCGCTGCCGGCCTCCTGCGGGGTGCCCAGCAGGGGTGCGCCGAGGTCGTGCCCGGCCAGCAGCTCGGTGTGCGCGGCGTCGGTGAGCACCCCGGCACCGCGCAGCCGGCGGATGTACTCGGCGGCGATCTCGGGGCGCAGCTTGCCGTTCATCAGCGCCGGGATCGCGCCGAGCCGGGCCAACGCCAGGAAGCTCAGCACCATGTCGGCGGCGGCGGTGGCCCAGACGGCGACCGGGTCACGGGGCCGCACCCCCCGGTCGTGCAGCCAGGCCGCCCGGGCGGCGACCCGCTCGTCGAGCTGACCCAGGGTGAGCGGCTGCCCGGCGGGGTGCCCGTCGACCGGGGTGTCGAAGGTCAGCCCCGGCCCCTGCGGGTCCGCACCGTGGGCGAGCACCCGGGCCAGCACGTTTCCCGCGCCGAGTTGCGGATCGGCGGCGAGCGCACCCCGCAGTCCCTTCGTCCTCATTGACTGTCTCCTCCCCCCAGCAGCACCGCGACCGCACCGGTAGGCGTCGCGTCGGGTGCCTCGTCGATCAGGACCAGCAACGCCTCGTCGGCGTCGCCGTCGTACAGCAGCAGTTCCCCCTCGGCGGTGGCGTCGGCCCGTGGGTCGCCGGTCGGGCTCAGGCACACCACCGGACCGGTCAGTCCCCAACGGGCGGCGACCTGCCCGGCCACGCTGTTGGGCACCGACTGGAAGAAGAACAGTGGACCGACCCGCCCCCCGGCGGCGACGGTCGACCGGACGTGCGTGGCACTGGGCCGGTCCCCGGCGGCGCTGACCAGCACCACCGCGCACCGGGCCCCGGCCGGGGCCGGGCTCGGGCGACGTTCCAGGCACCGCCCGGCCGCCGCCGCGACCAGCGGCGCGAACGCCGAGTGCACGAACCCGGGCAGCGGCGGTGGTGGCCCGTCGCCCGGCTCCGGCCAGCGCGCCTGCGCCAGCACCCGGGGTGCGCCGTGGCCGGCCGGACGGCCCGGGACGATCCCGTGCCCCGGGCCGCGCGTGCCGGTCACGGCGCACCCACCAGCAGTGCGGTGTTCGCGCCGCCGAAGGCGGCGTTGAGGCTGAGCGCGTACCGGCTGGTGACCGGGCGGGGCGCGGCGGTGACCACGTCCAGCGGGCAGGCCGGGTCGGGGCCGAGCCAGCCGGCGTTGACCGGCAGTTTCCCGTGCCCCAGCGCCGCCACGGTGACCACCAGTTCGAGCAGGCCGGACGCTTCCAGCGCGTGCCCGTGCAGCGCCTTGGTGGAGCTGACCGGCACCTGCCCGGCCTGCTCGCCCAGGGCCAGTCGCAGCGCCGCCGCCTCGGAGGCGTCACTGAAACCGGTGCCGGTGGCGTTCGCGTTGACGTAACCGACCGCCCCGGCGGGCAGGCCGGCCCGGCCCAGCGCCGCTCCGACCGCCCGGGCCAGCCCCGCGCCCTGCGGATCGGGTTGGCAGGGGTGGTGGGCGTCGCCGGCCCGCCCCCATCCGACCAGCGTCGCCACGGGGCTGCCACCCCGGGCGCGCAGCGCGGCGGCGGACTCCAGCACGACCGCGGCCACCCCGTCACCGAGCAGCAACCCCTGCCGTCCGACGCTGAACGGACGTACCGCCCCGTCGGCGGCGAGCGCACGGCCGGCGTCGAAGAGCGCGAACTGGTCCGGTTCCACCAGGTAGCCGGCGGCCACCACGACCCGGTCGGTGTCCCCCCGGTGGATCATCGCGGCGGCGTCGGCCACCGCGCTGCTCGCCGAGACGCAGGCGGTGGTGTAGACCCGGGTGGGGCCGCCGAGGCCGCACCGCCGGGCCAACCGGACGGCCAGTGTGGGCAGCTCCGGCCAGGCCGGACCGGCGTCGTCGCGTTCCCCGTCGGCCCACCACGGGTCGTCGGTGTCCGCGACCGGCCGGTCGTCGGTGTACGGGCCGGCCAGGGTGGCCGGGCCGCCGTGGGTGGCCAGCAACAGCGCCGCACCGGCCCGCTGTGCCGGGTCGAGCCCGGCGGTGACGCAGGCCGCGTCGACGGCGTCGGCCAGCTCCTGCGGCAGGGTCGCCACGTCGGGCCGGGTGGCCGCGACGGTCACCCGGCGGCCGGTGGTGGCGAAGCGGCCCACCGGCCGGAACGCCGGTACGCCGGACAGGACCCCGGCCAGCAGCGCGTCCACGCCCCTACCGAAGGCGCTGACCGCGTACGTGCCGGAGATCGTGACGGGTGCCCGCTCAACCATCGGCGGGGGCGGGTAGGTAGGTGTGGAACACGGTCAACGCGTCGTCGACGGTACGGATACCGGCGAGCTGGTCGTCGGTGAGGTCCAGCTGGGTGCCGTAACGCTGTTCGACGAGGTGCACCAGCCACGCCAGTTCCATCGAGCCGACCCGGTGCGGGACCTGCTCGACGGGTTTGCCGGTGAGTTCGGCGAGCATGCTCACCAGGTCAGCTCGCCCCAGGTCGGGCTGACCGGACATCAGCGGTTGTCGGTGGTCGCCCCGGCGACCCGGTCGGCGACCATGGTGGTGAACTCCCCCACCGTCATCAGGGCCAGCTTCTCCGACTCGTCGTCGGCGAACCGCAACCCGTACCGGTCCTCCACCCGGACGGACAGGTCGGACAGGGCGAGGGACTCCAGGTCCACCCCGGACGGGCCGAGGGTGGTGTCGTCGTCGATCCCGTCGACGTCGTAGTTCATGTCCTGGAGCTGCTCGATGACGAAGGTTCGGACCTCGTCTCGCATGACGGTTACCTCTCTCGATGGGCGAGTTGCCGGCACCCGGTCGGGGCACCGCGCGGGGACGGTTCGGGCGTACCGCCGACGGTCGGCCGGTGGCGACGCGGTGGTGACTCCCCGGCGGTCCTCGGGGACCGGCCGGGGGGTGGGATGGAGCGGACCGCTCACGGGGCCGCCGTTCGCAGCACGTCCAGCGAGCGGACCAGTTTGCCGGTGGTGGTACGCGGCAGTTGCGCCACCATGTGCAGGGTGCGGGGCCGCTTGTAGCCGGCCAGTCGTTCGGCGAGCAGCTTGTCCAGTACGTCCTCGGACAGCGGGCCGTCGGGCTGCACGAAGGCGGTGATCCCGTCGTCGTAGGTGACCACGGCGGCGGCCACCCCGGGCAGGCCGGTGAGGGTGGCCTCGACCTCGGTGAGGTCGACCTTCAGGCCCCCCACGGAGACCTGCGAGTCGAGCCGGCCCCGGACGGTGACCAGGCCGGTGTCCGGGTCGACGGTGCCCGCGTCGCGGGTACGCAGCCAGCCGTCGGCCCAGCGGTCGGGGTCGCTGAGCCCGACGTACGGCGAGGCGGGACAGCTGATCAGCAGCTCACCGTCGGACTCGCGGACCTCGATGCCGGGCGCGGGCATGATCGCCGGCCGGTGGCTGCCGTGCAGGTCGGTGCCGATGACACCGACCTCGGTCATCCCGTACATGTTGCCCAGTGGTACGCCGTGCCGGTCGGTGAACGCCTGCACGACGGCCGGCGGGACCAGCTCCCCACCGGTGGTCATCCGCTTGAACTGGGGCAGGGGCCCGTCCGGGCGGGTGGAGGCGAGCAGGCCGATGTGGAAGGGCACGCCGAGGACGGTGGCCGGGGTGTCCTGGGCGGCGATCGCGGCCAGCACGGCGTCGCCGCCGAGCCGCTGCGGCGGGACCAGCTCGACGCGGGCGTGCAGACCGTAGAGCAGCCCCCCGACCAGGCCGAGCACGTGCACCATGGACGGCAGCAGGATGATCCGCTCGCCGGGCAGCGCCACCCCGTCGATCCGGGTGTAGCGGTGCACCTCGGCGACCAGGTCGGCGGCGGTGCGTCCGATCACCTTGGACGGTCCGGTGGAGCCGGAGCTGAGCTGGATCACGGCGTGGCCGCTGACCGCCGGGCGGTCCGCGTAGCCGGTCACGCTCTCGGTGACGTCGACGAAGACCTTCAACGCGCCGCCGGTGGTGCGGGCCGGGGCCACCACCACCTGCGGGGTGAGCCGGTGCAGCGCGCGGTCGACCTCGTGGTCGGTGAGCCGGTGGTCGAGCAGCACCGCCTGGCCACCGCTGCGCCACGTGGCCAACAGATTGACCACATAGGACAAAGAGGGCGGCAGACGCAACGCGACGGCCCCGCCGGGGCGCAGTCCGGCGGCGCGCAGCCGGTCCTGTGCCTCGACGACCAAGCGGTGCAGGGTGGCCCGGTCCACCGGCTCGGGCAGCCGGAGACAAATGTCGGTCGGACGGCCGCAGAACAACACGTCGTCCACCCAACCGGGGTCTTGCGCCGCAGGATCTTCCGTCGGGCGATACATGGTCACCGCCGGTCACCGTCCAGCATAGAATCGGGCAAAAGCGCCCATAAATGATGTCTCTTGGCGTGCTCACGGCACCCTACGACAGCCCGGAAGAGCATTTCTAGATGCGAATGGCTAGATCATAAAAGGCGGCCGGCCGGATTGCCGCCGCTCGATCGGCCGGGCAGGATCGGGCGCGTACGCCGACCCGGGACACCGCCGGCGGCATCGCCGTGCCCGCCGATCCGATGTGGAACCAGGCAGCCCGACGACGCCCCACCCCTGGTCAGCACCGGTCATCATGGACGGTGGACCGGGCACCGCAGGCGGCACCGGCGGATGCGGACGGAGGTGTGCCCGGCGACAGGTCCCTGCCGCCGGGCACACCCCCGGAAGTGACGCACAGTGATCAGTCGGTGGCGCTCCTCGGTCGTGGGACGGCACCCCGCAACACCAGCGCGCTGTTGAACCCGTCGAAGCCACGCGCACAGACCAGCGCCACCCGACTGACAGGCCGACGCGGGGCCCGCAGGAAGTCCAGCTCGCAACCCGGGGCCGGATCGACCGGACCGGCCGAGGCGGGCAGCGTGTCGCGGTGGAAGGCGAGCAGCGCGGTCGCCACGTCCAGGGCCGACCCGCCCTGGTGGGCCCGACCGGTCAACGACTTGTGGGTGCTCACCGGCGGCGGCCGGTCACCGAAGACCGCCCGCAGCGCCGTCGCCTCACTGCGGTCGTAGCGGGGCACCCCGAGGGCGTCGGGCACGACCAGGTCCACCTCGTCGGCGGTGCTGCCGGCGCGGGCCAGCGCCAGTCGCATCGCCCGCGCGTACGTCGCCGGGTCGCCGGCGGTGTCCGGGCCGGTGTGCACCGCGTCGTGGGTGGCCGCCCAGCCGGTCACCTCCCCGTAGATCCGGGCACCCCGGGCCAGGGCGTGCTCCCGCTCCTCCACCACGAAGACCGCACCCCCCTCGGCCGGCACGTACCCGCCGGCCACCCGGTCGAACGGCCGGTACGCCGCCGCCGGCTCGTCGACGGCGCTGAGCAGCCCGGAGCGGAGCTGACAGGCCAACGCGTACGGGCTCAGCGGGCACTCGGTCGCCCCGGCGATCACCACCGACGTGCCCCGCCGGATGGTGCGTACCGCGTGCGCGAGGCTGTCCAGCCCACCGGCGGCCTCGGCGACCAGCACCCCCGACGGTCCCTTGAACTGGTGGTGGATGGACAACTGCCCGACGCTTGCCGCATAGAACCAGGCGATCGACTGGTACGCCCCGACGGTGCGGCTCGACCCGCCCCAGAGCCGTTGCAGCTCCCGCTGCCCGAACAGGTTCCCCCCCGACGAACTGGCCAGGGTGACCGCCCAGTCGTACGGGTCGGGGGCGCGGGCGGGCAGTCCGGCGTCGGCGAGCGCCAACGCGGTCGCGGCGAAGCCGAGCTGGGTCCACCGGTCGGTCTGCACGAGCTGCCGGGTGTCCACGTACGCGGCCGGGTGGAAGTCGGGGACCTCGCCGCCGACCCGGGTGGGGTAGCCGGTCGGGTCGAACAGGGTGATCCGCCCGGTCCGCCGGACGCCCCCGGTCACCGTCCGCCAGTGCGCGTCCACGCCGATGCCGCTGGGCGCGACCACCCCGATCCCGGTCACCACCGCCCGCCGGTCCCCGTCCGGGTCACCGGGGGCGGTCGCCCGGGGCGGGCCGGAACCGGCAGCGGTCACCCCAGCAGCGGAGCGCGTCACCGCGTCACCGCCAGCCGACGGAAGAGCATCGCGGACTGGAAGCCACCGAACCCGCTGCCCACCGACAACGCCACGTCGACCGGGGTCTCCCGGGCCACGTTCGGCACGTAGTCCAGGTCGCACTCCGGGTCCCGGGTGGTCCAGTTGGCCGTCGGCGGCACCACGCCGTACTCGATGGCCAGGGCGCAGGCGGCCATCTCGATGGCGCCGATCGCGCCCAGCGAGTGCCCGACCATCGACTTGATCGAGCTGACCGGCACCCGGTACGCCGTCGGGCCGAGGGCCCGCTTGAACGCCGCCGTCTCGTGCCTGTCGTTCTGCCGGGTCCCGGACCCGTGCGCGCTGACGTAGGAGACCGCCGACGGGTCGAGGCGGGCCTGCCGCAGTGCCGCCGCGATGGCCAACCCCATCTCCACCCCGTCAGGTCGCAACCCGGTCATGTGGAAACCGTTACTGCGGCTGCCGTAACCGGCGACCTCGCAGTAGATGTGCGCGCCGCGCCGCCGGGCATGCTCCCACTCCTCCAGCACCAGCACCGCGGCCCCCTCGGCCAGCACGAAACCCTGCCGGTGGGCGTCAAAGGGTCGGCTGGCGTGCCCCGGGTCGTCGTTGTCCGGGCTGGTCGCTCGGATCGCGTCGAACGAGGCGACGGTGACCGGGGAGATCGGCGAGTCGGCGGCACCGGCCAGCACGATGTCCGCCTCCCCGTCGACGACGAGCTGGTGGGCATACCCGATGGCGTCGATGCCGGAGGTGCAGCCGGTGGAGACCACCTGCGCCGGGCCGTGCAGCCCGTGCCGGCAGGCCACGTCGGCGGCGAGGCTGCTCGGCACCAGCGCCTGATAGAGGTACGGCCCACCGAGGGCGTGGTCGACCAGCCAGTGCCGACCCGAGTCGCTGACCCGGACGTACTCCTGCTCCAGGGCGGTGGTGCCGCCGACGGCGGTGCCCAACACCACCCCGGCGACGTCCCGCTCGGCGTCGGCCAGGTCGAGCCCGCTGTCGGCCAGCGCCTCCGCCGCGCAGGCCAGCGCGAACTGCACGTACCGGTCGGAGCGTTGCCGCTGCGCCGGGGTGAGCCCGGCGGCGTCCGGGTCGAAGTCGCACTCGGCGGCGATCTGCGACCGGTACGGCGACGGGTCGAAGAAACTGATCCGCCGGGTGGCCGTGCGCCCCTCGGTGAGGGTCTTCCAGAACCGGTCCCGGGTGACGCCGCCCGGGGCGACCACCCCGACACCGGTCACCACCACGCGGCGGCCGGTCACGACGGGCCCCGCTGCTCGACCAGCTCGGTGTCGACATGGCCGAGTTCCGGGCGGGGGGCGAGCGGACCGAGGTGGAAGACCACCTCGGCGGCGACGTCGCCGGTGTTACGCAGCCGGTGCCGCACGTTGCGCGGCACGAACAGCGCCTCCCCGGCGGCCAACGGCACCGGCACGTCGTCCAGGTCGACGATGATCGCGCCGCGCACGAGATAGAGGAACTCCTCGCTGTACGGGTGGTAGTGCTCGGCCACCCGGTCACCGGGGTCCACCGTCACCACCCCCATGAACCCGGAGGTGCTGCCGACGGTACGCGGGCCGAGCAGCACCCGCAGTTCCCCGCCGCGCCGCCGGTCGGCCGGCACGTCCCGGGCGGCGACCAGTCCGGTGGTGACCTCACTCATCGCCGCCTCCCGCGTACGCCCGCTCGATCCGTTCCTTGATCACGGCCAGTTGCACCCGGCTGTTGGTGTTGATCCGCTCGGTCATCGCCGCGTCGTCCACCGGGGCGGTCGGCTTCATCGCGAAGTCCTGCACCCAGGTCATCCGGGTGCCCGCAGGCTCCGTGTCGTAGTACCAGTGGATCCGCATGTACTCGAACGGACCGGTCTCCACCCGGCGGGCCCGCACCTGCCAGGTCGCCGGATCGGTGGTGCGCTCGCTGACCCAGCTCCACGCGACGCCGTTCTCGTCGGGGTGCATGGTGAGCCGGAACCGCACCGTGTCCCCGTCGCGGTGCAGGATCTCCACCACGGCGTACTCGGTGAACAGGTCCGTCCAGCGCGCCACGTCGTTGGTGATCTCCCAGACCAGCGGCAGCGGGGCGGCGATGAGGATGCTGTTCTCGGTGTGCCCGGCCGGCCCGGCGGCGGCCACCAGGTCGGCCACACCGCCGATGCTGAGCTGCCCGGCCTGCTCGGGGATGCGTACCCGCCAGCGGTCGGCGACCACGGCGGACAGCTCCAGCAGGGCCAGCGAGTCCATGCCCAGTTCCTCCAGGCTGGCGGCGGGCGCGCGGGCGGCGGCGGCGGCGTCGAGGCCGCACCGGGTCACCAGGATCTCGGTGATCTCACTGGTGAGTGCCGTGCCATGGGTGACGGTCATCTCGGGTCCTCCTCCACCGGGCGGCTCACCCCGGTAGCCGTCACCTTCCGGCCGGGCCCGTCACCCGGGCGTCACCCGCCGACCCGCGACACCCCCACAAAGTGGTGACGTTGCGTTGACGCAGGCTGTGTATCGGCTATGCGAGAGCTGTCCATTGTGATGGAGGTTCGCAGTTCAGAGGCAATATCGCCCAGTCACGATACCTACACTATTGTTGACTGAGAGTAATCACATTGGTAGTGTTCGTGCCGGCCGGTCCGGTGGGAACGGCGGGTCCGGCAGCACAGCGAAGCGACCCGGCCACCGCGTCACGACCGACCGCGTCGGGACACCGGACGATCTGGACCCAGGCTTGCGTGCAGGGGGTGCGCCGTGACCGGTCATGCCAGCACGCCGACCAGTGACGTCCCGGCCGACCCACCGGTACGCCTGCACCTGCTCGGCGGCTTCCGGCTGCTGCACGGCGACCACCCGGTGGTGGTCCCCCGAGGGCTGCAACGGGTGATCGCCGTGATCGGCCTGCGCCCCGGCGCCACCCGCAGCAACCTCGCCGGCCTGCTCTGGCCCGAGGTGCCCGAGGAACGGGCGTTGTCGTCGCTGCGCACCGCACTGTGGCGGCTGCGCCAGGACCCCTGCTGCCCGCTACTGATCAGCGGAGACACCGTCCGCCTCGACCCGACGGTCCGCCTCGACGTGGACGACCTCGTCGCCACCGCGGCCCGGGTCCGCGACGGGGACGACCCGCGCACCACCGCCGTCGCGCTCGCCGCCGGCAGCCGTGACCTGCTCCCCGGCTGGTACGACGACTGGGTGCTGCTGGACCGGGAACGACTGCGCCAACTCCGCCTGCACATGCTGGAACAGCTCGCCGTCGACCACCTCGACGCCGGCCGGCACGGCGAGGCGTTGCAGGCCGCCCTGGCGGCGATGGCCGCCGAGCCGCTGCGCGAGACACCACACCGCCTGGTGGTACGCATCCACCTCGCCGAGGGCAACGCGTTCGAGGCGGTACACGCCTTCTACGTCTACCGGGACCTGCTCATGCGGGAACTGCGCCTGGAACCCTCCCCCACGATGTGCGCCCTGGTCGACGAGACCCTCGCCCCCATCCGGCAGGCCACCCGCCGCACCCCGGCGGCCCGCCGTCACGATCCGGACGAACGGTGTGACGACCAGGTGACACCTCCTGCGCCAGGGTGGATCCACCGAGAGCCCTGGACCGATCGGGGCGCACCACCGGCGAGAGGGGTCCGATGAGCCGTCTGGTGATCGTCAGCAGGATCATTCCCGGCGCGGAGGGGCGGGTCGCCCAGATCTTCGCCGAATCCGATGCCACCGAACTGCCCGGACTCACCGGGCTGCGCCACCGCTCCCTCTACCGCCTGCACGACCTGTGCGTACACCTGATGGAGACCACCGAGGTCGACCTGGACACCCTGGTCACCGCGTACAACCACCCGCTCTACCAACGGACCAACGAGCGGTTGTCGGCGCACACCTCGGCGTACCTGCCGACCTGGCGCTCCCCCCGGGACGCGCCGGCCGGCTGCTTCTACAGCTGGGACGTCTCCGACGCCCCCAGCCCGGAGGCCCTGCGCTGAGCAGCGCGGACACCGCCTCGGGCCACCACCGGGCCCGGTCACCACCACCGGTGGGTACGGCGACGGCGACACCGTGTCGTGACGTCGCCACCGCCCGACACCGGTCATTTCACCTGCGCAACGAGGGGCGGTCCTCCCTGTCGTCCGACATTCGCGTGTGCAAAGCTGCGGCGGGTCTTCGCGTTTTCCTCGCGACTTCAACGACATACGCAATAGGGAGGTAGCCGTGCCGTCGACTTTCGGGCAATGGCTGATCGTGATCCTGGCCCTGCTGGTGGGCCTGGTCGGAGGCTGGGCGCTGTGGGGACGGCAGAAGCCGGCCGCCACCTCGCCCATCGTGGAGGGTGACCCGGTCGTCGGGCTCTCCGCCGAGGAGAAGGCCGCCGCCGCCACGATCGACACACCGCGCCCGATCGCCACGGTCGACACCTCCCCGGCCCCCGCCGCCGTCGTGGACCAGCCCACCCCGCACACCGCGCCGGACACCGACCACGCCGCCCCGGCCACCGACTCGACCACCCTGACCGCCGACTCGACCGCCTTGACGACCTCGACCGCCGACTCGACCGTCGACGAGCACGCCATCACCGCCGTCGACGGCACGCCCACCACGATCGCCGCCGAGCGGTCCGCCCCGTTGGCCGACATCGACGACGAGTCGACCACCGCCGACCTGACCGGTCGTACCGTCTCGGACGAGAAGCCCGCGAGCACCGACGCCGACGAGACCGTCGCGCCGGTCCCCGCGCCCCGGGCGACCGTCGAGGACACCCCCGACACCCCGGGTACGGCGACCGCGCTGCCGCAGCCGACCACGGTCGACCCGGACGGCCCGGCCGCGAGCAGCACGGAGACCGGGGCCGACCCGCTCGCGGCTCCGAGCGCCGAGACCACGCAGCCCGCCGAACCGGCCATCGAGCCGGCCGCCGCCGAACCGGCCGCCGAACCGGCCGTGGCCGAGCCGGCCATCGAATCGGTCGCCGCTGAGCCGGCCATCGAGCCGGTCGCCGCTGAGCCGGCCACGCAGGTCTCCACCGTGGCGGACGGGGAGTCGACGATGCCGGCGAGCGTGCCGGACCCGGACCTGTCGGGCGCGGACGACGTGGACACCGCCCCCGTGGCCGTCGCGCCGGCGGTTCCGGCGCAGCGCACCTCCGTCGAGGACACCGCCCCCGCCGCAGAGGACACTCCGGTCCCGGCAGCCGCCCCGCTGTCGGACGCCTCCCCCACCCAGGGCGGGTCGGCGGACGACTTCCGTCGCATCCAGGGTGTCGGCCCGAAGATGGCCGCCGCGCTCCAGTCCGCCGGCATCCACACCTACCAGCAGCTCGCCGCGCTCGACGAGACGGGCCTGCGGGAGACGATCCGCGCCGCCGGACTGCGCGCCACCGCGAGCCTGGCCACCTGGCCGCAGCAGGCGAAGGTGCTGGCCGGTGCGGGTGCCGAGGCCGAGCGGGTGCTGCCCACGCCGACCGGTGGCGACACCCGGGACTGATCCAGCTCACCCGACAGGGCCGGTGGGCGGGCGTCATGCGCACCTACCGGCCCTGTCGCGTTTTCGGCCGGAACCCCGCGATTCGGCCTGAACCCCGGCTCCTGCGGTCGCGCGACCGCACCAGACGCGGCACCGCGCCGAAACCCGTGGACTTCCACATGTGCCCAGCCGCACGGGCGTCCCCGGTGCCGGGTCGACCTTCAGCCGGCTGGGTGGGGGTCACCGACCACCGTCGCGTCGGGTCGATCGCCGGAGAATCCAGCATCATCGCGCTGACCGTTCCGGAATACCGTTTATCCGGTCCCGGCCGGTGGGTACATGGGCGTCACCTCGAACACAACACAAGCCGGGAGGCACCCCCATGCGCGGTTCGTCGATCCTCGGAGTCATCGTCGTCATCTGGCTGGTCATCGGCGCCATCGCCGCTGGTCAGCGAGGCTATTACGGAAACGATGACACCAACTGTGCCGAGGCCGGCACCATCCTGGTGACCATCGTGGCCGGGCCGCTCAACTACATCGGCGCCAACCCGAAGATCGACTGCAAGCTCCCCGAGCCGTCGAAGTAAACCGTCGCACCCCGGCCCGCGCCCACCCCTCGGGGCGCGGGCCGCATCATGTCCGCTCCAGATCACCCCCACCCACCCCGCCCTGAAACCCCCCACCCACCCCCTAAACCATCCTAGGAGCCTACCCCACTACCCCCACCTCCCGCCCCCACCTCCGCCCACCCCAAGCCGCCCCAAGCGCCCCAGGCCACCCCAGGCCGGTGATCAAGAGGTTTACGTCACGCCGACAGGGTTTTCTGACGTATACCTCTTGATCACCTGACGCAAAGCTCTTGATCACGGGAGGGAGGGAGGGAGGGAGGGGGGAGGGGGAGGGGGAGGGGGAAGAGGGGCGGCGGGAGGGGGTGGGTCAGCCGCCCACGTGGATGCCGGGGCGGCGGGAAGGGTCGGGTTCACTCTTGCGGATGATCTCGCGGACCACGGGTGGGGTGTCGCCCCGACCGAGGATCAGGTAACGCAGCAGGTGGGCGAGCGGGTTGCCCTCGGACCACTCGAAGTGGGCGTGTGGTCGGACGCCGGTACCGTCGCGCAACGCCAGCAGGATCGCGGCGATCGCGTTCGGCACCGCCGGGCTGCTGGCCCGCAGCACCCGGAAACCGCCCACCTCGACCCCGTGCACCCGCAGCACCCGGCTGAACTCCGACGGGTCCACCACGTCGATCTCCAGGAAGAGCACGTCGGAGGCGCCCGGCACCGGGTTCATGCCCCGCTGGACCCGCTCCTTGACCCGGTACTCCTTGAGCGCGCCGGTGTCCCGCTTGTTGGCGATCAGGTGCAGTCGACCGTCGTGGGCCAGTGACTCGGCGACGAACCGCCGGGCCGGCCCGTCGAAGTCGATCCGCTCGGCCCGTAGCTCGGTGGTGCGGGTGATCCGGGAGACCAGCGAGACCACGACGATGCCGGCGATGAACAACCCGGAGATGGCGATCCCGTCCGGCTTCTCGATGACGTTCTCGACCAGCGCGTAGAGCAGCACCGCGGTCAGCACGGCGAAGCCGGACGCGGCGAACCGGTGCCGGGCCCGCAGGGTCGCGATGGTCACCGCCACCGCCCCGGAGACCATCATCGCCAGGATGCCGGTGGCGTACGCGCCGGCCTGGGCGTTGACGTCGGCCCGGAAGGCGACGGTGATGACGATGCTGATCAGGGTGTAGACCAGCACCACCGGCCGGACCGCCCGACCCCACTCCGGTGCCATCCCGTACGACGGCAGGTAGCGCGGCACGATGTTGATCAGGCCGGCCATCGCCGACGCCCCGGCGAACCAGAGGATCAACACGCTGCTGATGTCGTAGACGGTGCCGAACCCCTCGCCGAGGCGGGCGTGGGCCAGCCAGGCCAGCGCCCGGCCGTTCGCCGCGCCACCCGGCTGGAACTCCCGGGGCGGGATCAGCACGGTGGTGACGAAGGTGGTGGTCAGCAGGTACCCCGACATGATCAGCGCGGCGGCGGTGAGCAGCCGGCGGGTGTTGCGGATCCGGGCGGCCAACCGCTGCTCGCGGTCCGCGCCGGCCCCGCGTACCAGGGGCATCATGCTCACCCCGGTCTCGAAGCCGGACAGGCCCAGGACCAGCAGCGGGAAGGCCAGCACCGCCGGGCCGAGCAGATCCCCCACCCCGGAACCCCCGGCGGTCAGGGCCGCCGTCCAGTCCCGCACGGTGCCCGGATCGGCGGCGATCTCGGCCAGACCGACGGCCACCACCACCGCGTTGAGACCGAGAAAGACCACCACCAACGGTACGGCCACCAGCACCGCCTCGCTGAACCCGAGCAGGAAGACCCCACCGAGGACGAGCAGCAGCGCCACCGTCACCAGCACGGCCACCCCGTCACCGTGCGGTGCCGACGACGGCAGGTACGGGTTCTCCAACAGGTGCACCGTCGCGTCGGCGGCGGAGAGCGTGATCGTGATGATCCAGGAGGTGGCGACGAAGCCGAGCAGCACCAGCACGAACAGTTTGCCCCGCCAGAACGGCAGCAGCCGCTCCAGCATCGCCACCGACCCCTGCCCGTGTGGGCTCTCCCGGGCCACCCGCCGGTACATCGGCAGCATCCCGAGCAGGGTGAGCGCCACGATCAGCAGGGTGGCCAGCGGGGAGAGCGCCCCGGCGGCGAGCGCCGCGATGCCCGGCAGGTAGGACAGGGTGGAGAAGTAGTCGACCCCGGTCAGGCACATCACCTGCCACCAGGGGTGCCGGCGTTGGCTACCCTCCTCGGTCTCCGGGCCGACCGGCTGCACCCGGTACGCGAACAGCCACCGGCGCAACGCGCCACCGGGCTGCGCCGGCCGGGCATGGCTGTCCACGCACTCCGGGAGCCCCACCGGTCCCGGCCGGGTGCGTTCGCCCTGCCCGGCGGCCCGTGCCTCGCGCAGCGCCCGCCCATGCCCCGGCGGCGGCGTGCTCCCCCGCCGTTCCCGGGTCCGCCGCTCCCGCGCCCCGTCCCGCCCGTCCGCCATCCCCCGACCGCCCTCGTAGGCCCTGACCCGACGGTAGGCGCTGAACCGGCCCCCACCGGCCAGAACAGGGGAAGCCGGGCGGACCGGCCCGGCGACGCTACCCCGGGCGGGGCCGGCCCGGCAGACCGGGCGGGCCGGGCGGGCCGGGGCCGTCAGACCGGGCAGAACGGGCAAAACGCTGGGGAGGGCAGGGCCGGGCCGGGTCAGGGCGGTCAGGGCGGGACGGTCGGGCCGGGACCCGCCGGCCGGACCGGGTGGATGGCCGGTCGGGAGCCGGGCGCGGCCACCGGGCGGGTAGTCAGGTGCGGCGGGGATGGCCGGCCGGCACGCGGCGCAGGGCCGCCAACAGGGCCGCCGGGTCGGTCACCGTGACCGTGGCCGCCGGATGGCGCAGCCACCGGCCGGGGGCCAGCCCCGACACCGGTGTGCCGAAGCGCAGGCACACCCCGGCCGTGGTGCCGGTACCGAAGGTCACCCCCCGGTCGGCCAGGGACAGGTGCGGCCCGACCGCCCGCCACCAGCGGTACGGCCCACTGCGCTGCACGTCGACCACGTTCCCCCGCCCGGTCCGCAGCTGCCAGCGGCCGAACCGGATCACCAGTTCCTCGTCGTCGAGCAGCACGGCGCAGGTCTGCGGACGGATGCCGAGCAGCGCCAGCGGAACCCGGAACCCGGGGTCGAACCGGAAGGCGAACCGTTGTACGGGCATGACCGACGGGTACCCCGCGCGCGTGGCCCGACACCCGAACGGGCCGAACCGGTGGGGCCGCCCGAGGGCCGCCCGCGCACCGTGCGAGACGGCCGCCCCGGATGCCGCCCGCCGGGTCATTCCAGGGCGCGGGTCCAGTCCTCGACGTGGGTGCCCAGGTGGTCGGCGACGGAGCGCCAGTAGGGGCCGTCCTCGGCGTGGATCCGGACCCACGGCTGCACGCCGTCGCGGGCCCCGGCGCACAGCAGGTCGTACATCGCCCGGGCCCGGGGGGCGAGGGTCGCGGCGAGCGCGGGACGCTCCGCCGCCGGTAGGTCGTACCCGTCGACGAGGGTGCGCAGCCGGTGGGCCGACTCCGCGACCGGCCGGTCGGGGCGCATCCCGGCCATCGCCTGGGCGGCGTACGCCAACTCCCAGCGGCGGGTGCCGGGGCCAGCACCGTCCCAGTCGATCAGCACCCAGCCGCGTGGGGCGCGGACCAGGTTCCACGGTGCCGCGTCGTGGTGGCAGAGCAGGTCCGCGCCGTCGGGTCGGATCGGCACCTGCCAGCGGGCCGGCCCGGGGGGCGTGAAGTCGGCGACCGCGCGGTGCAGGTCGGCCAGCAGCCGGCCGATCGAGGCCAGTTCCGCCGTGCGGTAGAGACCCGAGGGGTGACCCAGCTCCCCCGGCACGTACTCCAGCACCTGGCGGCCCTGGTCGTCGCGGCCCAGCGGGCGGGGCGCACCGTCGAAACCGACGTCGTGCAGGTGGGTCAGCAGGGCGTCGACGGCGTCGGTCCACGGGCCGACCGGCCGGCGGACGGTGTCGCCGATGCGGACCACACCGGTGGTGACGTTGCCGGGCAGCGGTTGTTCGATCGGGCTCACCCGGCCATCCTGGTCGAACGGACGCGTCCCCGCGCGCCGGTTTCCCGGCGCGCGGGGACCCCCCGTCCCGGCTGCTACTGCAGGAACGCCCCCAGCGGTGAGAGCAGCAGCCGGCCGAGCGCCGCGGCGTTGTCGTCCAGCCGCGCGCGCTCGCCGTCTCGGGCCTGCGGGTCGTGCCGGCAGCGCCAGATCTTCTGCGCGTTGCGCCAGGCCACGTCCCGGGTGTACTCGACCAGTTCGCCCTGGTACCAGTCGTCGATGTCGCCGTTGAGCATGTCGAGCAGCAGTTGCCACCGCTCCAGGTAGCCCCGCCGCAGCGACGGGATCTTGTCGGCGAAGATATCGTTGATCTTGAGATAGTCGCGGTGCTGTTCGGTGCCGTCCACCGGCTCGGACTCCAGGTGGTCGAACGTGGTCACCAGGGCGAACGGCAGGTCGAAGTTGATGTGCGCGTTCACCCCCGCCGCCGCCGACGGCAACGGCCGGGCGTCCGGGCCCTTCATCCGCTTGAACAGGCACGACCAGGCGCGCGGGGTGGTCGGGCTCGACTCGGTCCACAGCCGCATCGCGTCGAAGTAGCGGGCGGCGAACTCCACGTCCAGCCGGGACAGGAACACCGGGTCCGCGAAGTAGTCGTCGTAGAGCCCCTCCAGCACCCGGCTGGTGATGGTCAGGTAGAGCCGGTTGAAGTCGGCCAGCGGGCAGCTGCCCTCCAACGGCGGTAGCCGGACCAGCAGGTCCTGAAGTTTGGTGAGGTGGTCGACCACCGCCGGGACGTCCTCCGGATGGTCGGCGAGCAGATCGACGATGTCCACGTGGACGGGGCCCCAGACCGGTTCCGTCATGTCTCCTCCACAGTGGTCGGGGCAGCGCCGTGCCGTCGTTGACGAGGGACAGCCTGGCAGCGTCGACCGGGCGCGGGATCAGTAGAACGACGTATTCGACCGCGCCGTACGTACGCTCACTCGCCCCGGTTACGCAGGTGGATGGCGCTGGCCTGGACCCGGGTGCGCACCTGGAGCTTGTCGAAGATGTGCGACACGTGCACCCCGATGGTCCGCTCGCTGATGAACAGCCGCTGACCGATCTCCTTGTTCGTCAGACCTTCGGCCACCGCGGCGAGCACCTCGCGTTCCCGGGCGGTCAGCGTGGTCAGCTCGTCGACGACCGGCCCGGCTACGACGGTTACCGACCCCGACCCCGACCCCGCGGGCCGGCGGTGCCCCACCCCGGTCGACCGGGGACGGCCCTGCCTGCGGTCGACCCCGGTGGGTTGGGCACGGTCGGTCAGCTCCACCCGCGCCCGGCCGGCCAGCGTCCTGATCTCGCTGGTCAACGGCACCGCCCCCAGGCTCAACGCCATCTCGTGGGCCTGTCGCAACAACGTGCCGGCGGCGCTGCTGCGACCACGCCGGGCCAGCAACGCCTCAGCCTGGCGCAACCGCGAGTAGGCAGCCGGGTAGGGGTGGTTACGCTTGTCCCACTCGGCTGCCGAACGGGCCCAGGCGTCCGGGTCACCCCGGCCGTCGAGCCGGGTCAGCTCGGCCGTGCACAGCGCCAGGAAACCGTCGGCGACGACCCGTACCGGCCCGGCCGCCGTCGCGCTCTTGGCCGTCACCCGGTCGACCGCGTCGCGCAGCCGCCGCACCGCCGTCGGGTCCACCGCCACGGTACGACTCGCGTGCGCCTCCGCCTCCGCGCGCAGCCCGTGCCAGGCCAGCGTGCCCAGCAGCACCACGTCGTCGGAGCGGCTCTCGGTCATTCCCCGCTGCACGGCCTGCCGGGCCACGTCGTGCCGGCCCTGCCACATCGCCAGCCCGGCCCGCAGGATCAGCATCGGCAGGACGTGCCGGGGCGCACCGCCACCGGCGAGCATCGTCGCCACCGCCTCCAGGTCCCGGTCGGACGCCTCGACGTCGCCGTACCCGACGGAGAGCCGGCAGCGGGCCAGCAGCAGCTCCACCGCGTCGGCCCCGGACGGGCGGTGCCGCAGCGCCGCAGCGACGACCTTCTCCGCCTCCGCCCACTGGCCGACCCGGAACAGCCCGTTGGTGGCGATGGCCAGCAACCGGGTCTCGTAGGTGCGGCCCAGGCCCAGCTCGGCGACCCGCTCGGCACCCCGGCGGGCCACCACCACCCCCTCCTCCAGGATGTTCAGCGGCCCGGTCAGCAACTCCGCCAGGTGCAGGTACGCGCAGGCCACGTCCTCCGGGCCACCGGAACGTTCGGCGGTCTCCAGGGCCCGGCGGACCACGGCCAGGCCCGAGTCCGGGTCCTCCAGGAACGCCTCGCTGAAGCCGAGCGCCGCGCTGGCCAGCACCACCGAGTTGGTGCTCCCGTCGACCGTCGCGGCCAACTCCAGGGCCTCCCGGGCGCGCTGACCGGCGTCGGCGTAGCGGCCCTGGAGCACCAGCAGATGGGCCAGTTGGGCGGCGGCGGCGGCCCGTTCCCCCGCGGTGCAGGCGACGGACTCCAACACCCCCCGGTACTCCGCCTCGGCGGGCGCGGACCGGCCGGCGGCGGCCAGGTAGCGGGCCCGCCGGATGCGCACCCCGCAGGACGGATCGAGCGGTTCACCCCCGGCCAGCTCGGCCAGCAGGGACAACGCCCGGGCGTGCTCGCCGCTCTGGTGGGCGGTCTCGGCGGCGTGTTCGAGCAGCACCGCCCGGTCGACCTCGGGCGGTACGCCCCCCGGCCCGCTGGTCGGGGTCGCGGCCAGCTGCAACGCCGCCGACCAGTGCCGGTGCGCCTCGGCGAAACCGTGCAGCCGTTGCGCCTCCCGGGCGGCGGCCATCGCCGCCGGCAGGGCCCGGGCGGGCTCGCCGGCCAGCCGCCAGTGATGGGCCAGCCGGGCCTGGTGCAGCTCCGCCGGGGCCTGGGTCAGCGCCTCCGCGTAGCGGCGGTGCAGGCCGGCGCGCTCCGCCGGGAGCAGTTCGTGGGCGAGCACCTCGGCGACCAGCCGGTGCCGCAGCCGGTAGCCGTCGTCCGCGCCGACGAGCAGCCGGTGGGCCACCGCCTCCCGCAACGCCTCGATCAGTTCCGGCTCGGGCAGCCCGAGCACCTCGGCCAGCAGCCAGTGCTCGACCGGCTCGACCCCGGCGGCCACCGCGTGCACCGCCGCGTGCGCCTGCCGGGGCAGCACGTCCACCCGGGACAGGAAGATCTCCCGCAGCGTGTCGGACAGCCCGTCGCGGCCGTCACGCAGGTCACGGGCCAACTCCTCGACCACGAACGGGTTGCCGCCGCTGCGCTGCCAGACCTGGTCGGCGGCTTCCGGGGCGAGGGGTGTACCGACGATCTCGCCCGCCAACCGGTCGGTGTCGGCCCGGTCGAGCGGGGCCAGGTCGAGCACCCGCACCGACCGCAGCCGGCGTAGCTCGGTGAGCACCCGGCGCAGTGGATGGGCCCCCTGCAACGACTCGGCCCGCACCGCCGCCAGCACCGACAGTTGCAGGTCACCCAGGCCGGCGAGCAGGTAGAGCAGCAGTTGCCGGGTGGTCCGGTCCACCCACTGGAGGTCGTCGAGGACGAGCACCAGCGGCCGGCCCTCGGCGATCAGACTCAACCCCCGGGAGACCCGTTCCAGCAGCGCCCCGGCGCTGTCCGCGCCGCTGCTGTCCTCGGCGAAGGTCCGCAGCAGTCCGCGTACCGCCGAGGAGGTGCGGGCCTGCGCGGCGGTGAGGTCGGCGTCGAAGCGGCGCAACGCCTGGAGCACCGGATGCAGCGGGGAGGCGTCGCCGATGTCCAGGCAGGAGCCGGTGAGCACCACCGCTCCCGCGTCCCGCAGCCGTGCCGCAGCCTCGGTCAGGAGCCGGGTCTTACCCACCCCGCTCTCCCCGGTGACGAAGACGGCGGCGGTCTGCCCGGGGCCGATGTCGTCGTGGAGCGCGGCGCGCAGCGTCGCCAGCTGGTCGGCACGGCCGACGAGCGGCGCGCTGTCCACTTCGCTGGCCATGTCCGCAGCCTAGTCACAGGTCCCCGCACCGTTCTACGGGCTTGATTCGTCTCTGGTACCTCTCGCGTCGAGTTTGCGACTAAAGGTGGTCGCCCGCCGACATACGTCGTTCGGCAGATCCCCCGTCCTACCGGTGGTGACACTCTCCGGAAGTCATCAGACCACTGCGGAGGAAGGGTGGGTGGGATGCCACTGTCCACGGTCGGTACCGGTCGGGAAGACGTCACCACGACGCCCTGGCCGGTCCCGCAGGAACGCCGAACGCTGACCGTGCTCTTCGCCGACATCGTCGGCTCGACCGCGCTGACCGAACGGCTCGACCCGGAGGACGTCCGGGCGGTGCAGTCCGCCTACTTCGACACCGTCGCCGGGGTGCTGCGCCGCTGGCAGGGCACGGTGGAGAAGTACGTCGGCGACGCGGTGATGGCGTTGTTCGGGGCGCGTACCTCCGATGGTCTCGACGGTTACCGGGCGGTGCGGGCCGCCCTGGAGATCCAGGCCGCGCTGGAGCGCCGGGAGCTGCCCGGTGGGGTGACGCTGCGGGTCCGGGTGGGTGTCGCCACCGGCGAGGCGGTGGTCGACCTGGCCGCCGCCCGCGACGGTGGCCACGGCATGGCCTCCGGCGCGGTCCTCACCACCGCCGCCCGCATCCAGGAGTACGCCCCGCCGGGCGGCGTGGTCGTCTGCGCGGCGACCCACCGGGCCACCGCCGGCCTGGTCGAGCAGCACGCCCTCGCCCCCGCAGCGCTCACCGGCAAGGCCCGGCCGGTCGACGTCTGGCAGGTCACCCGCACGGCGAACCCGCGCCCGCCCCGCCACCACGGTCCGCTGGTCGGCCGACGCCGTGAACTCGCGACCGCCGTCGAACAGCTCACCCGGGTCGCCCGGGAACACCGTCCACGGTGGGTGGCCCTGGTCGGCCCGGACGGCATCGGCCGCAGCCGGCTGCTGGCCGAGCTGCGCCACCGGCTGCCGGCGGTCGACGGCACGCCGGTGCGCTGGGCGGTGGGGCACTGCCCGCCGTACCCGGAGCAGGTGTTCGGGCCGGTCGCGGAGCTGCTGCGGGACCTGCTGGGGCGGCCGGCCGACGACGCGGCGGGGACCGTCGCGGCACGGCTGGCCGCCCTGGTCGACGGACTGGTCCCGGCGGGTCAGGTCCCGGCGACGGTGGCGGCGCTCACCGCGCTGCTGGACGCGCCGGACCGGTCGGCGGTCGCCGGGGCGGCGGCGGTGCGCCGGGTGCTGCTCGCCCTGGCTGCCCGCCGGCCGGTGGTGGTCGGCGTGGACGACCTGGACCGGGCGGCCCCCGAACTGGGCCACTTCCTGCACTCGCTGTTCGCCGCCGCGACCGCCCGGGGACTGCCGCTGGCGGTGCTGGCCACCCACCGACCCGACCGGGCGGACCACGTCCCCGCGCCGGCGGGCGGACACCACCGGGTGGAGTTGGCGCCGCTGGGCACCCTCCACAGCGGCCGGTTGCTGCGCCTGCTGCTCGCCCACGCCGGTCAGCCGGTCACGTCGGCCGCCCGGATGGTGCCGCTGGTCGCCGGCCGTCCCGGTTACGCAACCGCCTACGTCCACGCGTCGGCGCTCCCGACCGGTGACCCGTCGGTGCGCCCGACCGAGCCGCCCCTGCCCGAACCGCTGCGACGTCGCGCCGCCGCCCGGTTGGACCGGTGTGACGGCCCGCACCGGGCGGTCCTGATGGCCGCGGCGACCCTCGACGGGGAGTTCGCCGCATCGGCGGTCGACGTGCTGCTCGGCTGGGCGGCGGGCCGGGCGGCGCAGGCGTTGCGTCGACTCACCGACGCCGGGCTGGTCCGGTCCGGTTCCCACGGCGGGCACGTCATCGTCGACCCCGCCCTGCGCCGCTGTGCGTACGACCGGCTGCCCCGGATGCTGCGCGCCGAGTTCGCCCGGCGGACCGAGGCCACCCGGTCCGCCGGGGCCGTCCGGCGGACCGGGACGGCCCGGCGCGCGCAGAGCATCCGACGGGCCGGGGTCGACCGGCCGGCCGGGACCCGGCACCGCACCGGTACCGGCTGGTCGGTCGGGGCCGACCGGCCGGTCGGCCACCCCGGGCCGGTCCCGGCCACGGTCAGCTCGCCGCACGGTCGGGAAGCCCGATGGCAGGCGGCCGCCCCCCACCGCGCTCCGCTCCCCGCCGGCACCGCCGCATCCGCCACCGGGAGCAGGACCGGCGGGCCCCGACCGGCAGTCGCGGGCCCCGCCACCGCCGGTCCGGGGCCGGTGGCCGTCCTTTCCGACGGCGGCGGGCCGCGACCGGGGGTCGTCCTTCCCGGGGGCGGCGGGCCCCGACCGGGGGTCGTGGGCTGCCCGGAACCAGGGTTCATGCTGATCGCAGCCGGCCCGACGGGTCTGCCGCCGGCCGGTCTGATGCCGGGCACCGCCATCGGGCGACCGCGCGCCGGCTCGACGCGGGACGACCGGTGGGCGGGGGTGCCCGGCGGGTCCGCCGCCCGACCCGTCGACCCCGGGTTGCCGGGCCCGGGTGGCGTCGTCGTGCCGCTGCCCTCGCGCGGGACCGGCGTACCGACCGGCCGCCGGCCGACGACCGGCGGGCGGCGACGGGGGGAAGGGGTGCCCCGCACCGCCGTACCGTTACCGGCGCGGGCCGCCTGACCGTCGGCGGGCGTCCGCGCCTGACCGTCGGCCGTGCCGGATCCGTCCGGTCCGAGCACCCACCCCTCGTCAGCGGGGCGCCCCGGTGACCGGGGGCGGATCGGCACCCATGGCCCGGACCGCCTCCCCGGCGTAGAGGCAGGCGACACGGTGGCCGGGGGCCACCTCGACCATGGGCGGGTCGGTCCCGGCGCAGGCGGCACGCGCCTGCGGGCAGCGGGTCCGGAACCGGCAGCCGCTCGGCGGGTCGGTCGGGCTGGGCAGTTCACCACTGAGGATGATCCGCCGCCGGTCGCGCTCCACCCGGGGATCGGCCACCGGGACCGCCGACAGCAACGCCGCCGTGTACGGGTGCGCCGGCTCCCGCCAGAGCTGCGCGGGGGTGCCCGTCTCCACGATCCGCCCCAGGTACATCACCGCGATCCGGTCACTGAGGTGTTCCACCGCGGCCAGGTCGTGCGCGATGAACAGGTAGGTCAACCCGAGGTCCCGTTGCAGCCGGCGTAGCAGGTTCATGATCTGTGCCTGCACGCTCAGGTCGAGCGACGCGATCGGTTCGTCGAGGACGATGAGGTCGGGTTCACCGGCCAGCGCGCGGGCGATCCCGACCCGCTGACGCTGGCCACCGGAGAGTTCGTGCGGGTGCCGACCGGCCGTCTCCGGTCGCAGCCCCACCAGGTCGAGCAGTTCCGTGACCCGACGTCGGCGGGCGTGGGCGGAGCCGGCCAACCGGTGCACGACCAGCGGTTCGGCGATGCTCGCACCGACGGTCAGGCGCGGGTCCAGCGACGCCTGCGGGTCCTGGAACACCATCGCCACCCGGCGGCGCAGCCCGCGCAGGCGGCGCCGCGACCACCCGGTGACGTCCTGCCCACCGACCCTGATCCGCCCGGTCGTCGGGTCGACCAGCCGCAGCAGCGCCAAGCCCGTGGTCGACTTGCCGCTGCCCGACTCCCCCACCAGGCCGAGGGTCTCGCCGGCCCGTACGGTCAGCGACACCCCGTCCACCGCGCGCACCGGTGGGCCACCGGGGCTGGGAAACCAGACCGTCAGATCGTCGATCTCGGCGACGGTTGCGGTGCTCATCGGTCCTCCCGGTGGAGCTGCTCGCGGTCACCGGAGACGCGACGGGCGTCCCCCGTGGGCGGGCCGCCGCCGGTGGGCGGGCCGCCGGGGAGGGGATAGAAGGTGCGGACCCGGTGCCCGGGGGTGATCGGCGTCAGCGGGGGCAGTTCGTGTGCGCAACGCGCGTCACCCCGGACCGGGCAGCGGGGCCAGAACGCGCAACCGTCCGGCAGGGCGAGCGGACTGGGCGGCGCGCCGGGGATCGCGGCCAGCTCCTCCCCCGCCGCGCCGGGCCGTGGCCGGGCGGCCAGCAGGGCCCGGGTGTACGGGTGCCCCGGTGCGGCGAACACCGCGTCGACCGGTCCCTGCTCGACGATCCGGCCCCCGTACATCACCGCGACGGTGTCGGCGATCCCGGCCACCACCCCGAGGTCGTGGGTGATCCAGACGACGGCGGTGCCGAGCCGGCGTCGCAGGTCGGCGACCAGCTCGACGATCTGCGCCTGGGTGGTGACGTCCAACGCGGTGGTCGGCTCGTCGGCGATGAGCAGCTCCGGTTCGCAGGCCAGGGCCATCGCGATGACGACCCGCTGCCGCATCCCCCCGGAGAACTGGTGCGGGTGCGCGTCCACCCTGCGGCCGGGGGCCGGGATGCCGACCAGGTCGAGCAGCTCGACGGCGCGGGCCCGGGCCTGCCGCCGACTCATCCCGAGGTGCTCCTCGCACGCCTCGGTGACCTGGCGGCCGACGGTCAACACCGGGTTGAGGGTGGTCATCGGGTCCTGGAAGACGAAACCGACGTGCCGGCCACGCCACCGGCGGCGCTCCGGCTCGGACATGGTGGTCAACTCCCGGCCGAGCAGCCGGACCCGGCCGGTGACGGTGGCGGAGCGCGGGGCCAGGCCGGTGGCGGCGAGCACGGTCATGCTCTTGCCGCTGCCGGACTCGCCGACCAGGGCGAGGGTCCGGCCGGGGGCCACCGACCAGTCGACGCCGGCGACCGCGCGGGCGGGACCGTTGCGGGTGCCGAGGGTGACCGTCAGGTCGTCGATGGCCAGCACCGGCGCGTCCCCGGCAGCCCGGGGCGACGGTACGACGGGCGCGTTCATCGGCTGCTCCTGCGGGCCTCGCTGACGGTGAGCTGACGCGGGTCGAGCACGTCCCGCAGCGCGTCACCGACCAGGTTGAAGGCGAGAACGGTCAGGAAGATCGCCGCGCCGGGGAAGAATCCCAACCACCAGGCGTCGGTGACGAACCCGCGCCCGTCGTAGAGCATCCGGCCCCAGGCCGGCGCGGGTGGCTGGACGCCGAGCCCGAGGAAGGACAGCGCCGCCTCGGACAGGATCGCGAAGGCCAGCGACAGCGAGGTCTGCACGATCAGCGGGGCGGCGATGTTGGGCAGCACGTGCCGGCGCAGGATGCGCAGGTCGGAGGTGCCGATGGAGACGGCGGCCCGGACGAACACCTGCTCCCGTACGGCGAGCACGCTGGCCCGGGTCACCCGGGCGAAGATCGGGGTGTAGACCACCCCGACGGCGACCATCGCGGTGACCAGCCCGGGGCCGAGCACCGCGACGATCGCCACCGCGAGCAGCAGGACCGGAAACGCGAAGAGCACGTCCATGCCCCGCATCGCGATGTTGTCCGCCCAGCCGCCGTACCAGCCGGCGAGCAGGCCGACGCTCACCCCGACGGCCAGGGCGATGCCGACGCTGACCAGGCCCACCTGCAACGACACCCGGGCCGCCACCAGCACCCGGCTGAGCACGTCGCGGCCCAGTTCGTCGGTGCCGAACGGGTGTGCGCCGCTGGGTGGGCGCAGCATCTGGTCGACGTCCACGTCGTTGGTCCCGGCCGGCGCGAGCCACTGCCCGGCCAGTCCGACGACCAGCAGGACCAGCAGGACGACCGTGCCGGCGACGGCCGGCGGGTCGTGCCGCAGCGCGGTCACCGTGCGCCGCAGGGTGCCCGGCTCGGTGGCCGTCGCCGCCGGGTGGTCGGCGCTCATCGCAGCCTGATCCTCGGGTCGAGGCGGGCGTAGAGGACGTCCACCAGCAGGTTCGTCAGCAGGAACAGGGTGGCCACGAAGAGCACCGCACCCTGCAGCACCGGATAGTCCCGGGCCTGCACGGCGTCGTAGGTGAGCCGACCGATGCCGGGCCAGGCGAACAGCACCTCGATCACGATCACCCCGCCGACCAGGCTGGCCAGCTGCACCCCCACCACCGTGACCACCGGGATCAGCGCGTTGCGCAGCACGTGCCGGACGACCACCACCCGGCGGCGCAGCCCCTTGGCCTCGGCGGTACGCACGTAGTCCTCGGCGAGCACCTCCAGCACCGAGGAACGGATGAACCGGGTGAGGATGGAGGCGGTGACCAGGCCGACGGCGGCGGCCGGCAGGGCCACGTGCGACGCCCAGCCGGCCGGGTCGTCGGTGAGCGCGACGTAGCCCGACGGGGGCAGCCAGCCGAGGACCCCGGCGAAGAGCAGGATGCCCATGATGCCCGTCCAGAAGTCGGGGACGGACACCCCGAACTGGCTGAACACCCGGGCGGCGTGGTCGACGAACGAGCCGCTGCGCACCGCGGAGAGCACGCCGAGCGGGAAGGCGACCAGCAGGGCCAGGAGCACGGCGGTCACCGCCAGGGACAGGGTGGCGGGGAGTCGCTCCAGCACGATCGTGGTGACCGGCTGGCCGCTGCGGAAGCTGACCCCGAGGTCACCGGTGAGCGCGTGGCCGACGTAGCTGAGGTACTGCACCACCAGCGGACGGTCCAACCCGGAGCGTTCCCGCAACGCGTCGTAGGTCTGCTGGTCGAAGCGGGTGCCCAGGGCGACCCGGACCGGGTCGCCGGGGACCAGTTGCAGCAGCAGGAAGACCACCAGGGTCACCCCGAGCAGGACGACGACCGACTGGAGCAGCCGCCGCAGGACGAAGCGTCCCACCTCGCCCCCTCAGCGGTTCAGGGCGACGTCGCGGAACCGGATCGCCCGGTCGGTGCGGACCTGGTAGCCGGTGACCTTCGCCGACCAGCCCTGCACCACGTCCGGGTTGTAGAGGTAGATGTAGCTGGCGTCGTCGACGATCTGCTTCGCCGCCCGCTCGTACGTCTGTCTGCGTACGCCCTCGTCGGTCTGGGTGCGGGCCTGGTCGAGCAGGGTGTCGACGGCGGGGTTGCTGTACCCGTGGAAGTTGAACGTGCCGCCGGTGCGGTGCTGGGCGTAGTAGAACTCGTCCGGGTCGATGTTGCCCAGCCAGCCGAGCAGGAACGCGTCGAAGTTGCCCTTGCCCTGCTCGTCGAGCCACTGGGCGAAGTCCAGGGTACGGATCTTCACGGTGATCCCGACGTCCTTCAACTGGGCGGCGATCACCTGGGCGGCGGTGACCGTCTCCGGGTACTCGCTGGTGACCATCAGGTCCATGGTGCGGCCAGTGACGCCGGCCTGGCCGAGCAGTTGCCGGGCCTGGTCCGGATCGTGCCGGTACGGAGCGTAGTCGTAGTACCAGGAGCTGCCCTTGGGGATGGCGGTCTGGTTGACGGTGGCCTGCCCGAACTTGGCGGCCTTGGTGATCGCCTCCCGGTCCAGGGCGAACGCGACGGCCCGGCGCACGTTCACGTCGTCGTACGGTTTGCGTGCCTCGTTGAGGGCGAGGTACCAGTAGTCGGTCGAGGGGGTGGTGGCGACGGTCACCGCGTCGTCCTCCTTGAGGGCCGGCACCTGCTGCGGTGGCAGGTTGTCGGTCCACTGCACCTCACCGCCGCGCAGGTTCTGCATGGCCACCGTCGGGTCCTTGACGAAGGTGAAGGTGACCCCGTCGAGCTTCGGTTTCGGCCCCCAGTAGGCGTCGTTACGGGTCAGTTTGATGGTGTCGCCGGAGGTGTAGGAGGCCACCGTGAACGGGCCGCTGCCCACCGGCCGGGTCTTGATCGCACCGGACTCCACGTTGGACCGCTGGACGATCGCGACGCCCTTGAAGCCGCCGAGGTTGGCCAGCAGGTTGGGGGTGGGCGCGGTCAGCGTGATCACCACGGTGGCCGGGTCGGGCGCGGTCACGGTCTTGACGGTGGCGAACTTGTACGCCGCGTTCAGCTTCTCGTTGATGATCCGCTGGTACGAGTAGACGACGTCCTGCGCGGTCAGCGGCGACCCGTCGGAGAACCGCACGCCCTCGCGGAGGGTGAACGTCCAGGTGAGCTGGTCGCTGCTGGTCGTCCACTTCGCGGCCAGCGCGGGCCCCATCTTGAGGTCGGCGTCCGGCTCGACGAGGGTGTCGTAGACGTTCTCCAGGACCTGGAAGCTGTAGTAGGCCGACGTCCGGTGCGGGTCGAGCTGGTCCGGTTCGCCGCCGATCGCGGCGGTGAGCGTGCCACCGGCCGACCCGGTGGCGGTGGACCCGCCGTCGACGTCGACGCTCTCTCCGGCGCTGCACCCGGCCAGCCCGGTCAGGGCGACGGCGAGCGCCGCCGCGATGATCCTCGATCTGGTCATGGACTCGGTCACCCTTCGTCGCCTGGCAGATCAGAGAGCGAGTCTTCTCCGCCAGGTAGAGCGATGTCAATAAATCCCGGCAAAGTAGGGTGATTTTGGAGGAATCAGCGCGGTGCCGTGACCGTCCGGAGAGGACTGCGGCACCCTCGGCCACGAACCGGTCGCACCGCGCCGAGAGGCCGGGCCGTCACCCGTGGAGGGTGCACCACGGACCACCCTGTTACCCACTGTGGACCTGTCAAACCCTGGGCTGCCGGTCAGTCGTCGGCGGGTCGGGCGAGGGTGCGGCTGCGCCCCCGGAACTCGGCCACCACCTCGTCGCCCCGGGTCACGGTGACGTCGTAGATGCCGCTGCGGCCGTACCTGACGCGTTCGGTGGCGTACGCGGTCAGCAGGTCGCCCTCGCGGACCGGGCGCAGGAAACTGATCTCGCCGCCGGCCGCGACGGTGGCCGGGCCGTGGGTGTTGCAGGCCAGCGCGAAGGCGGTGTCGGCGAGCAGGAAGACGAAACCGCCGTGGCCGATCCGGTGCCCGTTGAGCATCCCGGCGGTCACCCGCATCCGGGCCACCGCCACGCCGTCCCCGGCCGAGACCAGCTCGATGCCGAGCCCCCGGGAGGCCACGTCGGCGTCGAACATGTCGTGGGCGGCCGTCCGCCCGGCACCATCGCCACGCGGTACCCGCCCGGGCACCCGACCGGTGCTGTCGCCGCGCGGCACCCCCTCGGCACCATCGCCACGCGACACCCGGCCAGTGCTGTCGCCGTCGGTCCCCCCGGTCGGGGCGGGTGCGCTGGGGGGTGGACTGTGGTCCGGCACGGGTTCCTCCTGGGGTCACGGCAGCGGCGGCCGGCACGGGCTACCGGCTGCCGCTGCCGACCGTACGCGGACGGGTCGGTCGCCACGCAGACGTGGCGGCGGGGGGTGGCCCCCGGCCTCCGCCTGCTTTCGCGGTGGGGGCCGGCCGGTCGGGCTATGCTCACGGACGTGTCGGCGGTGGGGCCCGCCGTCCCGGTCGGACCGGGAGAACCGCGTCGGAGACGCCAACGGTCCCTGCCAGTGGTCCGGGTGCTGGTGGGGAGGTCCTGATGACGCAGGGGGTACCGCGTCGCGTCGATCCCGACGTCGACCTGCGCGTGCCGGCCGACCGGAGCGAGCTGACCGCGCGGCCGGCGACCGTGCTGGGTGCGATCGCCGTCGGCGGGGTCCTCGGGGCGCTGGCCCGCGCCGGGGTGCAGGCCGCCCTGCCGCACACCCCGACCGGATTCCCCTGGTCCACCTTCGCCGTGAACATCACCGGTTGCCTGCTGATCGGCGCGCTGATGGCGGTGCTCGGCCGGCGTCGGGTCGGCCCGCTGGTCCGGCCGTTCCTGGGGGTCGGCGTGCTCGGCGGTTTCACCACCTTCTCCGCCTACGTGGTCGACGTGCACCGGGCGCTGGACGCCGGGGCCGCCCCGACGGCGTTGGCCTACCTGGCCGCCACCCTGGTCGGCGGGCTGCTGGCGGTCGCCGCCGGTGACGCCCTGGCCACCCGCCTGCTGGCGCGGGGGCCGGGCCGGGCCGGACCGCCGGGAGCGGGTCGGGTGGACGGGGAGGTTCCCCGGTGACCGTGTTGCTGATCGCGCTCGGCGCGGCGCTGGGTGCGCCGCTGCGCTACCTCACCGACCGGGCCGTGCAGGCCCGGCACGACTCCCGCTTCCCGTGGGGGACGCTGACCGTCAACGTCGCCGGTTCGCTGCTGCTCGGCGCGGTGGTCGGGATGCCCGCCGGGCCCGCCGTGACCGCGCTGGTCGGCACCGGCTTCTGCGGCGCACTGACCACCTGGTCGACGTTCGGCTACGAGACCGTCCGGCTGGCCCGAGCCGGCGACCGGTGGCACGCGGTGGCCAACGCCCTGGTCAGCGTGGTCGCCGGGTTGGGTGCGGCGACCCTCGGTTTCGCCCTGGCCCGAGCGCTCGCCGGCTGACCGCGGGCACCCTCAGCGGACCGGGGTCGCGTCCGGCGCGGCCTGCCGCTGACCGTGGTCGTGGGTGTGGGCGTCGTCGTGGGTGTGGGCGTCGTCGTGGGTGTGGGCGTCGTCGTGGGTGTGGTGGCCGTGGGCGTGCCCATGGTGGTGATGATGGTGGCCGTGGCCGTCGACCGGGTCGTCAGGGTGGTCGTGGGGGGTCTGCGGGCGGCCCACCTTGTCGGCGAACCCCGGCATCAGCACCCGGTAGGCACAGGTGTCGCAGTTCATCCGGATGTCCCCGCGCAGCGCCTCGGCGTACCGCTCCAGCACCAGGTCGGCCAAGGCGTCGCAGTCACCGATCAGGTCCGCGACCCGGATGTCGAGCTCGGGATGGTCGGCGGCGTACGCCTGCGACTGCGCCACGATCCGGTCCGGCAGCACCCCGGCGAACAGGAAGTACGGCGCGACCACGATCCGGCGGGCACCGAGGCGGCGTAACCGGTCGAGCACCGCCGGCACGGACGGCTCGGCCAGCGAGATGAACCCCGGTTCGACCCCGGCGTAGCCGCGCCCCTCCCACAGCAGCCGGGCCACCTTCGCCACCTCGGCGTTGGCGTCCGGGTCGGTGGCGCCCCGCCCGATCAACGCCACCCAGGTGCCGGCCCGGTCGGCCCCGGCCAGTGCCGCGTCGATCCGCTGCTCCAGCACGGTGTGCAGCAGCGGGTGCGGGCCGAGCGGTCGCCCGTACCGGTAGGTCAGGCCGGCGTGGCGTTCCTGCTCGCGGGCCATCGCGGCCGGGATGTCGCCCTTGCCGTGGCCGGCGGCGGTGAGCACCAGCGGCAACGCGACCAGCGCCCGGTGACCCTTCGCGACCAGCGCGGTCACCGCGTCGGTCAGCGGCGGCCGGGACAGCTCGATGAAGCCGCCCTCGACGTCGCCGACGACGGCCCCCGCCCGGTCCCGGACCCGGTCGACGAGCGCGGCGAACTGGTCGACCCCGGCCGCGCTGCGCGTGCCGTGTCCGACGATGACCAGAGCGGTCATGTTTCCTCCAGGTAGAGCAGGGCGTTGAGGGCGGCGGCGGCGACCGCCGAGCCACCCTTCTCGCCGATGTTGGACACGGCGGGCAGGCCACTGGCCCGCAACGCCGCCTTGGACTCGGCGGCCCCCACGAAGCCGACCGGCAACCCGACCACCAGCGCCGGGTCGGCGGCCACGCCGATCAGTTCGACCAGGGCCGTCGGCGCGCAGCCGACCACCCAGACCGCCCCCGGTCCGACCCGGTCCAGGGCGATCCGCACGGCCGCCGCCGACCGGGTCAGGCCGGTCTCCCGGGCCAGCGCGGCGGCGGCCGGGTCGGCGACCGGGCAGACGATCTCCCGCCCGGCCCCGGTGATCCCGGCGGCCACCATCGCCACGTCGGTGACGATCGGCGCCCCGGCCCGCAGTGCGGCCAGCCCATCGGCCAGCGCCACCTCGTCGCAGACCAGGTCGGTGACGTAGTCGAGGTCGGCGCTGGCGTGCACCACCCGCTCGACGACCGCCCGGGTCAGCGGCGGCAGGCCGCCCAGGTCGACCCGCTCGCGCAGGATCCGGTACGACTCCTGCTCGATGGGGTGGACGACCCGGCTCACCGGCCACCTCCCGGGGCGGGCCGGCAGCGGGCCGGGTGGGTACTGGTCATGGTGCTCCTCGTCGGTCGGTGACGGTCCGGATGGCGTCCACCGGGCAGACCTCCACGCACTCCAGGCAGCCGGTGCAACGGTCGGCCCGGACGGTCAGGCCGCCGGGCACCGGACGGATCGCGTGGGTGGGGCAGGTGAGCAGGCAGGCCCCGCAGCCCTGGCAGGCGTCGATGGACACCGGTGCCGTGGCCGGGCCGTCCGCTGCGGTGAACGGCGGATCCACCGCGGGCGGGACGACGGCGACCAGGTCGGGCGGGGGCACCTCGGGGGTCATCCGCGCCACCGGTAACCCCGGGGGGTGACCATCCGGCCACCGACCAGCCGGGTCTGCGAACTACCCACCACCACCAGGCCGTACATGTCGACCACGCTCGGGTCGAAGGTGGCGAGGGTGGCCAGGTGCACCCGCTCGTCGGGTCGGCTGGCGTTGCGTACCACCCCGACCGGGGTCTGTGGCGGGCGGTGCGCGGCGAACGTCGCCAGCACCGCGCCGAGCTGCCAGTCCCGGGCCCGGCTACGCGGGTTGTAGAGCAGCGCCACCAGGTCCGCCTCGGCGGCTGCGGCGACCCGTCGTTCGATCACCGCCCACGGGGTGTGCAGGTCGGACAGGCTCAGGTAGACGTGGTCGTGGCCGATCGGCGCACCGAGCAGGGCGGCGGCGGCCAGCGCGGCGGTCACCCCGGGCACCCCGACCACGTCGATCCGCTCGTCGGCGTACTCCAGGGCGGGGCTGGCCATGGCGTACACCCCGGCGTCGCCGGAACCGACCAGCGCCACGGCCTGCCCGGCGGTGGCCTCGACGACGGCGCTGCGGGCCCGTTCCTCCTCCGCGCCGAGCCCGCTGGCCAGCACCCGGGTGCCCGGCCGCAGCAGGTCACGGACCTGGTCGACGTACTGGTCTAGGCCGACGACCACGGCGGCCCGGCGCAGCTCGGCGACGGCGCGCGGGGTACGCAGGTCGGCCGCGCCGGGGCCCAGGCCGACGATCGCCAACCGGCCGCGCGGGGCGTGCCGGGCGACCGCGACGGTGGCCATCGCCGAGGCGGTCTTGGGCACCAGCAGGGTGCCACCGCCGCGCAACGCCGCCGCCTCGGCGACGCTGGGCGTGCCGACGGCGGCCCGGACCACCTCGCTGGGGTGCGGCACGTCGACCGTCGCCAGCTCCGCCGCCGGCCAGGTCCGCAGCGGTACGCCCAGCGCGTCGGCGGTGGCCCGGATGCCCTCCTCGTCGGCCTTCACGTCCACGCTGGCCAGGCAGCTCAGGCTGGCCGGGCTCAAGCCGGCGTCGGCGAGCGCCCGGCGCAGCAGCGCCTCGACCTCGGCGGCGGGCACCCCCCGGCTCGATCCCACCCCGGCGACCAGGGACGGCGGCCGCAGCACGACGGTACGGTCGTCGACCGGCACGACCCGGTCGGTGACCAGCACCCGGTACCCGCCCTCCAGATCGGGCCCGACGGCCCGGTGTTCCCCGGTGGGCGGTTCACGGTGGACGTTCGGCGGCAGGGCGGGTAGTGGCCATACCGCGTCGGTGACCAGCCGGACCGGTTCGCCGTCGAGGATCGCCCGGGACACCGCAGCGACCGCCCCCTCGACCGGCCAGCCGAGGGTGTCCAGGCCGGGCAGGTCGACCGCGTCGGTGGCGGTGGTGACCACCGGCCGGGCGTCGAGCACCGCAGCCACCTCGACGGCGAGCGCGTTCGCGCCCCCCGCGTGGCCGCCGAGCAGGGCGACGGCGTGCCGGGCGGCCTCGTCGACCACCACCACCGCCGGGTCGGTGCGCTTGTCCCCGAGCAGTGGCGCCAGCACCCGCACCACCGCGCCGGTGGCCAGGAACGCCACCACCGCGTCGTACTCCGTCCAGGCCGTCCGCAGCGCGTCGGCGACCCCGTCGGCCTCGACGAGCCGGGCGTGCGGCCAGGCGGCGGCCAGGGTGCGGGCGTGCCGGCGACCGGCGGCGGTGGCCGCGACGAGTCCGATCCGGTGCGGGCCGGTGCCGGGCGTGTCCTGCTGCCGGTGTGCTGCGATGCCGGTCACTGACGCTCCCCGGTGAGGACGACCACCGGGTTGGTGGCCGCGAGTCGGATGGATCCGCCGGGCAGGTCGGCGAGGCGGGCGGCGGTGAGCTGGCTGCCCGTCACCGTGTAGCCGGCGCGGCGCAGCAGGTGCACGGCCGGGGCGATTCGGTCCAGGGCGGCGAGGGTGACCACCACCCGGTCGGGGCGGCGGTCGGCGACGGCGCTCAGCACGTCGGTCCCCCCGCCGCCGACGAAGACGGCATCCGGATCGGGCAACCCGGCGAGGACGGCCGGCGCGTCACCGGTCACCACCCGGACGTCGACGCCGTGCCGGGCGGCGTTGCCGGCGACCGGTGCCGTCGGGTCCCGTTCCACGGCGATCACCGCCGCACCGAGCAACGCGCACTCGATGCCCACCGATCCGCTGCCCGCGCCGACGTCCCAGACCAGTCGACCGAGCCGGGGCCGCAACCGGGCGACGGCCAGGGCCCGCACCTCGGCCTTCGTGATCATCGAGTCCCGGTGCCGGTACGCGGACTCGGGCAGCGCCCAGCCCTCGGCGGGTGCGGCAGCCAGCTGGTTGTCCGCCCGCACCCGCCCGACCCGGACCGGAGCGTCATCGCCGGCCGGAGCGTCATCGCCGGCCGGGCCGGTGTCACCCGACCGGCCGGCGACCTCGCCCCGCTCGGCGGTGCCGGGACGCCGGGCGGGCCGCGCCCCGGGGTCACCGTCGGTCGCGGCCAGGCTGAGCAGGACGTGCGGGTCGGCCCAGGCCCGGGTGGCGGCCTCCTGCGGGGTGGTCCAGGTGACCCGCTCGGCGGGGGTACCGAGGTACTCGGCGACCACCAGGCGGCGGGACCAGCCGACCAGACCGGCCCCGATCTCGGCGGCCCCGGCGTCCGGCGCGGTGAGCACGGCGACGGCGGGCAATGCCCGGCAGGCGTTGAGCGCGGGACCCAACTCCCGGCCGTGGGCGGTGACCACCACGGCACCGTCCCAGTCGAGCCCGGCGCGGGCGAAGGCGGCGGCCACACTGGACACCGCCGGGAGCACCCGGACCGGCAGTCCGGCGGCGCGCAGCCGGCGTACCACGCCGAAGAACCCGGGGTCGCCGCTGGCCAGCACGACGGCCGGCTGCCCGGCGGCGTGCGCGGCGGCGAGCCGGTCCAGCGCCGGGGCGAGCGGGCCGAGGGTGACGGTGTCGACGCCGGGCGGCACCGGCACGGCCGCCAGGTGCCGGGCCGCCCCGACGACCAACCCGGCCCCGGCCAGGGCGGCCACCGCCGACGGGGGCAACGGCCGGCCGGCCGCGTCCATCCCCACCACCACGACCGGCTCCGGCACCCCGACGAGCGACTCCGGCCCGGTCCCGCCAGGCACCGGCTCCTGGCGCGTCACGCCGGCCACCGGCCGGACGAGGCGACCAGGCGGTCGCCGGTGAAGTCGACCATCGCCACGTCGACGGTGAGCGCCGGCCCGGCGAAGCGGCGCAGCACCTGACGGACCCGGTCGCAGAGCAGGTCACCGGCGGGACGCAGCAGCCCGGCGGCCTCCCACAGCTCGTAGGCGTGCCGGCCGGTGTTGGCCGCCACCACCGCCGCCACCAGGTCGGCGTCGCCGCCGGCCTCGGCGGTGACCGCGCCGAGCAGGGACAGGTCCACCTTCGACCGGGTGTAGTGGGTCATCAGGATCCCGGCGGCGAGTTTGGCCAGCTTGCCGGCCATCCCGACGAAGACCACCCCGGTCATCGCGTCACCGACGGCGGCGGTGACGGCCGCGCCGGTGAAGTCGCCGACCTCGACGAAACACACCTCCGGCAGCTCCGGCAGCAGCGCGCGGGCGGCCCGTTCGGTGCGCCCACCGGTGCACAGCACCACGGTCCGCTGCCCCTGGGCGGCCATCACGTGCACCGCCTGCACCACGCTGGCCCGCCAGGAGGCGGTGGAGAACGGCCGGACGACGCCGGTGGTGCCGAGGATCGAGATGCCGCCGACGATGCCGAGCCGCCGGTTGGTGGTCTTGCGGGCCATCACCTCACCGCCCGGCACGCTGATCACCACCCGTACGCCCATCTCGGTCAGGTCGACCACCTCGGCGACGGCCTGGCCGATCATCCGGCGGGGGGTGTCGTTGATGGCCGGACCGCCGACGGCGAGGCCGAGCCCGGGGCGGGTGACGGTGCCGACGCCGTCCCCACCGGCGAGTTCCAGGCCGGGTCGGGGTCGCCAGCCGACGGTGGCGGTGAGGTGCGCGCCGTGGGTGACGTCCGGGTCGTCCCCGGCGTCCTTGACCACCACCGCCTCCGCTGTCGGTTCGGGCCGGGCGGTCAGGTCGCAGCGGGCCACCGCGAAGGTCACCCGCCGGCCGGCGGGCAGCCCGATCTCCACCTCCCCCGGCGGTACGCCGGTGACCAGGGCGGTCACCGCCGCCTTCGCCGCCGCCGTCGCGCACGCGCCGGTGGTCCAGCCGGTCCGCAACGCCACCGGCCGGACCTTCGCGGTACGCGGTAGGTCCGGCTCGCGCAGCGGCGGCTCGGGGTAGGTCACGGTGTCGCGTCCTCCGCTGCGGTGGCCCGGGAGCGGCGCAGCTCGGCGCGGGCGGCCGGCTCGGCCCGGCGGAAGGTGTGGAAGTGCCCGGGGTGGTAGAGGTGCGACCGGGTGCCGGTGGCGGCGAGTGCCGGCCCGACCAGGAACAGGGTGTGCTTCCACAACCGGTGTTCCTTGACGGTGGCCGCCAGGTCGCCGAGGGCGCACCGCACCACCAGTTCGTCCGGCCAGGTCGCCTGGTAGGCCACCACGACCGGGGTGTCGGCCGGGTAGCCGCCGGCGAGCAGTTCGGTCTGGGCCTGCCCGGCGCGGGCGGCGGACAGGAACAGCGCCATGGTGGTGCCGTGCCGGGCGAAGTCGCGGACCCGCTCCCCCGCCGGCATCGGCGTCTTGCCGCCCTCCAGCCGGGTGAGGATCACCGACTGGGCCACCTCGGGGATGGTCAACTCCCGGCCGACGATCGCGGCGACGGCGGTGAACGAGGAGACCCCGGGGACGATCTCCACGGCCAGGTCGAGGGCCCGGCACAGGTCGAGCTGCTCCTGCACGGCACCCCACAGCGCCGGGTCGCCCGAGTGGATCCGGGCCACGGTGAGCCCGTCGGCGGCGGCCCGCCGGTACAGCGGCAGCACCCCCTCGATGGGCAGCTGCGACGAGTCGACGATCTCGGCGTCGGGGCGGGCGTGGGCCAGCACGTCGGCGTGCACCAGGCTGGCCGCCCAGATCACCACGTCGGCGTCGGCGATCACCCGGGCGGCGCGCAGGGTGAGCAGGTCGGCGGCGCCGGGCCCGGCCCCCACGAACCACACCTTTCCGGTGGACGTCACAGTTTTCCTCCCCGCCCGTCCCGGCGGGCCGGGACCAGCAGCGTCGACAGGTAGGGCAGCTCGTCGTCCGGGCCGACCGGCCCGATCCGTTCGTCGGGCAGGCCGAGGCCGCAGCCGAGCACCGCATCGGCGAGCCGGTCGTGCCGGCGCAGCTCGTCGACGAGTTCCCGGTGCCGCCGCCAGCCCTTGTAGACCACGACGGTGCCGGGCCCGGCGAGGGCGTCGGCGACCAGCGCCGGGCCAGCGGTGGCCGGCAGCAGGGTCAGCGGCTCCCGCCCCTGGCACAGCGGGACGCCACTGCGCGCGGCCAACTCCTGCATGGCGGTGACGCCGGGCACGGTCCGCACCTCGACCGCCGGCCGCAGCGCGCGGACCCCGTCGGCCAGGTAGGTGAAGGTGGAGTAGACGTTGGGGTCGCCGATGGTGGCGAAGGCGACCGACCGGGCCCCGGCGGCGAACGCGTCGACCACGGCACGGGCCGCGGCGTCCCAGGCGGCCTCCCGACGGGCGGTCACCCCGCCCCGGTCGTCGAGGGCGAACGGCAGCCGGCGCAGCCGGTGCGCCGGCACGTGCGCGCGGACCGTCGTCTCGGCCCGGCCGGGGGGCGTCGCCGGGTCCGCCGCCAGCCGGTCCAGCACCGGTACGACCACCAGGTCGGCCTCGGCCAGCACCCGGACCGCCTTGAGGGTGAGCAGTTCCGGGTCCCCCGGCCCGACCCCCACCCCGGTCAGCGTGACCGGCCCGGTCGGCGCGGCCCGGCCCGTGCCCCCCTCGACGACGGACGGGCGGTCCGGCCCGGTCGGCGCGGCCCGGTCAGTGGCGGCGACGGGCGGGTGGTCCGCCCCGGCGTCGGTCACCGGGCCGCCGCCTCGACCAGTCGGCGGGCGGCCCGGGGGTGACCCGCCCAGTGGGTGTGCAGGTACGAGGCGTGCACCTGCCCGGTGACGAACCCGTGGGCGGTGTCGTCCCAGCGCCAGGCGGGCCGGTCGCCGTGCCCGGGGTCGGTGACGGTGCGGTGGAACTCGTGGCCGCGTACCCGCTCACCGGCGGGGTGGACCGGGGATTCGGTGGCGGCGACCGCGTCGCGGTAGCCGAGGGTGAGCCGGCCGGACATCCGGGCGTGGTGGTCGAGCCGCCCGCACATCGGCACCCCGTCCAGGGAGCGGCCGAGGTAGAGCAGCCCGGCGCACTCGGCGACCACCGGCCCGGCGAAGCCGGCCAGCTCGGCACGGAGCCCGGTGTTGTCGCTCAGCGCCTCGACGTGCACCTCGGGGAAGCCGCCGCCGATGACCACGGCCCGGGTGCCGGCGGGCAGGGCCGGGTCGGCCAGCGGGTCGAACGGGGCCACGGTCGCCCCGGCGGCGGTGAGCAGTTCGGCGGTCTCGGCGTACGAGAAGGTGAAGGCGGCACCGGCGGCGACCGCGACGACCGGACGGTCCACGCCGGCCGGGCCACCGACGGCGGTGCCCGGGTCCCAGGCGTCCACGGTCAACGGTGGGGCGCTGCGGGCCAGGTCGAGCACCGCGTCGAGGTCGACGGTGGACGCGACGAGCCCGGCGAGCGCGTCGACGACGGCCAGCGACTCCGGTGCCCGTTCGGCGACCGGCACCAGCCCCAGGTGTCGGGCCGGCGCGGCCACCTCGACGGCCCGGGTGACCGCCCCCAGCACCGGTACGCCCACCTCGGCGAGCGCGTCGCGCAGCAGGGTCTCGTGCCGGGGCGAACCGACCCGGTTGAGGACCACCCCGCCGATCCGTACGGCCGGGTCGAAGGCGCGCATGCCGAGGACCAGCGCGGCGGCCGAGCGGCCCTGCGCGGTGGTGTCCAGGACCAGCAGCACCGGCGCGTCGATCAACGTGGCGACGTGGGCGGTGGAGGCGTACCCGGCCCGGCCGACCGCGCCGTCGTGCAGCCCCATCACCCCCTCGACCACGGCGACGTCGGCGGGGGTGGGGACGCTCGCGCCGTGCCGCAGCAGCGGGGCGATCAGCTCCTCCCCGACCAGCCACGGGTCGAGGTTGCGACCGGGGCGGCCGGCGGCGAGCGCGTGGTAGCCGGGGTCGATGTAGTCGGGGCCGACCTTGTGCGGGCTGACCGTGAGGCCCCGGCGGCGCAGCGCGGCGAGCAGCCCGGTGGCGACGGTGGTCTTCCCGTGCCCGCTGGCCGGGGCGGCGACCACCAGCCGGGGCAGCGCCCACGGGCCGACCGGCGCGGCGGGCCCGGCCGACGGTGGCCCGCCCGGCGCGGGGCCGCCCGGGTGACCGGTCGGCGCGTTGCCCGGCGGGCGGCGCTGGTCGGTGCGGCGGGTCGGTCCGGTCACCACTCGATGCCCTTCTGGCCCTTCTGACCGGCGTCCATCGGGTGCTTGACCTTGGTCAGCTCGGCGACCAGGTCGGCCGCCTCGACCAGGCGCGGGTCGGCGTCCCGGCCGGTGATCACCACGTGTTGGAAGCCGGGCCGGTGGGTGAGGGTGTCGACCACCTCGTCGACGTCCACCCAACCCCACTTCATCGGGTAGGTGAACTCGTCCAGGACGTACAGGCCGTAGCGCTGCGCGGCCAGGTCACGCTGGATCTGCCGCCAGCCCTCCAGGGCGTCGGCGGCGTGGTCGGCCTCGCCGCCGCGCTGGATCCACGACCAGCCCTCGCCCATCTTGTGCCAGGCCACCGGGGCGCCCTGCCCGGTGTCGGCGTGCACCTGGCCGAGGGCCCGGAAGGCGTTCTCCTCACCCACCCGCCACTTGGCGCTCTTGACGAACTGGAACACCCCGATCGGCAGCCCGGCGGTCCAGGCCCGCAGTGCCAGGCCGAACGCGGCGGTGGACTTCCCCTTCATCTGCCCGGTGTGCACGATGGTCAGCGGACGGTGCCGCCGCTGCCGGGTGGTCAACCCGTCGGCGGGGACGTGTTCCGGCTTTCCCTGCGGCATCAGCGCACGCTCCGATTCGCTCCGACGGTGGCGAGCCCGGCCAGCGGGTCGGCGGTGACCGTGTCCAGGCGGTGGTGGGCCGCGCCGAGCTGGTCGGCCAGCCGGCGGGCCAGGTGCAACCGGACCGGGCCGGACTCACAGTCCACCACGACGCAGGGTGCGCCGGTGGCGGCGAGCACCGCCGCCGCGCGCGCCGACCGGTCCAGCGGCCGGTGCCCGGCGGTGGCCCGGCCGTCGGTGACGACCAGCACCAGCGGACGCCGGCGCGGGTCCCGCAGCCGCTGCACCCGCAGCAGGTCGACGGCGGCGAGCAATCCCTCCGCCAACGGGGTACGCCCCCCGGTGGGCAGCTCGGCCAGCCGCGCCGACGCGGCCAGCACCGACGAGGTGGCCGGCAGCAGCACCTGCGCCCCGGAACCCCGGAAGGCGACCACCGCCACCGTGTCCCGACGCTGGTAGGCGTCGGTGAGCAGGGCCAGCACCGCACCCTTGACCGCCGACATCCGCTGCCGCGCGCCCATCGACCCGCTGGCGTCGACCACGAACAGCACCAGGTTGCCCTCGCGGCCCTCCCGGACCGCCTCCCGCAGGTCGTCGGGGCGCAGCAGCAACCGCCCGCCGCACCGGCCCCGCCGGGCCTGGTGCGGGGCGGCGGCACGCAGGGTCGCCGGCAGGTGCACCGTGGCCGGCCGGCCGGCGGGCACCCGCGCGCCGGTGGTCCGCCCGCGCCCGGTCCGGGCCCGCGACCGCCGGCCGGGCACCCCGTCACCCACCCCCGGTGCGGTGAACAACCGGGCCGTCAACCCCCGCTGCGGTACGGCCACCGAGCCGGCGCCCGCCGGGTCACCCGGGTTCGCGGTGCCGCCCTGGCCTGGTCGCCCCGGACGGGCACCGGTGTGCTCGGCGGACCCGTCGTCGGGGCGTCCCGACCGGCCGTCGGCGCGGTGTCCGGTGTCCGGCCCGTCGTCGCCGTCCGGTCCGCCGTCGTCGATGCGGTCCGGCCACCGGTCGTCCCCGGACTGTGGGGAGGCCGGACCGGTCCGGGCGCGCGGGTGGTCGTCGTGGCCCAGCGGACCACCAGCGTCCTGCGGCCCACCGGTGGCATCCTGCGGCCCACCGGCGTCGTCGGGTGGCTGTGGACCGGACCCGCCGCCGGGGCCACCCGTCGAAGGGCCGCCCGGCCCACCGCCGTCCGGGCCGCCGGGGTCACCCGGACCGGCCGGGCCGGTATCCGGCGGATCGTCGTCGGGGTGCTCGTCGCGGGCCCGCTGCAACGCCTCGTCGAGGCGTTTCTCGTCCAGGCCGGGGGTGTCGAACGGGTCACGACGACGCCGGTGCGGCAGGGCCAACCGGGCGGCGACCCGCACGTCGTCGGCGGTCACCCGGTCCCGCCCCTGCCAGGCGGCGTGTGCCACGGCGGTCCGGGCGGTGACGATGTCGGCGCGCATCCCGTCCACGTCGAACGCGGCGCAGACCTCGGCGATCTGCCGCAACGCGGCGTCAGGCAGCAGCACCGCGTCGAGCCGCCCCCGGGCGGCAGCCACCCGGGCGGCCACCTCGGCGTCGGCGGCGGCCCAGCGGGCGGCGAACCCGACCGGGTCCGCGTCGGCGGCGAGCCGGCGGCGCACCACCTCCACCCGGACGACCGGGTCCCGGCTGGCCGCCACCTCGACGGTCAGCCCGAACCGGTCGAGCAGCTGCGGACGCAGCTCACCCTCCTCCGGGTTCATCGTGCCCACCAGCAGGAAGCGGGCGGCGTGACTGACCGAGACGCCCTCCCGTTCGACGTGGCAGCGGCCCATCGCGGCGGCGTCCAGCAGCAGGTCGACCAGGTGGTCGTGGAGCAGGTTCACCTCGTCGACATAGAGCACCCCCCGGTGGGCGGCGGCGAGCAGGCCCGGCTCGAAGGCGCGTACCCCCTCGGCGAGGGCCTTCTCCAGGTCCAACGAGCCGACCACCCGGTCCTCGGCGGCACCGACCGGCAACTCCACCAGCCGGGCCGGACGGCGCTCGACCGACGCGGCGGCCGGGTCCTCGTGCCCGGCGACGCCCGGGTGCGGACCGTCCGGGCAGGTCGGATCCGGGGCGGCCGGGTCGCAGCCGAACCGGCACCCGGCGACCCGGTCCACCGGCGGGAGCAGCGCGGCCAGGGCCCGCACGGCGGTCGACTTGGCGGTGCCCTTCTCGCCCCGCACCAGCACCCCGCCGATCGCCGGGCTGACCGCGTTGAGCAGCAACGCCAACCGCATGTCGTCCATCCCGAGCACGGCCGAGAAGGGAAACCCGCTCACTGTGCTGCTCCGGCTCGCGACTGCGGGGCTCGCAAACCCGGCTCACTCCTCGCGCTCACTGCTTTTCCTCCAGGTCGCCCTCGGTGGCCAGGTACGTCTCCCGCAGCCGGTCCAGGGTGGCGGGCTCCGGCGCGGCCCACAGGCCCCGGTCGGCGGCCTCCAGCAACCGCTCGGTGATGCCGCGCAGCGCCCACGGGTTGGACCGTTCCAGGAACTCCCGGGTCTCCCCGTCGAACAGGTACGCCTCGGCGAGGCGCTCGTACATCCAGTCGTCGACGACACCGGCGGTGGCGTCGTAGCCGAACAGGTAGTCCACGGTGGCGGCCAGCTCGAACGCGCCCTTGTAGCCGTGCCGGCGCATCGCGGCGATCCACTTCGGGTTGACCACCCGGGCCCGGAACACCCGCCGGGTCTCCTCGCCGAGGGTGCGGGTGCGCACGTCGTGCGGCATCGCCGAGTCGCCCACATAGGCGGCCGGGGCGGCCCCGGTCAGGTGCCGCACCATCGCCACCATCCCACCGTGGTACTGGAAATAGTCGTCGGAGTCGACGATGTCGTGCTCGCGGGTGTCCTGGTTCTTGGCCGCCACCGCGATCCGGGCGAAGGACCGTTCCATGTCGGCCCGCGCCTCCCGCCCGTCCAGGCCCCGGCCGTAGGCGTAGCCACCCCAGACGGCGTACACCTCGGCCAGGTCGGCGTCGGTGCGCCAGTTCCGGGCGTCGATCAGCGGCAGCAGCCCCGCCCCGTACGCCCCGGGCTTGGAGCCGAAGATCCGGGCGGTGGCCCGCCGCTCGTCGCCGTGGGTGGCGAGGTCGGCGGCCACGTGCGCGCGCAGGTAGTTGTCCCCGGCCGGCTCGTCGAGGGCGGCGACCAGCCGTACCGCGTCGTCGAGGAGGGCGACGACGTGCGGGAACGCGTCCCGGAAGAAGCCCGAGATGCGGACCGTGACGTCGACCCGGGGCCGGCCCAGTTCCGCCACCGGCACCACCTCGACGCCGGTGACCCGCCGCGACCGGTCGTCCCACACCGGCCGGCAGCCGAGCAGGGCCAGCACCTCGGCGATGTCGTCACCCTGGGTACGCATGGCGCTGGTGCCCCACACGGTCAGCCCGACCGACCGCGGGTACTCGCCGGTGTCGGCGAGGTAGCGGGCGAGTAGCGAGTCGGCCAGCGCGACCCCGACGTCCCAGGCGTTGCGGCTGGGGATCGCCTTCGGGTCGACGGAGTAGAAGTTGCGGCCCGTGGGCAGCACGTTGACCAGCCCCCGGGTGGGCGACCCGGACGGACCGGGGGGCACGAACCGGCCGTCGAGCGCGCCGAGGGTGTGGGTGATCTCGTCGGTGGTGCGGTCCAGCCGGGGCACCACCTCGCGGGCGGCGAACCGCAGCACCTCGGCGGCGTCGGGGCAGGACCCACCGGTCACCTCGGTGACCACCTCGTCGACCCGGGCGGGGTCCCAACCGAGGGTCTCCATGCCGAGGACGAGCCGCCGGGCCAGCCCTTCGATCAGGTCCACCGCGTCGGCGGCGGTGACCGACGGCCCGTCGACGACGTCGGTCAGCGCCGCCGGCACCGCCACCCGCGCCCCGGGCTCGGCGAGCAGCGCCTGCTCGTCGAGGTCGTAGCTGGCGGCGAGGGCCTGACGCAGGCCGGGCAGGGCCTGGGCGCCGCCCCACACCTGGGGGGCGCGCAGCACGGCGAGGACGAGGTTCACCCGGGGCTCACCGGTGGGCACCTCGGCCAGGATGTGCAGCCCGTCGCGGATCTGCACGTCCTTGACCTCGCACAGGTAACCGTCGAGGTGCAGCACGAAGTCGTCGAAGTCGTCGGCGTCGGGCATCGCCTCGGTGTGCAGGTCGTGGTGCAGTTCGGCGACGCGCACCAGCTCCCAGATCTGCCCCCGGACCACCGGCACCTTCGCCGGGTCGAGGGCCTGCACGGTGGCGTACTCGTCCAGCAGTTGTTCGAGTTTCGCCAGGTCGCCGTAGGTCTCGGCGCGGGCCATCGGGGGCACCAGGTGGTCGACGACGACGGCGTGCGCCCGCCGCTTGGCCTGGGTGCCCTCGCCGGGGTCGTTGACGATGAACGGGTAGACCAGCGGCAGGTCGCCGAGGACGGCGTCGGGGGCGCAGTCGGCGGCCAGGCCGAGGCCCTTGCCGGGCAGCCATTCCAGGGTGCCGTGTTTGCCGAGGTGCACCACCGCGTCGGCACCGAACCCGCCGTCGGCGACCGGCGCGGCCAACCACCGGTACGCGGCGAGGTAGTGGTGGCTGGGTGGCAGGTCGGGGTCGTGGTAGATGGCGATCGGGTTCTCACCGAAGCCGCGCGGCGGCTGGATCAGCAGGGTGACGTTGCCGAACCGCAGCCCGGCCAGGACGATGTCACCGTCGTCGGTGTAGAGCTGGCCGGGTGGCTCACCCCAGTGTTCCCGCATCCGGTCCCGCAGGTCGGCCGGCACCTGGTCGAACCAGCGCCGGTAGGTCTCCCCCGGCACCCGGGCCTCGGCGGCGGACAACTGTTGCGGGGTGAGCCACTCGACGTCGTGACCACCGGCGGCGATCAGTGCGTGGATCAGGGCGTCCCCGTCGGTGGGCGGGGGCGCGTCACCGAGGTGGTATCCGGCGGCGGCGAGGGCGGCGAGCAGGCGTACCGCCGAGGCGGGGGTGTCCAGGCCGACGGCGTTGCCGACCCGGGAGTGCTTCGTCGGGTAGGAGCTGAGCACGATCGCCAGCCGCCTGTCGGCGGGGGGCAGGTGCCGCAGCCGGGCCTGTCGGACGGCGATCCCGGCGACCCGGGCGGCCCGCTCGGCGTCGGCGGCGTAGACCGACAGCCCGTCGGCGTCGATGCGTTTGAACGAGAACGGCACGGTGACGATCCGGCCGTCGAACTCGGGGATCGCCACCTGCATCGCCGCGTCCAACGGGGACAGTCCGGCGTCGCTGCCGGCCCACTGGTCCCGGGTGCTGGTGAGGCAGAGCGCCTGGATCACCGGCACGTCGAGGGCGGCGAGCGCGCCGACGTCCCAGGCGTCCTCGTCGCCGCCACCGGAGGCGTCGGCGGCGACCGTCCCCCCGGCGGCGAGGACGGTGACGACGAGCGCGTCGCAGCGGGCGAAGAGGTCCAGCGGCCCGGCACCGGGGGTGAGCCCGCGCAGCGATCCGCAGTAGATCGGCAGCGGGTTCCCCCCGGCCGCGTCGACCGCGTCGGCCAGGGTGTGCACGAAGTCGGTGTTGCCGGCCAGCGCGTGCGCCCGGTAGAACACGATGCCCACCGTGGGCCGCCCGTCGCCGTCCGCCCGCCGCCCGTCCGGCCCGGCCGCCGGTTCCGCCGGGTCGATCGGGTCGACCGGGGCGGTCGGGTCGACCGGGGCGGTCGGGGGTCGACGGTCGAGAATGCCGTACGGCGGGGTGGGGGTGGGCGGGTCGAAGCCCTCACCGGTGAGCAGGACCGTGTCGGACAGGAACCGGGCCAGCTGGGCGAGGTTTGCCGCACCCCCCTCGACCAGGTAGGACAGGGCTTCGGTGGCCACCCCGGAGGTCACCGTGGAGGCCGCCATCAGCTCCGCGTCGGGCACCGCCTCGCCGCCGAGCACGATCGTGGGGACGCCGGAGCCGAGCACCGCCGCGAGGCCGTCCGGCCACGCCTGCCGACCACCGAGCAGCCGTACGACGGCCAGGTCGACCCCGTCGAGCAGGGCCGGCACCGCGTCCACGTCGACCCGGGTGGGGTTGGCGAGCCGGTAGTCGGCGGCGCTGGCCCGGGCGGCGAGCAGATCGGTGTCGGCGGTGGACAGCAGCAGGATGCGCACGTTCGGCTCCGGAGAGTGACGTCCGGCTCGACCACAGGGCCGGGCCGAGCGGGGCGGGAGGGACGCCGGTCAGCGGCGGCGGAGGTACGACGCACCCGCCTGCGGCGGGGTACCCGGACCGGCCGTCAGCGGTACGTGGCAGGCCGACCGCCCCGGCGGCGGCCGGCGACGGTGGGAGAGGTGGGAGCACGCGGCGGCGCGGGCTCGACGGTGATGCAGAAATCACCGACCGTGATGGGGTCGGCAGTGACGCTGTGCGTCATCGGGTCCTCCTCGGGTGTCCACGCCCTGGGGTTCTCCGACGGCCGAAGTATCCTGGCTCCCGGATCGACGCTCACCCCCGGCCTTCCAACCGTGCACGCACGGTCGTGACTCACGAGGGGGGATCGCTCCCCGGTGACAGTGGCGGGACCGCGTCGGAATCGCACCGACTTCCTTCACTGCCGTCAGGCCGCGAATGCTGCCATACTCCTCACCCCGAGGTCAACGGTGGCCACCGGCCCCGCGACGGCACCGATCGACCCCTGTGGCGAGGCCGGCAGCCGCCCGCCCCGCGCATCCCACGGGTGGGTCCGGCCCCGCCCGACGGCCGACCCGCAGCCGCCCCGTGCGGCGCACCCGCAGATCCTCCGAGGCGACCCGCAACCCGCCTGAGGGAGGTCCGCCGGCCGCCACCAGCCGGTGCGGAGCCGATCGAGGCACCCATCCCGGGACCGACCGTCCCGGGACCGACCGTCCCGGGACCGACCGTCCCGGGACCGACCGTCCCGGGACCGACCGTCCCGGGACCGACCGTCCCGGGGCCGACCGTCCCTGGCGGTCGGAACACCTCTCTCGCACCCTGTCGAGCTGATGACGTCAACGACTCGGGGTCGGCACGGTCCGACCCGACCGGACGGGCGTCGGGCCGGGCCGTCCCACCCGGGGGGACCGATCCGTCACCGTCATCAGCTCGAAAGGGCCCGCGACGACATACCCACACACCCCTGGCCCGCAGCCGCCGGCGCGGCCAACGGCCGCGCCCACCACCACGGCCGCACCCCACGGCCCGCCCCCACAGACACCCACCCCGCAGACCCCTGGCCACCCTCTACGCAGCGGCTGAGGGGTCAGCGGAGGCGACGCTCGGGGTGGGTCCGGTTCCAGGCCCGCATCCGCTCCGGGTATCCGGTCTTCGCCGCCTCGTAGAGGGGCACCGCGTGCCGGTGGGCCAGCTTCGCCGCCGTACGTGGGGAGCCGGTGCGGCGGCGGATCCACTCCCCGTCGTGCGCGATCGCCACCACTGTGGTGTCGGTGGCGGTCGTCTCGGGTTCGAGATAGAACTCCACCCCCCGGTGGGCGGCCACGAAGTCCGCCAACGCGGTCAGGTCGTCCCGGGTGGCCTCCCGATCGAGCTTGGTCGGGATGCCCTCGTCAGCCCGGGTCCGTCGGCTGAACCAGCCCATCTGCCCGTCCTCTCCTCGGCGTCCCTCCAGTGGAACACCCCTGCCTGGCAGGGCGCTGCGAGCCCGGTGACAACCGGCTGGACGGGGCAGACCTCGACGCCCCCGGGCGTACGCGCCACGCCCGGGACCGTTCAGCCCAGGGCGGCCAGCTCGTCGGGGGTGAGTCGCAGCGCGGCGGCTGCGACGTTCTCGGCGAGGTGGGCCGGGTCACCGGTACCGGGGATGGCCAGCACGTGCGGGCCCTGGTGCAGCGTCCAGGCGAGGCGTACCTGCTGCGGGGTGGCGTCGTGGGCGCGGGCGACGGCGCGTACGGCCGCGTCGTGGTCGGTACGTGCCCCGCCTTCGCGGTTGACGCCGGTCAGGGAGAAGAACGGCACGTAGGCGATCCCCCGGGCACCGCACTCGCGGACCATGGCGTCCTGGTCGCCGCGGTTGTCCAGGGCGTAGTTGTTCTGCACGCAGACCACCGGGGCGATGGTCTGCGCCTCGTCGAGGTGGTCGACGCGGACGTTGGACAGGCCCAGGTGCCGGATCAGACCGGCGTCGCGCAGCTCGGCCAGCGCACCGAAGCGTTCGGCCACGGAGTCCGGCGCGGGCCGCTTGACGATCCGCAGGTTGACCAGGTCGAGGTGGTCGCGGCCGAGCCGACGCAGGTTCTCCTCCACCTGGGCGCGCAGCTGCGCCGGGCTGGCCTCCTCGCGCGTGCCGGTCGTCGGGTCGGCCCGGAAGCCGACCTTGGTGGCGATGACCAGCCCTTCCGGGTACGGGGCGAGGGCGGCACGGATCAGTTCGGTGGCGTACCGGGCGGGGCCGGTGCCGACCTTCAGGGTGCCGCCCGGCGAGACGTAGAACGCGGCGGTGTCGATGTGGTCGACGCCCAGTTCGACGGCCCGGCGCAGGACGCGCAGCGCCCGGTCCCGGTCGGGGTGGGCGGTGAGCCGCATCGAGCCGAAGCCCATCCGGTGCACGGTGCGGTCGCCCAGGGTCCAGCGGCCCGCCGCTGCGGCGGTGATCTCAGTTGGCATCCGGCGACCCTAGCCAGCGGCGACGACCCGGCGTAACGGCCGCGCACCCGATACCGGTGCGGGCCGGGAACTGTTAGTTTTTCTGTACTGGAGCGGTGTGTTCCGACGGCCCGACGCCGGCCGGTGGACGAGTCGCCGGCACCAGGGCCAGCGTCGGGATCAGCAGCACCGGCACCACCAGCAGGGCATGCAGGATGCCGACGTGGTCACCGAGCAGGCCCAGCAGCGGCGGGCTGGCCAGGAACGACGTGTAACCGATCACCGCGACGACGCTGACCCGGGCGGGGGCGTGCTCCTCGTCGTCGGCGGCGGCGCTCATCCCGACCGGGAAGCCGAGCGACGCGCCGAGCCCCCAGAGGACCACCCCGACGACGGCCAGCGGGCCGGAGCCGGCCAGCACCGCCAGCAGCGAGCCGGCGGCGGCCAGCAGGATCGTGCCGATCAGCACCGGCACCCGGCCCCAGCGGTCGATGGCCACGGTGCCGACGGTCCGGCCGATGGTCATGCCGGCGACGAAGACCCCGAAGACGGCTGCCCCGGCGGCCTCGCTGACCCCGTAGCCGTCGACGAAGGCGACCGCCAGCCAGTCGTTGGCGCTGCCCTCGGTGAACGCCATCACCAGCACCAGTGCGCCGATGAGCAGGGTGCGCGGCTCCCGCCAGGCCGCGAGCAGGCCACCCCGGCGGGCCGACGCGGCACCGTCCGCGGTGGAGGCGGGCAGGGCGGGCAGGAAGTTCCGCGCCCCGAGCAGGGTGCCGCCGAGCACCACCGCCGCCAGCACCGCCAGGTGGACGGTGATCGGCACACCGAGCCGGGCCGCACCCGCGCCCAGCCCGGCACCGGCCACCGAGCCGAGGCTCCAGGCGGCGTGGAAGCGGGGCAGGATGGTGCGGCCCAGCCGTTTCTCCACCGCCGCGCCCTCGACGTTCATGCCCACGTCGCAGGTGCCGGAGCCGTAGCCCAGGGCGAACAGGCCGACCGCGACGCCGGGCAGCGAGCCGAGCGGGGTGGCGACGCCCACCCCGGCCAGCCCGACCGCGACCAGCACGGTGGAGGCGACGACGGTGCGGGCCGGGCCGAGCCGCTGGGTCACCAGGCCGGCGCTGGTCAGCGCCAGCACCGCGCCGCCGGACATGGCCAGCAGCAGCAGGCCGAGCCGGCCGGCGCTGAGGCCGAGCGCGTCGCGGACCGCCGGGACCCGGGAGAACCAGCTGGCCACGGCGAGGCCGTTGAGGGCGAAGACCACCGCGACTCCGGTACGGGCGGCCCGCACCACCCGGGGCGCGACGGTACGGGGCTCGGTGGCGGCGTTCACGGCAGTGCGGTCCCTTCGGCCGGGGGCCCGTCCCCGGGGTGGGCACGACGGTCCTCACCGGAGATCTCACACCGGTTTCGTCACGGCCACAAGCACGATGTGCCCCTTACCGCAGCCCACTGCCCCGACGCCCCCACCCCCACCCCGCCCCCCACCCCCACCCACTCAACGCCCCCGCCCCCGGCTTTCCCCGGTGATCAAGAGGTTTGCGTCACCTGCCGAGGATTTTCTGACGCAAACCTCTTGATCACCAAGCGGGGTACGGACCCAAGGGGGCGGGGACGGGGGTAGGGGGTGGGAGTGGGAGTGGGAGGGTCGGTTGTTTCGGGTTGGTGCCGTCGGGGTTCGATGCGGATCCGGTGCGCGCGGAAACGGAGCGGATAGTGTCGACAATGGTGGTCAACCGTCCAGGATATCTGCCTTTCACCATTTCCGTACTGTCCGAACAGTTGGGCATTCCGGTAAGATCGGAGACAGGCGGATGACCGATCTAGGACTGCCGACTGTGAAGTGGATCACACACAATGTGACCATGACAACCGGACTCTGGCGCGGCCGGGCGGTACGGGCGGTGGCGTGCCTCGCCCTGGTGGCGTCGCTCGCCGGCTGCATGCAACTCAACCTCGGCCTGACCGTCAACGCCGACGACACCATCGACGGGCAACTCCTGTTGACCGCGGACAGGTCCGTGCTCAGCAACCGCAACAAGAACATCGCGGTGGCCTACGCCGAACTGCGGGAGAACATTCCCAGCCTCCCCGTCGGCGAGGAGACCGTCTACCAGGACGAGCGTTACTACGGCGCGCAGATCACCTATCGGCACACCCCGTTGAAGGATTTCACCAGCGAGAGTGTGAATCTTGTCCGCGACGGTGATCTCTATCGTTTCAGCCTGCCGCTCGATCCCAAGAAATACGGCGGAAAAGTGGCCGAGCAGAATCCACAGAACCAGCAGGCGTTCATGCAGCTGATGTCGTTCGAGATATCCGTGACCTTTCCCGGGCGGGTGATCGACACCAACGGCACCCTCAGCGGGCGCTCGGTCAGCTGGAAGGTCGTGGCCAACCAGCCCAAGCCGGCCGAGCTACGGGCGATCGCCGAGGCCCCGCCCCGGCCGACCCCGTCGGCCACCCCGGTCGCCGCCGCCGGCGACGACGACCCGGGTTCCTTCCCCTGGCTGCTGGTGGCCGGTGCGGTCCTGCTCCTGCTGCTGGCCGGTGGGGTGGTCACCGTGCTGCTGCGCCGCCGCGCCCGTGCCACCACCGTCCCGTCCACCCCGCCGGGCCCGACCGGCACCACGGACGGGGCCGCACCGACCGATCGTCCGGGGCCGGTCTGACCCCGGCACACCACCACGGCACCCGGGCGGCCCGCCCCACCGGCCGTCGCACCTCACCACCCGCACCTACCCTCCCCGCACCACTCGAAGGGAGATCGCCGTGAACGATCTCTTCACCTGGGCCGCTCTCGGCAGTGTGGCCGGCGCCAGCGCCGCCACCCTGCTCACCGCCAACGTCGTCGGCGGACTGATCGGCCCGAACAGCGACAAGGCCCGCAAGTGGATCGCCCTGGGCGTCGCGCTGACCCTGTCGTACGCCACCGCGGCGTTCGCCACCGGGGCCGGCGGCGAGAAGTGGCTGATCGCGTTCTTCAACGGCCTGGTCATCTTCTCCGCCGCGCTGGGCGTCAACCAGCTGCCGCCCGGCAACCGGCAGCCGACCCAGGCGTCGGCCGGCCAGCTCGCCCAGGGGCGCGAGCCCCGCTTCGTCCGTTCCTGGGTCTGAGCGGAGGCGCGTCATGATCTTCGGAATCATCAGCGCCGCCGTCCACGTCCTGTGCGGGGCGACGCTCGGGGTCCTCACCGGCGGACCGGTCGGCCTGCTCGTCGGGGCGGTCGTCGGCCTGCTCGTCGGCGTCCCGTTCGGCTGGTCGGTCGCCGCCGCCCGGGTGTACGGCCCGGACGCCCGGGGCGTGCTGCTCTTCGTCGTCGACCACACCTGGAGCCTGCCGAACACCGCCGTCGGGGCGCTCTACCTCGCCCTGCACCTGGTCTTCGGCCACTCGCTGGACCGGCCCACCTCGCAGCACAGCTGCCGGGTCAACCTGGTCGAGGGGGTGTCCCCGCGCTACGCCACCACCATCGGCACCGTCTGCGCCGGGTCCGGCCCCGGCATCCAACGCCACGAGGACGTGCACATCTTCCAGGCCCGGCTGCTCGGGCCGCTCTACCTGCCGCTGGTCGTCGGAAACTACGTCCTGTTCACCGTCGCCCCGGTGTGGCTGCTCTGGCACGACCACACCAACGCCCCGATCAACCGGTTCACCCGGTACTTCGAGATCGGCGTCTACCCGCACGTGTGGAACGAGGCCATCGCGTACCGCATCCAGGGGACGCCGCCGCGATGACCGGCGACGGGCGGGGACCGGTCGAGGCGGCCACCGCCGCGCTGGCGGCCTGGCTGGCCGGGGTGGCCGGCGAGGACGTCCCGGTCGGCCCGCCCACCGACGGGGGTGCCGGGTTGACCCTGTGGCCGCTCGCCCTGCGGCCGGCCCGGCAGACCCGGGGCACCGGCACCCGGGAACCGTACCGGTTCACGATCCGCTACCTGGTCAGCGCCGCCGGTCCGACTGCGCTGGCCGGGTTGGACCGGGTCCTGACCGCCGCCGCCGAGGCGGGCGAACCGGAACTGGTCCTGGAGGCCGGCGACCCGGCGCTGTGGGTGACCCTGGGCGTCACCCCCCGCCCGGCGCTGCTGGTCGACGTGCCGGCCCAGGTGACACCCGCGTCGCCGGTCGCACCACCGGTGCTGCACCCGCTGCGGTTGCACCGGCTGGCCCTGCGGGACCTGGCCGGCCGGGTGGTCGGCCCGCAGCAGCAGCCGTTGGCGGCGCTGCGGGTGGAACTGGTCGGCACCCCGTACGCCACCCACACCGACGCGGGCGGCCGGTTCCGGATCGCCGGGGTCCCGCACGACCCGGAGCACCCCGGACGACCGGTCCGGCTGCGCCTGGTCGGCCGGGGCCGCACCCTCACCGCCGAGGTCGACCCGGCCGACGCGGACCTCGTCATCGTCTGCGAACCCCCGGCCCGCTGACCCGGACCGCCCGCGTACAGGAGGACCGATGCCCCAGTACTTCTCCCCCGGCATCTATGTCGAGGAGGTACCCAGCGGCGCCCGGCCGATCGGGCCGGTCGGCATGGCCACCGCCGCGTTCGTCGGGGTCGCGCCGAACCGCACCGCCCACGTCGACCGGGCGCTGGCGGTCAACAGCTGGTCGGAGTTCCTGCGCCTGTACGCCGACGGCGACGACCTGGAGAGCACCCCGCTGGCCCGCGCGGTCTTCGGCTTCCTCGACAACGGCGGCAGCCGCTGCTGGGTGGTCAACGTCGGCGCGGGCGGCCAGCTCACCGGCACCGGACAGCGTCGCACCGGGCTGCAACTGGTGGAGGCGATCGACGAGGTGGCCATCCTCGCCGCGCCCGGCTTCCACGACCCGGTGTCGCACGACGCGCTGCTGAGCATGGCCGAGCGGCTGCGCACCATGGTGGCGATCTGCGACCCGCCGCCCGGCATCGAGGACATCTCGACGCTGACCCGGGTGGCCACCCCCGGCCCTCGCCCCACCACCGGCAAACCCGCCGACGGCAAACCCGCCGACGGCAAATCTGATGACGGCAAGCCCGGCGACGGCAGGAGTGGTGACGCGGCGACGTCGGGCGACGGGCCGGCCGGAACCGCCCACCGGGCCCGGCAGTCCGACTACGGCGCGTTCTACTTCCCCTGGCTGCGGGTGCGTGACCCGCTCACCGGCGAGCTGGTGCTCACCCCGCCGAGCGGGCACATGGCGGGCATCTGGGCCCGCACCGACGGGTTGCGCGGCGTCCACAAGGCCCCCGCCAACGAGCCGGTACGCGGCGCCGTCGACCTGGAGTACCTGGTCACCCGCTCGGAACACGACGTGCTCAACCCCAAGGGGGTCAACGTCATCAGGTACTTCGCCGGGGAGGGCATCCGGGTGTGGGGGGCCCGGACCCTGGCCGCCGAGGCCAGCGAGTGGCGTTACCTCAACGTCCGCCGGCTGTCGATCTCCATCGAGCAGGCCATCGCCAACGGCACCCGGTGGATGGTGTTCGAGCCCAACGACTACTCGCTGTGGCGGTCCATCCGCCGCGACATCGGCGCGTTCCTGACCCGGGTGTGGCGTGACGGGGCGCTGCTGGGGCGTACCCCGGAGGAGGCGTTCTTCGTCAAGTGCGACGAGGAGACCAACCCGGTCGACGTCCGCGACGCCGGGATGGTGGTCGCGCACATCGGCATCGCGGTGGTCAAACCGGCGGAGTTCGTGGTGTTCAAGCTGAGCCAGTGGGCCGGCGGCACCGAGACCGAGACGATCGGAGGCTGACATGCCGACCACGGCCACGCCACAGCCGGGCGCCCCGGTCGACCCGTACCGGGCGTACAACTTCAAACTGCTCATCAACGGCGTCACCAACGGGCACTTCACCGAGGTCAGCGGCCTGGAGCTGACCATCGGCCGGCTGGCCTACCGGGAGGCCGGCAACGACCGGATCCGGTCGGTACCGGGGCAGGTCGACTATGCGCCGGTGACCCTGCACTTCGGACTGACCCCGTCCCGCGAGCTGTGGGACTGGGTGCACAGCGCGGCGACCGGGACGGTGAGCCGCCGCAACGTGTCGGTGGTGCTGCTGGACGCCGCCGGCACCGCCGAGGTGCTGCGCTGGAACCTGATCAACGCGTGGCCGATGCGGTGGCGCGGCGCACACCTGCACACCCTGTCCCAGGAGATCGCCATCGTGGCGCTGACCCTCGCGTACGAGGGGCTGGAACTGGAGGCCGGCGGTGCCACCGCGCCCACGACCGCGTAACTGGCTGGCCGCCCGGCTGCGGGCCGCCGCCGACGCGGTGGACCCGGCCGCCGGCCCGACCGCGCCGGTCCCGGACCCAGCCGGACACTTAGCGGCACCGGCCACGCCGTTCGCCGGTCCGGTGCTCGCCCCGCCCGCACGGCAATCCGAACCGGTCGATCCGGCAGCGTCCCCACTGCGGCGGCCGGGGCAGCCGCCGGAGCACTGGCTGCGGGTGGTCGCCGCGCACGCCCCCGGCCTGCTGCACGACCTGGTCGGGCCGGGCGACGACCTCCCGCCGGGTCCGCCGCCGACCGCCGGTCCCGGGCAGGTAGTCCTCCCGGGGGTACCCGGGCGGTCCGCCCCGGCAGCCGCCGGGCACCCTGCGCACCCCTCCCGGCCCGGCTCCCCGCCGGTCGACCGGCCACCCGCGCCGACCGGAACCACCGGGCCCGACGACCGCTACGGAACCACCGACCCCTACGGAACCACCGGGCCCGACGGCCCACCGGTCGCAGCCGGCCCGACCGCCCCTGCCCGGACGGGGGTCGACCAGCCGGCCACCGGCCGGCCGGGGTGGCGGACCGCGCAGCCGACGCCACGGTCGTACCCGACGGCTCCGGACCGCCGTGAACCGACGGCGACGGCCCGCTCCGGCCGCGCGGGTTCGCTCTGGTCCCGACTGCGCGGGGCGGCCGGGTCCGGCTGGCCCCACCGGTCGGCCAGACCCGGCGGGTCAGGACCGACCGGTCCGGCCGGGCAGCGCCCTGGACCGGGGCCGGCCGGGCGGCCGGCCGCAGCGGGCCCGCCGGTCGTCCCGGCGGGTCCGGGCTTCGCACCGCCGCCCGACGGCCCACCGCAGCCGGGCCCCGGCGGAACCCGGGAAACGGTCCCCAACCGGGCCGGCGGGACGAGCCCCGACGGGACCCGGTGGGGCGGCCCCGGCGGAGCACCGGGGGCGGGTGCCGCCGCCGCGCCGGAGACGGGTGCCGCCGGGCCGGTGCCGCCGGGCCGCCCCGGGCCGTCAGGTGGCCGACCACCATGGATGGTGGACCCGGGCGGCCCGACGGACACCGGCCCGGGCCGGCGGACGCCCGGCGGCCCGGCCGGTTCCCCGGCGACCGGACCCGGCGCGCGGATCGACGGGCCCGGCGCAAGTACCGGCCCCGTCGGCGGTGACGCCGCCGGTCCCCACCCGGCCGGGCCGGCGGACGGCCGCGCCGCCGCTGCGGCGACCCGGCGACCGGGCGCGACACCTCCGGTGCTGCGGATCGCCCCCGACCCGACGACCCACCCCGGCGGCGCCCCGCCGGGCCGGACGTCCGGACGGGGACCGACCGACCCCACACCCCCCGGCGCCGACGACAGATGGCGGGCCGGTGGGCCCGGCGGATGGCGTGCCCGCGCGGATGACGGGTGGCGGCTCGGCGGGACGCCACCGCCGGGGCGGGACACCGGCAGCGGCCGTCCGCCCCGGTACACCGACGATCTCCGGCCGGACGACGGGAGCCGCTGGCCGACCGGCGAGCCGACCCCGGCCGGCGACCCGTGGCCGGCCCTGCCCGACGAGCCCACCGTCCCGGCCGGCACGGTCCCGGCGACCGGTGCGCGGGACACCTGTCGCAGCGGCGGGACGGCGTGGGCGGGCGTACCGGCGGGGGCGGTGGCCGGTCCGTGGCCGGCACTGCCCGACGACGGCGGATGGCGTACGCCGCTGGTGGCCGGGCTCGACGACGTCCGGTACGGCCGGCTCGACGCCGAACAGCGGGGGTGGTGATGGAACGGGTGGCGTTCCTGGTCGACGAGTCCGGGGTCCGGATCGACTGCCTGCTCAACCCGCAGACCGTGCAGGTCACCCGGGTCGCCGGGGTACGCCCCCGGGGCAGCGCAGACGGGCAGCTCACCGGCGTCGGGCTGGCCGACGACCCGCTGGTCTTCACCGGCGGCGGGCGCACCGAACTCGTGCTGGACCTGCTCTTCGACACCGACCTGGTGGAGGGACCGACCCCGCCCGAGGACGTCCGGATGCTGACCCGGCCGCTGTGGATGCTGGCCGAGAACTCCGCCGTGGCGCACGGCTGGCAGCGTCCACCGCTGGTCCGGCTGGTCTGGGGCAAGACGTGGAACGTGCCCGGGGTGGTGGTGGCCGTCGCCGAACGGTTCGACGTGTTCACCCGCACCGGCTCACCGCGCCGCTCCTGGCTGCGGTTGAAGCTGCTGCGGGTGGCCGAGTCGGCCGACGAGGCGCAGCAGGGCTTCGCCGAGGAGCTGGCCGCCGCGTCGACCCCCGCTGTCGGGGTGGGTCAGGCGGTGGTGGCCACCGGGGACGGCTCGGCCGCGCCCGGCTACTCCGGTGTCCGCTTCGACCTGCTCGCCCACGACGCGCTCGGCTCGCCGCTGCGCTGGCGGCTGCTCGCCGAACACAACCGGATCACCGACCCGTTCACCGTGCCGGCCGGCACCGCCCTCGCCGTACCCCCGCCGACCGGCACCGACCCCACCACCGGCACCGGCGCGGTGGCCGCCCTGGGCCTGCTGACCGACGGGGGCCTGCTGACCGACGGGGGCCTGCTGGCCGGCACGGGACCGTGGCGCGGCGGGGACCTGTTCGCCGGCCCAGGTCCGGCCGGCCCCGACGGAGGTGTCCGGTGAGCGCCCGGCCGTCGATCCTCCTCGACGGGGTGCCGCTCGACGGGACAGCGGCCCACCGCATCCGGTCGGTACGGGTGGCCGCCCGGCTCGACCAGCCCACCCAGTGCGAGGTGGTGTACGCGGCCGACCCCGGCCCGGCCGCGCGGGGTCCCGGTCCCGGCCCGGCGGTGCCGACCGGCGCCACCCTCGACGTCCGGCTCGCCGGGGAACGGCTGTTCACCGGCGAGGTCACCTGCGTCGAGGTGGAGTACGCCGCCGACGGCACCGCCCTGTTCCGGTTGCGCGGCTACGACCTGCTGCACCGGCTGCGCAAGCGGCAGCAGCTGCGGGTCTTCGAGGCGGTCACCGCCGCCGACCTGGCCCGTGAGCTGTGTGCCGAGGTCGGGCTCGACGTCGACGTCGACGCCGACGGGCCGCGCCTGGAGCGGCTGCTCCAACACCGGCACAGCGACCTGGAGCTGCTGTTGGAGGTGGCCGGCCGGGCCGGCCTGCACCTGGCCGCCGACGGCGACCGGGTCCGCCTGGTCACCCTGGACGGGCACGGTGAGCCGCTGCCGTTGGCGCTGGGCCGGTCGCTGCACTCGGTGCGGTTGGCCACCAACCTGGACCGGGCCGCCGGCGGCAGCGCCGCCCTGGGCTGGCACCCGCAGCGGGCCGAGCCGCTCGGTCAGCAGGTCGACACCGCGCGGACCGGTCGACGGGTGCCGCTGCGGCCCGACCCGGCGGTGGTCGGCGCGGACGGCGTACGGACCCTGGTGGACCAGCCCGGTCGCAGCGACGACGAGTTGGCCGCACTCGCCCAGGCCGGACTGGACGCCCGGGTCGCCGCACTGGTCACCGCCGAGGGGGTGGCCGAGGGGGACCCGGCGTTGCGACCCGGTCGGCGGATCACGCTGACCGGGGTGGCCGAGGAACTGGCCGGGGCGTACGTGCTCACCGAGGTGGTGCACACCATCGACGGCACCGGCCACCGCACCTGGTTCTCCACCGCCCCGCCGCCCTCCCCGACACGCGTCCCGGCCGGCGGGGCGGTGGTCACCCTCGGTGTCGTCACCTCCGTCGACGACCCGGACCAGCGCGGCCGGGTACGGGTGCGGCTGCCCGGCTACGGCGACCTGGACGCGGGCTGGCTGGCGGTGCTCTGTCCGGGGGCCGGACGGGACAAGGGCATCGTGGCGTTGCCCGACCCGGACGACACCGTGCTGCTGGCGTTGCCCGGCGGCGACCCGGTCTCCGGGGTGGTGCTGGGCTCGCTGTTCGGCGTCGTCGCGCCGTACGACACGGGGGTCGCCGACGGGCGCGCGGGCCGCTGGTCGGTGCGGACCGGCAGCGGTCAGACCATCGTGGTCGACGACGCCGCGCGGACGGTGCGGCTGGCCACCGACGCCGGCAGCTTCCTGGAGCTGACCCCCGAGCTGACCACCCTGCACGCCGCGACCGACCTGGTGCTCTCCGCGCCGGGCCGGGCGATGGTGGTACGGGCCCGCAGCGTCGACTTCCTGCACGCCGACACGACCGAGGACGCGGCGACCGCCCGGCAACAGGCCGGCGCGCTGGCCCGCGCCCACTCCGGAGGTGGCTGATGCGTTGGATCCACCTGAACTCGCTGGTCGCCTGCGACCACGACGGCCGGGTCACCAACCGGGCGTCACAGCACTGGCTGACCGTCGCCGGGGTCCCGGTGCTGGTCGACGCCGACCCCGAGGGGCGCGACATCGTGGCCTGCCCCAACTACGGGCCGACGGTCAAACCCTGCGCGAAGACCCTCGCGGTGCGGGTCGGCTACAGCGACTGGCTGCGGGTCGACGGGCACCGGATCGTGCTGTCGCACCTGGACGGCTTCACCGACGGCACACCGCCGGGTCTGGTCCACCACACGGTCCACGACCCCCGGCAGCGTCTGGTGGAGGCCGACCGGTGAGGGCGTTGCGGTTCGTCGGGGCCGGCTTCGACGCCGGCCGCACCGGTGGTCTGGCGACGACCGCGACCGGCGGGCTCGCCGTGACCGAGGGCGACGAGACGGTACGCCAGGCGTTGTACCTGCTGCTGTCCACCACGCCGGGCGAGCGGCTGATGCGCCCCGGGTACGGCTCACGGCTGCACCGGTTGGTCTTCGCCCCCAACGACGACACCACCGCGGGACTGGCCATCCACTACGTCCGGCAGGCGATCCGCCGGTGGGAACCCCGGGTCGAGATGATCGACGTGGACGCCGGCCCCGACCCGGACGACCCGTGGCGGCTGGTGATCCGACTGGACTACCGGGTCCGGGCCAGCCTCTCCCCCGGCCAGCTGATCCTCTCCGTCGACCTGCTCCCCGACGACACCGACCCGGCCGGTGGCCCGACCGCCGCCGGGGACCGGGCCGCCCGGCGTCCGGCGTCCGGCACCGACCGCCCTGCCGCCGAGGGGGACCCGTCATGACGCTGCCCGTGCCGCACCTCGACGACCGCACCTTCCTCGATCTGGTCACCGAGGCCCGGGAGCGGATCCGGCAGTCCTGCCCCGGCTGGACCGACCTGTCCGCGCACGATCCGGGCATCGCGCTGGTGGAGGCGTTCGCGCACCTCACCGAAGTGATGATCTTCCGGCTGAACCAGTTGCCGGACAAGGCGTACGTGCAGTTCCTCAACCTGCTCGGGGTGACCCGGCACGCGCCCACGGCGGCCTGGGCCGACGTGCGTCTCGTGCGTACCGGCGGCGACCGGGCGGCGGTGCGGATCCCGGCGGGCACCCGGATCGCGGCGGCCCGGGGCGCGGACCCGAAACCGGTCGTCTTCGTCACCACCGAGCCGGCGCTGCTGCCCGAGGGGGCCGCCGAGGTGACCGTGCGCACCCACCACTGCGACATCGTCGACGCGGAACTGCTCGGCGTCGGCACCGGCCAGCCGGGGCAGGTGCTGCGGGCCGCCCGGGCGCCGTTGGCGCGCACCGCCGAGGCGTGGGACCTGCTGCTCGGGGTGGAGGTGGCGGCCGGCGCGGTGGAGTTGGGCGCGGCGGCCCGGGAGCACGAGGGCACCCCGTACGAGCTGTGGCGGCCGGTGGACAGCTTCGCCGGGGTCGGCCCGCAGGCCCGGGTCTACCTGGTGGACCGCTGCTCCGGGGTGGTCACCTTCGCCCCGGCGCTGGACCTGCGCCCGGCCGGTGACGGGCCGGCCGGCGGGCCGGTGACGGTCGCGGCGGTGCCACCGGCCGGCGCCCGGATCCGACTCTGGTACCGGGCCGGCGGTGGCCGGGCCGGCAACGTCGCCGCCGGCACCCTGACCAACCTGCGGGACCCCCTGCCCGGGGTACGCGCGGAGAACCCCGCGCCGGCCAGCGGCGGGCGGGACCTGGAGACGCTCGACTCGGCGCTGGTCCGGGGCCCGTACGAGTTCTTCGCCCAGCAACGCGCGGTCACCGCCCGGGACTTCGAGATCCTCGCCGCCGGTTCCGGCGGGGTGTCCCGGGCCCGGGCGTTCACCAGGTCGGCGGTGTACAGCTTCGCCCGCCCCGGCGAGGTCGAGGTGGTGCTGGTGCCGTACGTGCCGGACGAGGCCCGACCGGGTGGCCGGCTGCCGGTGTCGGTGCTGCGCGCGCACGAGGTGGAGGAGTCCCGCCGCCGGGTGGAGGCGGACCTGGACCGGCGGCGGGCGTTGGGCACCAGTTGCCGGGCCGGCTGGGCCCGCTACAAGGCGGTGTCGATCCGGGCCCGGGTGGTGGTCCGCCGGGAGGAGGACGCGGAGGCGGTCCGCCGGCGTATCCACGACCGGCTGCACCAGACGCTCAGCCCACTGCCCACCGGGCTCAATCCGACCGGTTGGGCGTTCGGCGAACCGCTGCGCGCCTCCAACGTGTACCGGATGCTGGAGCACGCCGAGCCGGGGGTGCGCTACGTCGAGTCGGTCCGGTTCGTGGTGGACGAGGCCCCCGACGCGCAGGTCCGTGCCCTCGCCGTCGACCAGTACCAGGCCCGCACCTGGTACGCCGGCCGGGGACCGGTGCTGTTCCGCTCGTCCAACGCCGGGGTCGGCTGGGAGCCGGCCGGCCGGTTCGACGACGACGAGACGGTCGTGCGGGTCGGCCCCGCCCCGGCCCCGGTACGTCCCGGCGTGGTGGCCCGTCCCGGCGCAGTGGCGGTGGTCACCACCCGGGCGGCGGGTGGGTCCCGGGTGCACCTGAGCACCGACCTCGGCGAGACCTGGTCCCCGCTCACCGGTCTGGACTCGCGGATCACCGACCTGGCCTGGATCGACCGGGACGGCGCGGGCGCGCTCCTGCTGGCCACCGACACCGGCCTGTACGAGGTCTCGCTGCTGCCCGGGGCGGTGCCGTTGCAGATCCTGGTCGACCCGGCCGACGCCGACCGGGGCTTCTACGCCGTCCGGTCCTTCGTCTCCGAGCGGGGTGCGCCGGGGGTGGCGGTCGCCGCACAGGCCAGCTTCGGGGTCTACCTGTCCACCGCCGGTGGCCGCCCCGGCAGCTTCACCCACGTCGGGCTGGCCAACGTGGACAACCGCGTCCTCGCCGTGCAGTACGACGGCCCGGCCACCCTGCTGTGGGCCGGCGCGGGCGAGCCGGACCCGAAGAAGCCGGGCCAGGGCTGCCACCGCACCCGGCTGTTCGAATCCGACGTGAAGTGGCAGCAGGTGCAGGCCGGTTGGGTCGGCGGCACCTGCCGGGACCTCGCCTTCGTCGGCACCCTGGCCGTCGCCGCCACGCAGAGCGGCGGGGTGGTCCGGCTGGACACCCTGGCCGCGCAGGCGCAGTGGCAACCGGTGACGGTCAACTGCGGCCTGCCGCTGCGGGACCGCACCCGGTTCGTGCCGGTGGACGCGATCGCGGGCAGCGCCGCCGGGCCGGGCGGCACCGGACGGCTGATCCTCGCCGGTGGCGAGCGCGGGGTGCACCGCAGCACCGACGCCGTCGACTGGACGGCCAGCGCCAACCAGGCCACCGCCGACGTGGTGACCGTCCCCGACACCTGGCTGCTCTGCTCCGGCGAGCACGACATCGAGGTGGTGGGCCACGATGCGCCGGGCGGCGATTGAGCGGCTGCTGCCGGCGGCCTACCAGCGGGCCGCCGGACCGGGCAGTGTGCTGGCCGCCCTGCTGGACGTGATGGAGGCGCTGCACGCCCCGGACGAGGCGCTGCTCGCCGAGGTGGACGCGCTGTTCGCCCCGTACCGCACGCCGGACGGGTTCGCCGGTTACCTGACCCGCTGGGTGGCGATGGACCACGTGCTCGGTCCACCCCGGCCGGACGCCCCACCGGCGTTGCCGGTGGGGCGGCTGCGGGACCTGGTCGCGCACGGTGCGCTGCTGGCCCGCTGGCGGGGCACCCCGTACGGGATGCGGACCGCGTTGGAGCTGGCCACCGGGGTCACCGGTTTCGTCCTCGACGAACCGGTCGACCGGCCGTTCCACCTGGTGGTCCGGGTGCCGCCGGAGGCAGCCGGACTGCTGACCGTGGTCACCCGGATCGTCGAGGCGGAGAAGCCGGCGGCGGTGACCGCCGAGGTCGTCCTCGCCGACGATCCGCCTGCCGACGCCGAGATCGGGCCCGGTCCGTCCGGTGGCGTGTCCGGGCCTGGTCCGTCCGGTGGTGCGTCCGGCGTCGGCGGCGGGCCGGTGCCGTACGGGCCGGCGGTCGGTCGCGCCACTGTCCCCGCCCCGGGTTCCGTTCCCCCGCCCGGACCGTCGTCTGAGGAGCCGTCATGACCACCGAATGGGCCGTAGTCGCCGCCGCCGGACAGTTCACCCTCGACCCGGCCAACCGGGGCGAGCTGACCTTCACCGTCTCCAACCCGGGAGTCGCGCCGGACACCGTGGTCTTCGACGTCGCACCGGGCGACGGCAGTCAGCGGACCTGGTTCACGGTGGCCGAGCCGCAACGGGTGGTGCCGGGGCAGAACTCGGTGTCGTTCCTGGTCCGCCTGATGGTGCCGGCCGGCACCGCACCCCGGCGGTACGACATGACCGGCTTCGCGTACTCGGCGAACACCGCGCCGGAGGAGAGTTCCCGCTCCAGCGGCCGGGTGACGTACGAGGTCAGGGCGGTCGCCCCGCCGAAGCGGACACCGTGGCCGTGGATCGCGGCGGCGGTGGCGCTGGTGGTGCTGGTCGGCGCGGTGGTCGGTTACCTGCTGACCCGCCCGGACGACGCGCCGGCACCGACCGCACCGCAGGTGGTCGCGGTGGAGGCCGAGGCCCTGCTCCCCGGGGCGAAGACGGAGTCACCGGCGGGGGCCGCGGTGAAGGTGGTCACCCAGCCCGACTGTTGCGGGATCGCCTGGTCCGGTGGCGGGCAGCTGTTCTTCCAGGGGTTGGCGGTGGGTGACCGGGTGAGTCTCACCGTCACCCTGCCGACCGATGCCACCTGGTCGTTCGCCGCTTCCCGGACCACCTCCGCCGACTATGCCAACACCATCTGGCAGCTCGACGGCGTGCAGTTGGGCGGCACCTTCCTCGGCTTCTCGAAGCTGCCGGCGCTGCGGGCCGTCGAGGACGTCGGCACGGTCCGGCTGGGCCGGGGCCCGCACACCCTCACCCTGATCGCCGTCGGCAGGACGCAGGGCACCGAACGGTACTTCGCCGGGGTGGACCTGATCCGGTTCACCGAGCTGCCCGGGGCGGGCACGCCGTGACCGGTCGGCAGAAGCTGCTGCTGGTGACGGTGGCGGTGCTGCTGGTGGCCGCCTTCGTCACCGCGGTCGGGGTGGGCCGCGCCGACCGGGGCGACCCGGCCGACGCCGGTGCACTGGGCTGGCTGGGCCGGCTCGGCGGGGGCGGCAGCGCACTCGACCCGGCGACGGTCCGGGCCGACTGTGACCGTGCCGGCGACGTGCTGACCTTCGTCGGTGGGTGCGTGCTGCGGGTGGCCGACCCGGGCGCGCTGCGCACCCTGGTCCTGCGCAGCGCGGCGGCCTTCACGGTCGCCGCCCCCGCGCCCGGCGACGCCGACCTGACCGTACGCGACGACGTCACGCCCACCGACGGAGGCGGGGCCGTCGCGAAGATCGCCGTCGACCGGGCCACCGAGGTCGACCTGGGCTGCCCGGGAGGTGCCTCGTGCACGGTCACCATCGCCACCTCGTGACCCGGCACCCGTCCGGGCCCGGAATGGGCCGCAACGAGCTGGACCGGACCGGGACAGCCCACCGGGGTAGGCCGGACCGGCCAGGACTGGAGCGGGGTGGACCGGGGCGGTGTCGGAGCGGAGGGAGGCCGGGTGTGGGCGAGTTGCGCAAGCCGTTCCTGCTGTTGGCGTTGCTGGCGGTGGCGCTGGTGGTGGGATTGGAACTGGGGTCGTCGCTGCTCACCGGCGGCGGCGAGGCGGGTGGGGCGCTGCTGACCAGCGCCCGGGACCTGGGCGTGGATGTCGGCGACGTGGGCGGGATCAGTGAGCCCTCCGGGCGGGGCACCGGCTACCTGGCGCTGATCGACATGGTGGCGTTGTGGACGACCGGGCTGTTCTGCCTCAGCCTGGTGCTCTCCGACCGGGTGCAGGGCCGGGTGCAGGGGGTGGCCACCCTGGTCTTCTCGATCCTGCTGCTCCTGGCCTCGCTGGTGCTGCTGGTGATCGCCTTCGTCGAGTTGACGGTGATGGTGTCGCTCTTCCTGGCCGTGCCCTTCGGCACCCTGGCCTACCTGGCGCTGTGGGGATTCTTCCCGGTCGGCGAGGCCAGCCTGCTGCTCGGTCTGGTGCTGCTGTTGAAACTGGTCTGGGGTGGGCTGCTGCTGCTCGCCCAGCCCCGGTTCCTCCAGAACAAGGGTTTGGTCCTGCTGGTGCTGACCACCCTGGTGTGCACGGTCGTGCTGGAGTTCCTGCACCGGCTGGTGCCGGTGATCCTGGTCAGCATTCTCGACGACGTCGGGGCCCTGGTCTTCGCGGTCGTGGCCATCGTCTGGGGCCTGGTGCTGTTGATCGGCTCCATCCCCGCCATCGTCAAGGCCGTCCGCGTCACCGCCACCGTCCGATGACCCGACCGGTCGGCAGGGGATCGGTCGGCCATCGCCGGTCCGGCGGGGATCGGTCGGCCATCGCCGGTCCGGCGGGGATCGGTCGGCGCGCTGCGGGTCAGTGGGAAAGCCGCCCATCGTGGTGAGCCGGCGGCGGGGCATGGCAAGGCACGGACCGGTATGCCTGTCCGTCATATTCATGCCGCAGAGGCATACCGCTCCCTGAGGGAAACCACCTGCCTTCCACTACTCTGCGTGAAGCCGATTCCGCCCGGCCGAAGCCCAGGCACCTGCACGTCCCAGGCGACCCCGACCGACCGGCCGGCCGGCGGACCCGGCGGCCAGCATCGTCCGCCACCGTGGCAGGGCGGACGTGCCCACCAGGCCCGGCTCCGATCGGGTCAGGACACGTGGGCCCGGTAGGCGTCGATGGTCGCGGCGAGGATCTCCGGGCCGGGCCGGGACCAGAGCGCCGCCTGGAACACCTCGACCTCGACCGGCCCGGTGTACCCGGCGGCGTCGACCGCCGCACGCAGCCGGCGCAGCTCCACACAGCCTTCCCCGGGCAGCGCCCGACCGAGCAGTACGCCCTCCGGCAGCGGGGTGACCCAGTCCGCCGCCTGGAACGCGGCGATCCGGGCGCCGGCCCGGGCGATCTGCGCGTACACCGTGTCGTCCCACCACACGTGGTAGGTGTCGACCACCACCCCGACCACCGCCGGGTCGAACCGTTCGGCGATGTCGAGCGCCTGGCCGAGGGTGGCGATCACACACCGGTCGGCGCTGAACATCGGGTGCAGCGGTTCGATGGCCAGCCGTACCCCGGCCGCCGCCGCCTCGTCGGCCAGGGCGGCGACGGCGTCGGCGACCTGCCGGCGGGCCCCGTCGACGTCCCGGCTGCCGGGCGGCAGCCCACCGGAGACCAGCACCAGTTCCCGGCTGCCGAGGGTGGCCGCCTCCTCGATGGCCCGCCGGTTCTCGTCCCACCAGTCCGGGGCGGTGAAGAACCCGCCCCGGCACAGCGAGGTGACGGTCAGCCCGGCGTCCCGGACCAGCCGGGCCGCCCGCTCGACGCCGAATTCCTGGACGGGTTCGCGCCACAGGCCGATGCCGGGCACCCCGGCCGCCGCGCAGCCGGCGACCGCCGCGGCCAGCGGCCAGTGCTGGGCGGTGGCCTGGTTGAACGAGAACCGTTCCAACCCGGTCGCCACGCCACCGCCAGGCACCGCACCACCACCGGCCGCCGCCCCGGTCACTGGGTCACCCCGGCCACGGTGAAGTACGCCCGCGCCCGCGCGGCGGCCAGCTCCGCGTCGGGCAGCAGGCCGGCGTCGTCGGCGAGGACGAGCAGCCGGGCCAGGTGCGCCGGGGACCGGCCGGACTGCTGCCCGGCCAGCATGGTGAAGTGCTCCTGGTGCCCGGCCAGCCAGGCGAGGAACACGATGCCGGTCTTGTAGAACCAGGTCGGCGCGGCGAACAGGTGCCGGGCCAGCGGCAGGGTCGGGGCGAACACCGCGTCGTACCGGCCCAGGTCACCGGCGTCGAGGGCGGCGAGCGCGGCGGCGGCGGCCGGCGCGATGGCGGCGAAGACGCCGAGCAGCGCGTCGGAGTGACCCTGCGCGTCGCCCCGGATCAGCTCCGGGTAGTGGAAGTCGTCGCCGGTGTAGAGGCGTATCCCGGCGGGCAGGCGACGGCGCAGTGCGACCTCCCGGTCGGCGTCGAGCAGGGACACCTTGATCCCGTCGACCTTCCCCTGGTGTTGCTTGATCAGGTGCAGCACCGTCTCGGTGGCCTCGTCGAGGTCGGTCGAGCCCCAGTAGCCGGCCAGCGCCGGGTCGAACATGTCGCCCAGCCAGTGCAGCACCACCGGTTGGTCGGCGGCGGTGAGCAGCTCGTCGTACACCCGTAGGTAGTCGTCGGGGCCGGTGGCGGCGGCGGCCAGGTGACGGCTGCACATCAGCACCGGGCGGGCGTCGGCGGCGGTGACGTCGGCGAGTTGCTCGGCGTACGCCCGGATCACCTGGGGCACCGTGGCCGGGCCGGGTGGGAGCTGGTCGGTGGCGACCCCGGCGACGATCCGGCCGCCGACCGCGCGGGCCTCGGCGGCGCTGCGCCGGATCAGCTCCCGGGTGGCCGGGTGGTCCAGGCCCGCGCCGCGCTGTGCGGTGTCCATCGCCTCGGCCACCCCCAGCCCGTACGACCAGAGGTGGTGCCGGAAGGCGAGGGTGCGGTCCCAGTCGACGGCGGCCGGGGCGCCCGGCACGTTCTCCGCGCGCGGGTCGGCGACGACGTGCGCGGCGGCGTACGCCACCCGGCTGGTGGACGGGCCGGTGGGCCGGGCGTGGCCCGTGCCCCCGCGCAGCCGGTGGGTGCCGCCGTCGGGCAACCGGACGGTGGCGGTCACCGGGACAGCTCCGGCACCTCGACGCGGCGGCCCTCCCGCGCGGAGCGCAGCCCCAGCTCGGCCAGTTGCACCCCGCGCGCCCCGGCCAGGAAGTCCCAGGCGAACGGGGATCCGGTGACGACGTGCCGCAGGAACGCCTCCCACTGCACCTTGAACCCGTTGTCGAACTCCTCGTTGTCGGGCACCTCGGTCCACTGGGCGCGGAAGTCCTCGGTGGCGGGCAGGTCGGGGTTCCACACCGGTTTGGGGGTGACCGCCCGGTGCTGGACCCGGCAGCGGCGCAGCCCGGCGACGGCGCTGCCCTCGGTGCCGTCGACGTGGAACTCGACCAGTTCGTCGCGGTGCACCCGGGTGGCCCAGGACGAGTTGAGCGCGGCGACGATCCCGCCGTCGAGTTCGAAGATCCCGTAGGCCGCGTCGTCGGCGGTGGCGGGGTAGGGGCGGCCGGCCTCGTCGACGCGCTCGGGGATGTGGGTGGCGGCGAGGCAGGTGACCGCGCGGACCGGGGCGAACAGCTCCTCCAGCACGTACTGCCAGTGCGGGAACATGTCCATCACGATGCCGCCGCCGTCCTCGGTGCGGTAGTTCCACGAGGGCCGCTGGGCGGGTTGCCAGTCACCCTCGAACACCCAGTAGCCGAACTCGCCGCGGATGGACAGGATGCGGCCGAAGAAACCGCCGTCGATCAGCCGGCGGAGCTTGCGCAGCCCGGGGAGGAAGAGTTTGTCCTGCACGACGCCGGTGCGGATGCCCGCGGCGTCGGCGGCCCGGACCAGTTCGAGCGCGGCGGCGCTGGACTCGGCGAGGGGCTTCTCGGTGTAGATGTGCTTGCCGGCCTCGATGGCCTGTCGGATCGCCTTCTCCCGTTGCTGGGTCACCTGGGCGTCGAAGTAGATCTCCGCGTCGTCGCGGGCGAGGGCGGCGGCGAGGTCGGTGGTCCAGTCGGTGAGGCCGTGCCGTTGCGCGACCGCCTGCAGGCGGGTCTCGTCCCGGCCGACCAGGATCGGCTCGGGCCAGATCCGGGTGCCGTCGCCCAGCGGCAGTCCACCCTGCTCACGGATCGCGAGCAGGGAACGGACGAGGTGCTGGCGGTAGCCCATCCGACCGGTGACGCCGTTGACGATGATGCCGATCGACCTTCGGGTCATGGGTCGTCCTTCCCCTGTGCACGGTACATAGGTAAGCGCTTTCCTAGCAGCCTAGGTGGCGGCCCGACCACGGGCAAGGGCCCGCCCCGACCGTTGCGGTAACCTGTCCGCTACCGCGCGGCCCGGATCGGGTCCGGACACTTTCGGGGGTGCCCATGGCGACGCTGGCCGATGTCGCCCGTCGCGCCGGGGTCTCCCCCGCCACCGCCTCCCGGGTGATCAACGGCAGCAGCAAGCCCGTCGCCGACAACCTGCGCGAACGGGTGCTGCGGGCCGTCGCCGACCTGCGCTACGTGCCGAACGCGCACGCCCAGCTGCTGGCCCGCCCGCAGCGCAGCGTGGTCGGCGTGGTGGTGCACGACGTGTCCGACCCGTACTTCGCCGAGCTGACCCGGGGGCTGCAACGGGTCGCCACCGACCACGGCCGGCTGGTCATCATCTGCAACAGCTACCGCGACCCGGAACGCGAGCTGGAGTACGTGGAGATGCTGCGCGCCCAGCAGGTCGCCGCGATCGTGCTGGCCGGTTCCGGCTACCACGACGCCACCTTCACCGCCCGGCTCGCCGAGAAGCTGGCCGCCTACGAGACGACCGGTGGCCGGGTGGCGGTGGTGGGCCGGCACGAACACCCGGGCGACGCGGTGATGCCGGCCAACACCGACGGCGGCCGGCTGCTCGGCACGGAACTGCTGCGCCGGGGGCACACCCGGATCGGGGTGGTCGCCGGCCCGCAGGTGCTGACCACGATCACCGACCGGCTCGACGGGCTGCGGGCCGCGCTCGCCGAGGGCGGCCACCCGCTGCCCGCCGAGCGCATCCGCTACGCCGACTTCGACCGCGACGGTGGCGCCCGCGCCGCCGGTGAACTGCTCGACGCCGTCCCCGGGTTGACCGCCCTGGTGGCGTTGAACGACTCGATGGCCGTCGGTGCGCTGACCCTGCTGCGCGCCCGCAACGTCGCGGTGCCCGGGCAGGTCTCGGTGGTGGGCTTCGACGACATGCCGGTCGCCGCCGACGTCACCCCGGCGCTGACCACCGTCCGGCTGCCGCTGGTGGAGCTGGGCGCGCGGGCGATGACCCTGGCCCTGGGCCCGGCGGCGGACCGGCCCCGGGTCGAGGTGCTGCCGGCCACCCTGGTCGTCCGGGACAGCCTCGGCCCCGCCCCGGACTGATCCGCCCGCACCGGGCAGGCACCACGGCGGGTGGGTGGGCGGGGTCGGCACCGGCTCAGGCCGGGGTCGTCGCCAGCTCGGCGAGCCGGTCGATCTGCCGAGGGTCGGACAGCGCCGAACCCACCGCCACCACCCGCACCCCGGCGGCGAGGAAGTCGGCGGCGTTACCGGCGTCGATCCCACCGGTCGCCACGAACCGCAGCTCCGGCAGCGGGCCGGCGACCGCCTTGAACCACTGTGGGCCGAGGCTGACCGCCGGGAACGCCTTGAGCCAGATCAGCCCGTGGTCGAGCGCGAGCTGCGCCTCGGTGGGGGTGGCCACCCCGGGCAGGTGCGGGATGCCGTAGCTGACCGCCGCGTCGGCCACCGCCAGGTCCAGCCCGGGGGCGACGGTGAACGCCGCCCCGGCGCTGGCGGCCTGCCGGACCTGGGCGGGGGTGCGCACCGTGCCGGCGCCGACCCGCCGGCCCCGGTCCTTGCCGGCCTCCACCGCCGCCCGCAGGGACAGCGTGGCGTCCGGGGTGCGGATCGGCACCTCGACCACGTCGATGCCGAGGTTCCAGGCCCGTTGGGCGAGCCGGACGGTCTCCGCCGGCGGCAGGTCCCGCAGGATCACCATCACCCGCGCGGTGCCGAACAGGGGTGCGAAGTCGTGCGCGGTCATCGACCGTTCCTTCCGGTGGCGGGGGTGGGGAGCAGTCCGGCGTCGACCAGGTCCAGGCTCGCCCAGTCCCCCGCCGGCAGGGCCAGGAGCCGGTCGGCCAGCGCCCGGCGCGGTGGCGGGGCGGTGTCCCCGGCCACGGTCAGGGCGGGGGCCGCGCAGAGGTGCCCGAGCCGCAGGCAGTGCTCCAGGTCGAGGCCGCGCAGCAGCCCCGACAGGCAGCCGGCGGCGAACGCGTCGCCGGCCCCGACCGGCTCGTGCACCGGCACCCGCAGCGCGGGGACGAAGACGTCCGGTCCGCCGCGGGGCAGCGCGGTGACACCGACGTCGGCGTCCTTGACCACCACCAGTTCCGGACCGGGCAGCAGGTCGCGTACGGCGTCCGGGGCGGTGACGCCCCACAGGGCGCGGGCCTCGTCGAGTCCGACGAGGACCACGTCGGCGGCGTCGGCGAGCCCGCGTAGCACCGGCGCGGCGGTCTCCGCCGACCACAGCCGGGCCCGGTGGTTGACATCGAAGGTGACCCGGGCGGCGGGCAGTGGCCGGTCGGTGAGCGCCCGGCGCACCAGGGCCGCACAGGACGGCGAGAGGGCCGCGGTGATCCCGGACAGGTGCAGCAGCCGGGTCCCGGCCAGCGCCGGGTCGTCCAGCACCTGCGGGTCGAGGTGGGACGCCGCCGAGCCGGACCGGTAGTAGTGCACGGCGGTGCCGCCGGGCATCGGGTCCTTGAGGTAGACGCCGGTCGGGGCGGTCGGGTCGACGGTGACCAGGCGGGTGTCCACGCCGGTGGCGGCGACGTGCCGCAGCACCCGCCGACCGAACGGGTCGTCGCCGACCCGGCTCACCCACGCCGTCCGGTGGCCGAGCCCGGCGAGCGCGGAGGCCACGTTGGACTCGGCACCGCCGACGGAGACGCCCAACCGGTCGGCCCGGTCCAGCGGACCCGTCGGATCGGGGCTGAGCACCACCATCGACTCGCCGACGGTGACCACCTCCGGCCCGACCGACGCCTGCTCAGCCGACCGGTCGGCGGACAGTCCCGCGGCCGACCGGTCGGCGGACACTCCCGTGGCCGGCCGGTCGGCGGATGGTGCCGTGGCCGGCCGGTCGGCGGTCACACCGGCTCCGCGGCGGCGAGCAGGGCGACCACGCCGGCCCGGTCGCGTACCCCGTCGGCGACCAGCACCCGGTGCCGGCCGGCGCGGCGGCCACCGGCGGGCACCACGGCCGGCCGGTCGAAGGCGAAGGCGACGCAGACCCCCGGGTACATCGCGGTCCGCACGAACCACCTGTCGCCCAACCCGAGGCCGGTGAAGACCAGGGTGTACGCCCCACCGTCCGGCGCGACGCCGGTCAGCGCGACCCAGCGGGCGGCGCTGCCGTTGGCCGCCTGCTCCCCGTCGGCGTCGGCGGTGAACGTGACCGGCTCCCCGTCGGCGACGGCCCGCCAGAAGAACCCGCCGTAGCCGGCCCCGTCGGGTCGCCCGTTGGTGGCCGGGCTGCCCAGGTGGACGTCCCGATCGGTGGGGGCGGTGAGGGTGTAGTCGACGTCGAGGGCCCAGGCGTCGGGGGCCACCGGGGTCGCGGCGAGCCTGCGGTGCTCGGTGAGCAGCACCCCGCCGTCGCGGTCACGCCACTGCAACACGTGCGCCAACCGGTCCGGGGTGCGTTCGCGCCACCGCGTGTGGGCAATCACCCCGTGGTCGTCGCGCCAGGTGTAACCGGTGTCCCGGACGTACGTCCGGCCACCCCACAGGTTGGTGCCGGCGACGTCCTGCACCGCCAGCGACGCCCCGAGGTGCCAGACGTGGTCGGCGGGCAGGGCGTCGGTGACCGGGGTGCCGGCCAGCGTCCGCACCGGGTGCAGGTAGGGCCGGGGCCCGTGCTTCGGGTCCAGGTCGGGGCGCACCACGTACCGGGCCACCTCGACGTCACCGACGTGCAACCGGGGCTCGTCGTCGCCCGGGCCGTCCGGGTCGAACCGGACCTGCGGCGGGGCGGATCCGGTCGGGTCCGCGCCGGGGCGGGCCGGTTCCGGGCCGAGCTGGGCCGGGGTGGGGTGGGGGTGACCGGTCACGGTGCCTCCGTCCGGGTGGTGGACCGGCGGGCGGCGACGGCGTGCAGGGCGGCCAACGCGTAGCCGGCCAGGATCGGCACCGCCACCGGGGTGACCAGTATCCCCAACAGAGCGGCCACCGCGCAGACCCCGCCGGCCGCCGCCCAGGTCCCCGGCCGGGCCAGGCCGGTCCGGGCGGCGACTCGGGCCGCGGCCCGAAAGCCCCGGCCGCCGGTACGACCGATCGCCACCACGGTCAGCCCGGCGTACCCGGCCAGCGCGGCGGTGACCACGGCGGTGCCGGCCAGCGCGACGCCGCCACCGGGCACCCGGCCGGTGGCCAGCGCCACCAGGTCGACGCCGAGCGCGACGGCGACGGCCACCCCGACGGCGCTGGCCACCAGGCCGGCGGGCAGGGCCCGGCCGAACCGGGACAGCGTGGTGCGCAGGTCCGGCCAGCCGCCGAGGGTCAGCCGGTCGTGCACGGCAGCGCTGGCGGTGGCCAGGGCCGGTGCGAGGGTGAGCACCGGCAGCGCGGCCAGCGTCACGGCGAACCCGAGCAGCGCCAGGTCGGTGGCGTCGCGCAGGGTGTCGCGCCAGTCCCGGCGCAGGGGCGCCTCGGCCGGCTCCGTCACCGGTACGGCGGTCATCCCTTCAACCCGCTGGTGTTGATGCCCTCGACCAGCATCCGTTGGAAGGCCAGGAAGAACAGGAAGACCGGCAGCAGCGACAGCACCGACATGGCGAACATCGGGCCGACCGCGCTCTGGCTGGTGGAGTCGATGAACAGGGTCAGCGCCACCGGCACGGTGTAGTCGTCCAGGCTGGACAGGAAGACCAGTTGCCGGAAGAAGTCGTTCCAGGTCCAGATGAACGAGAAGATCGCCGTGGTGACCAGCGCCGGGCGGCTCAGCGGCAGGATGACGTGCCGGAAGATGCCGTACGGGCTGGCACCGTCGATCTTGGCGGCCTCGTCGAGTTCGCGCGGGATGCCCCGCATGAACTGCACCATGAGGAACACGAAGAACGCCTCGGTGGCCAGGAACTGCGGGATGAGCAGCGGCAGGTAGGGCCACTCCCCGCCGACCAGGCCCAGGCTGCGGAACAGGATGTACTGCGGCACGATCAGCACGTGGCCGGGCAGCAGCAGGGTGCCGATCATGACGGCGAACCAGACCCCCCGCAGCCGGAACCGCAACCGGGCCAGGGCGTACGCGGCGAGCAGGCAGGAGGCCGCGTTGCCGACCACGGTCAACAGGCTGACCATGGCGCTGTTGAGGAAGAACGTGCCGAAGCTGAGGTCGAAGTTGCCCCAGCCGGCGGTGTAGTTGCCCGGGGTGAACCGCTCGGGCAGCAGACCGATGTTGTTGACGATCTCTTCCTGCGACTTGACCGAGGTGCCCACCATCCACAGCAGCGGATAGAGCACCACCGCCACGATCACGATCAGGATCAGCAGGCGTACGGCCTGCCGGCCGCCCTGCCGGCGACGGCCGGGCCGCCGCGCCGTCGAGGTCACCGCCACCATCACTTCTCCCCGTCGGAGTAGTGCACCCAGAACCGCCCGGTGCTGAAGAAGACCACGGTGATCAGGCCGATCGCGATCAGGAACACCCAGGCCATCGCGGAGGCGTAGCCCATCTCCAGGTCGGTGAAGCCTGCGATGTAGAGCTTCAGGGTGTACATCAGGGTGGAGTCGACCGGGCCGCCGGTGCCGTTGCTGAGCACGAAGGCGGCGGTGAAACCCTGGAACCCGTTGATGGTCTCCAGCACCAGGTTGAAGAAGATGACCGGGGAGAGCATCGGCAGGGTGACGTGCCAGAACTGCGACCACCGGCTGGCGCCGTCGACGGAGGCGGCCTCGTACAGCTCGGTGGGCACCTGCTTCAACCCGGCCAGGAAGATCACCATCGGGGCCCCGAACTGCCAGATCGCCAGCACCATCAGGGTTTGCAGCGCCCAGTCCGGGTCGCTGACCCAGGGCAGTCCCTCGATGCCGAACAGCGCGAGGAACGAGTTGAACGCGCCGTCCCGATTGAACATGTTGACCCAGACGATGGCCAGCGCGACGCTGCCACCGAGCAGGGACGGCAGGTAGAACAGCGCCCGGAACAGGCCCACCCCCCGCCAGGCCTTGTTGAGCAGCAGCGCCACCCCGAGCGCTGCGGCCAGCTTCAACGGTACGGCCACCAGGGCGAAGGTCAACGTGACCCGGACCGCGTGCCAGTACGACGGGTCGGCGGTGAACATCCGCTCGTAGTTGGCAAGCCCCACCCACTGCACCTCGGACAGCGGGGTGAGGATGTCGTAGTTGGTGAAGCTCAGCCAGAGCGAGAGCAGCATGGGGATCGCCGTGACGCCCATCAGTCCGATGAGCCAGGGCGAGAGGAATACGTAACCCGCCAGTCCTTCGGCGTGCCGGTCCCGCCCACCCCGACGCCGGTTGGCGCGGGGGCGGGCGGAACCGGTGCGTCCGGTCCGGCCGGGGGCCGTGGTGAGGGCCACGGGGCCGGCTCCTTTCGTCGACCGCGATCCGTCGATCAGGCGATCGCGGACTTGCAGGCGGCGATGAACTGCTCCGCCGCCTGGGCCGGGGTGGCCCGCTTGTACTGGACGTTCTCGGCGGCCTTGACCAGCTCGGACTTGACCTTGCTGTGCCCCTTGATCGGCACCTGCGGCGACTGGCCGAACTTCTGCGCCAGCTCGGTCTCGACCTGGATGGACTGCTTCATCGCCGGGTCGGTCACCGTCTCACTGACCTTGGCCCGCAGGTCCATGTTCGACGGCAGCCCCCGGTCGGTGCCGAGCAGCGCCGCCGCCTCCGGGTCGTTGGCCAGGAAGTTGATCACGTCGACGGCGGTGTCGCGGTGCTTGCTGCTCTTGAACACCGACCAGTACATCGAGGCGCGGGCCCACTGGGCGCTCGGGTCACCCGGGTAGGCGACGACGCCCAGCTCGTCCTTGGTGTTCTTCTTCAGGTCCGGCATCTGGTTGACCCACACCCAGGAGGTCGCGGCCTTGCCGGTGACCACCAGCTGCTTGGTCACGTCGCTGGCGTTGCCCTCGTGGATCACGTCGGGGGTGGGGGTGGCGCCCCGGTCCCGGGCGCCCTTCCACAGCTCGAACCACTTCGTCACGTCCTCGGCGGTGAAGCCCAGGTCCTTGCCGTTGTAGAGGTCCTTGCCCTGCTGGCGCAGCCAGACCCAGAACGCCTTGTAGTCGGCGCTCGGGTCCTGGGTGCCGGGGATCTTGGTCCGCTTGGCCACCTGCTCGGCCCAGGCGATGTGCTCCTCCCAGCTCTGGCCGGTGGTCGGTTCCGGGAGTCCGTTCTTGGCCAGGAGGGTCTTGTTGTAGACCAGGCCCTGGGTGTTCTCGCCGGAGGCCACCCCGGCCAGCTTGCCGTCGACGACGCCGTACTCCAACAGGCTCTTGGGGAACTTGGACACGTCGAGCTTGCCGGAGTCCTGGTAGCTCTTGAGGTCGAGCACGGTGCTGCGGCCGGCGTACTCGGACAGGTAGTTGTCGTCGATCTGGAACAGGTCCGGCGGGTTGCCGCCGGCGGTGAGGGTGGCCAGCTTGTCGAAGTAGCCCTGGTTGGCCTGCCAGGTCTTCTCGAAGGTCACGTTCGGGTGCTTCTTGGTGTAGAGGGCGAGGGCGTCCTCGGTGAGCTTGGCCCGCGCCTCACCGCCCCACCAGAAGATGGAGAGCTTGATCTGGCCGTCGGCACCGGCGTCGTCGTCGCCGCAGGCCGCCGCGCCGAACATCAGCGGTACGGCGACGGCGGCGGCGACCAGGCCGCGCAGGAATCGACGACGGGGTGCGGGGGTACGGTGGTGCGGCTCGGCCGGCGTGCCGGCGGTGGGGGACGTTGCGGGGTGCATGCGCTCACTCCTCGGGCTAGGAGGCGACGACGCCACCGGTGGTCACGGTCGGGCTGCCCGGGTCCGCAAGGCGATGCGGGCCCGGGCCATCCGGAACGGATCCGGGACGGGATCGACCGGGTAGGGGTCCGGTCGAGTCGCGAATGACCAGTTCGGTCTGGAGCATTACCTGTGCGGTGGTGCGTCGGTCGCCGACGGCCGCTGCCCGTCCCCCGCCGCGGGGGCGGAGTTCGGAGTCGTGTTGCAGCAGCATGTCGACGGCCGTCCGGCCGGCGGCCGCGGTTGGCGTGGCCACCGTCGTCAACTTGGGGCGGGTGAGTCGGCTCAGCGCGATGTCGTCGACGCCGACCACGCTGACGTCCTGCGGCACCCGGATGCCGAGGTGGTCGAGCCCCTCGATCAGCCCGATCGCCATCAGGTCGTTGTAGGCGAGCACGGCGGTGACGCCGCTGTCGCGTACCTGGGTGGCCAGTGCGCTGCCGCCGGTCTCGGTGGGCGGGTTCGGCCCGAGCACGGTCAACTCGGCCCCGCCGGAGCGGGCGGCGGCCCCGGCCGCCCGGCGCATCTGCTGGTTGGTCCAGGAGCCGCGCGGGCCGCCGAGCAGGGCGAGCTGCCGGTGGCCGAGGCCGAGCAGGTGCTCGATCGCGGCGCGGGCCCCCTGGCCGACGTCCATCATCACGCAGGGCAGGCCGGTGACCTGCCGGTTTATCACCACCACCGGGACTTCCCGGCTGACCTGCTCGATCAGCGCGTTGCTCATCCGGGGGCTGCACAGCAGCACCCCGTCGACCTGCTTGGCCAGCGCGTGGACCAGCTCCTCCTCGGCGGCCGGGTCCTCGTTGGTGTCGGCCACGAAGACGTGGTAGTCGCGGTGCCGGGCCTGCCCCTCGGCCGCCTTGATCAGCGGTGGGAAGAACGGGTTGGCGATGTCGGCGATGATCAGGCCGATGTTGTGGGTCCGGCCGGTGATCAGGGCGCGGGCGGCCCGGTTGGGGCGGTAGCCGAGTTCCTCGGCGCAGGCCAGCACCCGGACCCGGGTCTCCGGGTTGACCAGGTGGGGTGCGGAGAAGGTGCGGGACACCGTGGAGATGTGCACGCCCGAGGCCCGCGCGACGTCGCGGATGGTGGCTGGCACGGGCGGCCCTCTCGTCGATGGTGTGGTCGGGGTCACGTGGGTGCCGCCAATTAATGCAAACGGTTGCTCCACTGTCAACGGGAGTTTGTTACAGGTCGATTGCGGAGGCGCTCCCGCCATGCCCCTTTAAGCCCACGAAACGGGATCTATGACACGGGATTGGCATCGATCGTTGACGTGCTCTTCATCGCCGTGGTTTCTTCACTGCAAACCTTTGCAGCAACCGGGGAGGTCCACCCGATGTCACCACCAGCGGCGTCCCGCCGCCGGCACGCCCTGGTCGGCACCGGGGCGCGAGCCGAGATGTTCGTCCGCGCCCTGGTCACCGAGCACGCCGACACCGCCGAGCTGGTCGCCTTCGCCGACGTCAACCAGACCCGGATGGACGCGCACAACCGGTGGCTGACCGAGCTGGGCCACCCGCCCGTGCCGACCTACCGGGCCGACGACTTCACCGCCATGCTCGCCAAGGAACGGGTCGACGTGGTCCTGGTGACCAGCGTCGACGTCACCCACGACGAGTACATCGTGGCGGCCCTGCGGGCCGGCTGCGACGTGGTCACCGAGAAACCCATGACCACCGACGCTCCCCGCTGCCGACGCATCCTCGACGCGGTCGCCGAGACCGGCCGGCAGGTCACCGTCGCCTTCAACTACCGCTACAACCCGTTGCACGAGCAGGTCCGGCGGCTGCTCGCCGACGGCGCGGTCGGCGAGATCGGCTCGGTGCACTTCGAGTGGCTGCTCGACGTACGGCACGGCGCGGACTACTTCCGCCGCTGGCACCGGGACAAGGCCAGCTCCGGCGGGCTGATGGTGCACAAGGCCAGCCATCACTTCGACCTGGTCAACTGGTGGCTCGACGCCACCCCCGTCGAGGTGTACGCGGCCGGGCGGCTGTTCTTCTACGGCGACGACGGCCGCCGGCACGGCTACGCCCGCGACTACGACCGGGCGCACGACTCCCCCGCCGCCACCGACGACCCGTTCGCCCTGCGGCTGGCCGAGCACCCCCGACTGCGGGAGCTCTACCTCGACGCCGAGGGTGAGGACGGCTACCACCGCGACCAGAACGTCTTCGCCCCCGGCGTCACCATCGAGGACGACATGGCGGTGCTGGCCCGCTACTCCACCGGCGCGACGATGACCTACCACCTCACCGCGTACGCCCCCTGGGAGGGCTACCGGGTGATGGTCAACGGCAGCCGGGGCCGGCTCGAACTGGAGGTCACCGAGAGCGACTTCGTCAGCCCGGCCGCCGCCGGTGCGCTCAAGGGGGCGGCCCTGCACGGCGACGAGGCCGCCGCCGAGCACGGCGAGGCCACCCTGACCCTGCGCCCGTTCTGGGCCCCGCCCACCCGGATCCCCGTCGAGGGCTACACCCGGCAGGGCCACGGCGGCGCGGACACCCGGATGACCCGGGTGATCTTCGGTGGCGAACCGGACCCGCTGGACCGGGCCGCCACCGCCCACGACGGGGCACTGGCCCTGCTCACCGGCCTGGCCGCCAACCGGTCCTTCGCCACCGGCGACCCGGTGCGCGTCGCCGACCTGCTCACCCTGCCCTGACCGCTGCCGGCCGACCCTGCACCCACCCTGACCCGTTGCGGCCCAGCCACCTGCCTAGCCCGGCCGTTGCGGCCCACCCCACCACCGCCCCCGCCCTGATCCGCCGACCCGCCGCCCGCATCCGAGGAGTCCCCCGACGTGCCGACCTCTCCTGACCTGCTCCTGCCGACCGACCCGGGCGTCCGGGCCATCGCCCGCGAGCTGTACGCCCTGGCCGGGCCGCAGCCGATCATCTCGCCGCACGGGCACGTCGACCCGGCGCTGCTGGCCGAGGACCAGCCCTTCCCGGACCCGGCCCGGCTGCTCATCGTGCCCGACCACTACCTCACCCGGATGCTGCTCAGCCAGGGCGTCCCCCCGGCCGAACTGGGCGTGCCCAGCGTCGACGGCAGCCCGGTGGAGACCGACGGCCGGACGATCTGGCGGCGCTTCGCCGCGCACTGGCACCTGTTCCGGGGCACCCCGTCCCGACTGTGGCTGGAACGCACCTTCAGCGAGGTGTTCGGGGTGGACACGGCGCTGACCCCGGACACCGCCGACGCCGTCTACGACGAGGTGGCCGCCCGGCTGGCCGAGCCGGAGTACCGGCCCCGGGCGCTGTTCGAACGGTTCCGGATCGAGGTCCTCGCCACCACCGAGTCGCCCCTGGACGACCTCGCCGCGCACGCCAAGCTCGCCGCCGACGGCTGGGGCGGGCCGGGTGGCCGGGTGGTCACCACGTTCCGCCCGGACAACGTGGTCGACATGGAGTTCGACGGTTGGGCCGACAACGTGGCCCGGCTCGGCGAGGTGGCCGGCGTCGACACCGGCACGTACACCGGTTACCTGGACGCGCTGCGGGCCCGCCGGGCGGCGTTCGTCGCGGCCGGCGCGACCTCCTCCGACCACGGCCACCCCACCGCACGCACCCTGGCGCTGACCGCCGACGAGGCGGCGATGCTCTACGACAGGGGCCGGCGCGGGCTCGCCGACGCCGCCGACGCCGAGACGTTCCGGGCGCACATGCTGGTGGAGTTCGCCCGGATGTCCCTCGACGACGGGCTGGTGCTGCAACTGCACCCCGGGGCGGTCCGCAACCACAACCGCCGGCTGTACGCCCGCCACGGCCGCGACGTCGGCGGCGACGTCCCGCACGCCACCGAGTACGTGCACGCGCTCGCCCCGCTGCTCGACGCGTACGGCAACGACCCGCGGCTGCGGGTGGTGCTCTACACCCTCGACGAGTACACGTTCACCCGGGAGCTGGCCCCGCTGGCGGGCGGCTACGCCGCGCTCTACCTCGGGGCGCCCTGGTGGTTCCTGGACTCCCCGGAGGTGCTGCGCCGGTTCCGGGAGGCGGTCACCGAGTCCGCCGGGTTCTACAACACCGCCGGGTTCGTCGACGACACCCGCGCGTTCTGCTCCATCCCGGTCCGCCACGACGTGGCCCGCCGGATCGACGCCGGTTTCCTGGCCCGCCTCGTCGCCGAGCACCGGTTGACCGAGGACGAGGCCGCCGAGACGGTCGTCGACCTGGCGTACCGGCTGCCCAAGAAGGTCTTCAGGTTCGGAGGGTCCGCATGAGCACCAGGATCACCGACGTCGACGTGCACGACGTCCGGTTCCCCACCGCGGCGGCCGGCGACGGCTCCGACGCGATCAACCGGGGTGACTACTCGGCCAGCTACGTGGAGCTGCGCACCGACGGCGGCCCGACGGGTGCCGGGTTCACCTTCACCAACGGCCGGGGCAACGAGATCACCTGCGCGGCGATCGAGGCCCTCGCCCACCACGTGCGGGGGCGCACCGTCGAGGAGATCGCGGCCGAGCCGGTGGCGTTCTGGCGCTCGCTCACCGCCGACGTGCAGCTGCGCTGGCTGGGGCCGGAGAAGGGGGTCATCCACATGGCCGCCGGCGCGCTGGTCAACGCGGTCTGGGACCTGCGGGCCAAGCTGGCCGGCAAGCCGATGTGGCGCTACCTCGCCGAGCTGCCCACCGACGAGCTGGTGGCCAACATCGACTTCCACCACATCACCGACGCGCTCACCCCCGACGAGGCCGCCACCCTGCTCGACAAGGGACTGGTCGGCGCGGCGGAACGGCTCGCGGAACTTGAGCAGAACGGTTTTCCGTCGTACACCACGTCGGTGGGGTGGTTGGGGTATCCGGACGAGAAGGTGCGGGCGCTGACCCGCGAGGCGTACGCCCAGGGGTGGCGGGCGATGAAGATGAAGGTCGGCGGCCCGCCGGCCGACGACCTGCGCCGGGCGCGGATCATCCGGGCCGAGATCGGCCCGGACGCGCTGCTGATGATGGACGCCAACCAGGTCTGGGACGTCGACGAGGCGATCACCAACATGACCGCGCTGGCCGAGGTCGACCCGTACTGGATCGAGGAGCCGACGCACGCCGACGACATCCTCGGCCACGCCCGGATCGCCCGCGCGGTGACCGCGCTGACCGACGGCCGGTGCCGGGTCGCCACCGGCGAGGTGGCCGCCAACCGGGTGATCTTCAAGCAGTTGCTCCAGGCCGAGGCGATCGGGGTGATGCAGATCGACGCCTGCCGGGTCGCCGGGGTCAACGAGGTGCTGGCGGAGATCCTGTTGGCGGCGAAGTTCGGGGTGCCGATCTGCCCGCACGCCGGTGGCGTCGGCCTCTGCGAGTACGTGCAGCACCTGGCGATCTTCGACTACCTGCGGGTCGGTGCCAGCCTGGACGGGCGGATGGTCGAGTACGTCGACCACCTGCACGAACACTTCGTCGACCCGGTCCGCACCCGGGGCGGCCGGTACCTGCTGCCCACCGCCCCCGGCTACAGCGCCACCATGCGCCCCGAGTCGATCGCCCGGTTCCGCTTCCCGGACGGCCCGGCATGGCGGTGAACGTCGGCACCGACCGGCTGGGGCTGGCCACCCTGCGCCGGGTGCCCGAGCAGAGCCGACCGCTGATCCGGCCGGGCAGCGTGCCGGCCGGCATCGTCCACCTGGGACTGGGCGCGTTCCACCGGGCCCACCAGGCGGTCTACACCGAGGCGGCGGTCGACGCGGCCGGCGGCGACTGGGGCATCATCGGCGTCGCGCCGCGCAGCACCACGCTGGTCGAGGCCCTCGCGGCGCAGGACGCGCTGTTCAGCGTCACCACGCTGGCCGCCGACCGGTCCGAGACCCGGGTCGTCGGCGCGCTGGCCGGGGTACGGCACGCCGCCAGCGACCCGGCGGCGGTGCTCGCGCTGCTGGCCGACCCGGCGATCCGGGTGGTGACGCTGACGGTGACCGAGAAGGCGTACCGGCTCGACCCGGTCTCCGGGGCGTTGCGGGCCGACCCGGAGCTGACCCGCGACCTCACCACCGACCGGCTGCCGGTCACCGTGCCGGGCCTGCTGGTGCGCGGGCTGCTCGCCCGTGCCGCCGCACAGGCGGGGCCGATCGCGCTGGTCAGCTGCGACAACCTGCCGTCCAACGGGCGTCGGCTGCGCGGCCTGGTGCAGCAGTCGCTGGCCCTGGCCGGGGTGCCGGACGCCGTGCTGGACGCCCTCGCCGGGCAGGTGAGCTTCCCCGGCACGATGGTGGACCGGATCGTCCCGGCCAGCACCGACGCGACGCTGGCGGACGCCCGCGCCGCGCTCGGGGTGACCGACCTGGCGGCGGTGGCCGCCGAGCCGTACACCCAGTGGGTGGTGGAGGACGACTTCCCCGGCGGCCGGCCCCGGTGGGAGCGGGCCGGTGCGGTGCTCACCACCGACGCAGGCCCGTGGGAACGGCTGAAGCTGCGCGGCCTCAACGGCGTGCACTCGGCGGTGGCCTACCTGGGTGCGGTGGCCGGCCGCGAGACGATCGCCGAGGCGCTGGCCCTGCCCGGCCTGACCGACGTGCTGCGCCGGTTCGTCGCCGACGACGTGGCCGAGAGCTTCACCCCACCCGACGGGGTACGGGTCACCGGGTACGGCGACGAGGTGCTGGCCCGCTTCGCCAACCCGGCGATCCGGCACCGCACCCTCCAGGTGGCGATGGACGGGTCGCAGAAGCTGCCGCAGCGGGTCCTGCACACCGCCGTCGACCTGCGCGCACAGGGCCGGCCGGCGTACTGGTCGGCGCTGGTCGTGGCGGCCTGGCTGCGGTTCCTCGACGGGCGGGCCGACGACGGCACGGTGCTGCCGCTGGACGACCCGCTGGCCGACCGGATCACCGCCGCGCTCGCCGCCGCCGGGGGCACCCCCGCCGGCACGGTGGAGGCGCTGTTCGCCCTGCCGGAGGTCTTCCCGGCCGCGCTCGCCGACGACGACGGGTTCCGCACCGACGTCGCCGGCTGGCTGGGCGCGTTGCGTACCCACCCGGTGGCGGCGGTCCTGGCCGGTGCGGCGTGACCGCCCCGGTGCCGCCGGCCGCCGTCGGCGGGCTCGCCGCCCGGGGCGCACCGGCGACGACCACCGGGACACCGCCGGGCTCCCCAGCCGGGACACCGCCGGGCGGCCCGGCCGGGGCCGCCCACCCCGACCAGCCCGCCGGGGCCGGGGTCGCCGTGCCCCGGGTGGCGATCGTCGGCGCGAACGGGCACGGCCGCTGGCACCGGCGGGCGGTGGCCCCGCTGCACGCGGCGGGACGGCTGCGGCTGGTGGCGCTGGTGGACGTACGGCCGATCGAGGACGAGCCGGCCGCGCCGGTGCCCACCGGGACCACCGTGCACACCGACCATCGGGAGATGCTCACCGCCGCCCGCCCCGACGTGGTGATCGTGTGTACCCCGCCGCACACCCACCTGCCGATCGCCCTGGACGTCCTCGCCGCCGGTGCCGACCTGCTGCTGGAGAAGCCTCCGGTGCTGTCCACCGCCGAACACCGGACGCTGGCCGGGGCGCTGGCCGCGACCGGTCGGGCCTGCCAGGTCGGCTTCCAGGCGCTCGGGTCGGTGGCGCTGGCGCAGTTGTCGGCCGCCGTCGGGCAGGGCCGGCTGGGCACCGTCACCGGCATCGGCACGGTCGCCTGCTGGCAACGCCCCGACAGCTACTACGCCCGTTCCCCGTGGGCCGGCCGGCGCACCCTGCACGGCCGACCGGTGCTGGACGGGGCGTTGGCCAACCCGCTGGCGCACGCGGTGATGCAGTGCCTGGCGGTGGCCGAGACGGTGACCGGCGCCCCGGTCCGGCCGGCCCGCATCGAGCTGGAGCGCTACCGGGTCCGGCCGATCGAGGTGGACGACACCGCCACCCTACGGATCGTCACCCCCGGCGGGCCGCCGATCGTGGCGGCGGTGACGCTGGCCGGGGAGGACTTCGTCGCCGGTGAGGTGATCGTCACCGGCACCACCGGGCGGGCGGTGCTGGAGTACCCGACCGACCGGCTGCTGCTGCCCGGTGACCCGCACCCCCGGGAGGTGCCGGGCCGGCAGGGGCTGCTGGCGAACCTGCTCGCCCACCGCGCCGACCCGGACGGCACCCCGCTGATCGCCCCGCTGGCCCGCACCGCACCGTTCACCGCCGTGCTGGAACGGGTGCGGCAGGCCCCCGAGCCGACCCTGCTCGACGGCGACCTGGTCACGGCCGCCGGCAGCGGGCCGGAGCGGGTGGTGACGGTACGCGGGATCAACGCGGTGCTGCGCCGGGCCGCCGAGCAGGGCGCGCTGCTGTCGGAGCTGGCGGTGCCGTGGGCGGTGCCGCCGGCGCGTATCCCCCTGGCGGCACAGGACGACTGACGCACCACCCACCACCACCCTTCGGGAGAGTCCCATGCGTCCACGCACCACCGGGGCGGCCCTGGTCGCCCTCACCCTCCTGCTGACCTCGGGCACCGCCGCGTACGCCGCGCCACCCGACGGGCCGCCCCGGGGCGTCGAGCGGTTCGCCCGGCAGACCCTGCCGGCCGGTGACGGCTGGGCGGCCGACGGCCCCGGCACCACCGGCGGCGCGGCGGCCGCCCCGGACCAGGTTCACCTGGTGCGCAGCCGGGCCGACCTGGTCCGCGCGCTGGGCGGCGACAACGCCACCAACAAGAGCAACGCCACCCCGAAGGTGATCGTCGTGGACGGCACCGTCGACGGGTTCGCCGCCGACGACGGCCACCTGCTCGGCTGTGCCGACCTGGCCGACCCGGAGTACAGCCTGCCGGCGTACCTGGCCGCGTACGACCCGGCGGTGTGGGGCATGGTGCCGCCGACCGGGGCGCTGGAGGCGGCCCGGGTGCGCTCGGTGGCCAACCAGACCCGCCAGACGCAGATCAACGTCGGGCCCAACACCACCATCGTCGGCCGGCACGGGGCCACCCTCACCGGGCTGACCCTGATGATCGACGGGGCCAGCAACGTCATCGTGCGCAACCTGACCTTCGACGACGCCCGGGACTGCTTCCCCGCCTGGTCGCCCACCGACGGCGCGACCGGCAACTGGAACTCCCAGTACGACCAGGTCTCGGTGCGCCGCAGCGAGCACGTCTGGGTCGACCACAACACCTTCACCGACGGCGACAACCCGGACAGCGCCCAGCCGGTGTACTTCGGCCGGCCGTACCAGGTGCACGACGGGTCGCTGGACGTCACCCACACGGCGAGCCTGGTGACCGCCTCGTACAACCGGTTCACCGGACGGGACAAGCTGATGCTGATCGGCTCGTCCAACACGGTCGGGCCGGACGTCGGCCGGTTGAAGGTGACGCTGCACCACAACCTGTTCGACCGGGTGCTCCAGCGGCTGCCCCGGGTGCGGTTCGGCCAGGTCGACGTCTACAACAACTGGTACCGGCTGGCCGGCGACGACTTCGCGTACGCGATCGGGGTGGGCGTGCAGTCCGCCGCGTACGTGGAGAACAACTTCTTCACCCTCGGCGCCGGCATCGCCGCCGGCGACCTGCTCTACGACTGGGGTGGCACCGCCGTCACCACCCGGGGCAACTGGGTCGACGCCGACCGGGCGCTGCCCCGCCCGGTCGACCTGGTGGCCGCCTACAACGCGACCCACGACCCGGATCTGGGCGGCGACGCCGGCTGGACGCCGACCCTGCGCGCGGCGCAGGCGGTGCCCGCGCCGCTGGTGCCGCTCGTGGTGGGGCCGTTCGCCGGGGCCGGTCGACTGCCCTGGTGACCCGCGTCCGGGGCCAACTGTCACGGTGACCCGTTCCGGTCGGGCCGTGCCGTCGCCGGTGCGGTCCGACCGGTCGGTCGGCCCGGCCGGGGCGGCGCTGACCGGGGTGCGCTGACCGGGCCGGGGGCTACTTCGGCAGGGTCATCACCTCGGCGCCGTCGTCGGTGATGGCGATGGTGTGTTCGCTGTGTGCCGTCCGGCAGCCGGTCACGCTGCGCAGCGTCCAGCCGTCGCGGTCGGTGACGAGTTCGGCGGTGTCCGCCATGATCCAGGGTTCCAGGGCCAGCAGCAGCCCGGGGCGCAGCCGGTAACCGCGACCGGGCCGGCCCGTGTTGGACACGTGCGGGTCCTGGTGCATGGTGGAGCCGACACCGTGCCCCCCGAACTCGGTGTTGATCGGGTATCCCGCCGCGCCGAGGACGCTGCCGATGGCGTACGAGATGTCACCGACGCGGGCTCCGGGGCCGGCGGCGGCGATCCCGGCGGCCAGCGCACGCTCGGTCGCGTCGATCAGCGCGACGCTCTCCGGGGACGGTGTGTCGCCCACGACGAAGCTGATGGCCGAGTCGGCGACCACACCGCCGAGGGAGACCGCGAGGTCGAGGGAGAGCAGGTCACCGTCGGCGAGCGGATAGTCGTGGGGCAGGCCGTGCAGCACCGCGTCGTTGACGGAGGTGCAGATGTAGTGGCCGAACGGCCCGCGTCCGAAGGATGGCTCGTAGTCGACGTAGCAGGACTGCGCACCGGCCTCGACGATCATCTGGTGCGCCCACCTGTCGATCTCCAGCAGGTTGGTGCCGACCACGCTGCGGCCCTTCAGCGTCCGCAGGATGTCGGCGACCAGCGCGCCGGTGTCCCGCGCGCGCAGGAGGTCGGCGGGGTTCAGGATCTCGATCATGCAGCGCCTTCCTCGGACCACCAATAAGTATCCCGGTCATGTTATCCCGGTACTAGAATCGCAGCCATGGTCAGGTTGCCGCTCACTCCCGCCGAGGTCGAACGCGGACAACGCCTCGGCGCCCTGCTGCGCCGCGCCCGGGGCCAACGGTCGATGCTCGGCACCGCGCTGGCCGCCGGGCTCTCCCCGGAGACCCTCCGCAAGATCGAATCCGGCCGGGTCGCCACCCCCGCCTTCCCGACCATCGCGGTACTCGCCGACGTCCTCGGCCTCTCCCTCGACGCGGTCTGGTCGGAGATCAACCAGTCCGACGGCGGCCTCGATCTCGCCGGCCCGGTGCACGACCCCGCCGGACGGCTGGCCTCCTAGCCCCCACCGCCGACCGACCCGGCCGGGCCCGGTGGCACCGAGCACCCGCCCGCCGGACCCGTGTGCGGCGTCACCGTCACGGGAAGACCCTGGTCCGGGTACGGCCGGCCGGGACAGGAAGAATGGCGGGAACGACGGTCGGGCCCGGCCCCGGCGGCGAGGATCAGCGGAGGTGGGCGCGGGTGACGGGTGGACGCGACGTCGGCGCGAGCTGCCCCGACCTGGTGGCCGCACGCCACCCGGCGCACGACCCGCCCGGCACGCCACCACCTGCCGGTCCGGCGGCCCGGGACGCGCCGGTGGTGTTCCGCGCCGCACTGGCCGCCGACCCGGCCCAGCTCTCCCCCACCCGGGAGGCGCTGCGGTCGTGGCTGACCGGGGCCGGGGTGGACGAGGCCGACGTGGAGGTGGTGCTGATCGCCGTCGGCGAGGCGTGCGCCAATGCCATCGAACACGGCTGCCGCTTCGCGTCCGGGGCCACCGTCACGGTACGGGCCGGACTGCACGCCGGCCGGCTGGAGATCGAGGTGTCCGACACCGGCGGCTGGCGCGACGGGCCCTCCGACGGGCGCGACCGGGGGCGAGGGCGACTGATCATGGCCCGGCTGATGGACGAGGCACAGCTCGACGGCACCTCCGACGGGACGACGGTACGCCTGGTCAAGCACCTTTCCGGCAGGAGGTGACCCGGTCACATGCCCGACGACGGGGTCCGCTGGACAGTGAAGATCGGCTATAAGTAGGCGATGGAGTTCCCGCCGTACCTCGCCACCATGCCGATGCACGCGATCACCGAGCTGCACGGTGAGCCGGGCCTGCTGGCCCGGTTCCGGTTGGAGCTGCCGGCCTTCGCGGCGGCCGACCGGGACCGGCTGACCGCCGCCCTGGACCTCGCCGCCGAGCTGCACCGCGACGACCGCCGGTCCCGGGAGCCCTACCTCAACCACCTGCTGCGGGTGGCGATCCGGATGATGCACCACTACCAGGTGCGCGACGTCGACGTGATCGTCGCCGGTCTGCTGCACGACGCGGTGGAGGACCACCCCCGGGAGCTGGCCGGCACGCAGGCGTCCGACCCGACGGCGGCGGCGCTGGCCACGCTGGCCGACCGGTTCGGGACGCGGGTGGCCCGGCTCGTCGGCGCGGTCACCAACCCGGTGTACGACCCGGACCGGGACCCGCACGTGCAGTACCGCGAGCACGTCGCGGCCAGCCTGGACCGGGAGCCGTGGGCCCGGGTCATCAAGATCTCCGACTTCACCGACAACGGCGTGGGGGTGGTCTACGCCGTCGGGCCCAAGGTGGCCCGCTCGGCGGCGAAGTACCGCCCACTGGTGCCGGTGTTCCGGGATCTGATCGCCCGGCCGGACACCCCGCTGTCGGCACCGGTGAAGCGGCACATCTTCGCCCAGCTCGACCTGGCCGAGGAGCGGTTCAGCGCGATCCTCGACCACCCCAACTGACCTCGCCCCGCCGACACCTTCGCTGCGCCTCTCCCGCCGGCAGGTCGGGCGGGGCCGGCTCAGCGCCCCGGGCCTGCCGGTGGCCGGAAAACGACCCGACCCGGCACGGCACCGCACGGCTCAGCGCGCCACGCCGCCGGGTGGGACGGCCACGCCACAGCCGCCGAGGACGGCGGAGAGCCGCAGTCGCAGGGCGGGCAACGCCTGCGGGGTGTCCCGCAGCACCAACCGGACCGGCTCCCGGGCACCCGCCGACACCCCGCCCACCACGTCGAGCAGTGTGCCGAGCTGGCCGGACGGCTCGTCGGCGAGCAGCAGGCCGGCGTCGGTCACCTCCAGGGTGAGCGGGCCGGCGTCGAGCCGTTCGGCCAGCACGTCGGCGAGCGCGTCCCAGTTGCGGCCGAAGTGTCCGGGCAGGTCGAGGGCGACGGCGAGGGCGTCGAACAGCGCGGGACGGGTGCGGGCCGCCGCGCCGGCCACGGTGAGCGACGGCGTGGGATGCCCCGACGGCGACGGCTCGTCGGTCACCCGCAGCCAGCCCGGCTGGCGCTGTCCGGTCATCGTGCATCCTCCTGCTCACCCGGGGTGGGCCGACCGACCGGCCCACCCCGATGGTTCCTGGCTCAGATCCGGTAGAAGTTCGCGTAGTGGTCGGGCGAGAACCAGGTCGCCCCGGTGCTCCTGTTCACCACGATGCGGTACGCGTCCCGCGCCGCGCCGGAGACCCGCGGGTAGACGTCGTACTCGTAGTAGGTGGCGCCGCCGGGGAGCTGCCCCTCGTAGTTGTGGAACTGGCCGCCGGCGAAGTTCGACAGGCCGCCGCTCCAGGCGTACCAGCCCCGGCTGGTGGGGAAGCTCTTGGCCGACCAGCCGGATCGGGCGGTACGGGCGTCCGCGCAGCGGGACATCGTGCAGGAGCCGTAGACCGCCGCCGACGCGGAGTCGGCCAGCCTCGGGGTCACCACGGACGGCCCGACCAGCACCGCCGCGATCATGGCGGTCAGCAGCGCGAGGGTGCCCAGCAGCCGGTGCGGTCGGGTGACGGGGTGCGGGGTGGCGGGGTGCGGGGCGGTGACGGGGGTGACGGGGTTCGCGGGAGTGCGCAACGGGTCCTCCGGGTCGCGGGGGCCGACAGGAACGTATCGATCGGGATGGTTATCCCGGTCAGCCACATTCTGGCGGGAGGCGAACCCCGCCGACCAGAGGTCAGCCTGGCAACCGTGGATGAACGCACCATGATCGGCACGTCACCGCCGGCTGAAATGCTCGGGCGACACGGCCGGGACCGGGCAGCCCCGTCGGCCACCCGGTCCCGGCGGGGGTCAGCAGCCGATCCGGCTGCTGCCCAGGGCCACGTCGTCGTACCAGATGGTGTCCGCGCCCTCGCCGTAGCTCTCCCAGCCCAGCTTCAGGTCGGTCAGCCGGGGCCGCCAGGTGCGGTTGAGCCACTGGCCGTCGACGTCGTGGGTGGGCACCCCGTCGGCGGTCAGCCCGGTGATGGCGGTGCCGTCGAGCCAGGTACGCAGCTGACCCTGGTTGCCGTCGACCATGAACTCCAGGCACGTCCAGCGCCCGGTGGGCAGCGGCACGCTCAACGCCACCCCGGCCGGGCTCTGCTCGGGCAGGGTCGCGTCGTCGGAGGCCCGGTTCCACTGCAACGCGCCGTTCTGGCCGCCCATCCGCAGATCCTTGTTGCCGTCGGCGGCGTCGGTCATCGCCGTCATGGTGACGTGCTGGGTCGGCAGGGCGGTGGTGTGGCGCAGCCAGATCCGGCCGTACCGGACGGTGCCCACGGCGCTGAGGTCCTTGTTGGACCGGACGAAGACGTGGTTGCAGTAACCGGCCGCGCCGTCGATGCGCAGCGAGCGGCTACCGCTGTGCGTGGTGGTCGTGTCCACCGCCGCCCGGCCCGCCCCGGAGCAGTCCGGGTTGACCACGCTCCAGTCGCCGGCCGGCGTCGAGCCGGTCTGGTTCTCGAATCCGTCGCAGAGCACCGCACCGGCGCACCCGGCCGGCGGCGGGGTGGTCGGCGGCGGGGTCGTGGGCGGGGGCGTCGTCGGCGGCGGCGTCGTGGGCGGCGGGGTCGTCGGCGGAGGCGTGGTCGGCGGCGGGGTCGTCGGGGGCGGCGTGGTGGGCGGCGGCGTCGTCGGGGGCGGGGTCGTGGGCGGCGGCGTGGTGGTCGGCGGCGGAGCGCCGTTGCACGGTACGCCGTTGAGCGCGAACCCGGTCGGCGCGGCGGAACCCGAGGTGCTGGTGCCCTGGACGCCGAACTCGGTCGAGCCGCCGGCCGGGACACTGCCGTTCCAGGCGGCGTTGCGGGCGGTGACCGTGCTGCCGACCTGGCTGACCTGGGCGTTCCAGCCACCGGTGATCCGCTGGCCGCCCGGGTAGGACCAGGTGACGGTCCAACTGCTCAGGGCGGTGTCGCCCGGGGAGACCCGGACGTTGGCGGTGAAGCCGCCGGTCCACTCGTTGGGCTGGTAGTCGACCCGGCAGCCCTGGGCCGCCGAGGCGGTGCCGGCGAGCACGGTGGTGACGGCCGCCGCCGCTGTGACGGTGGCAGCCACGGCGGCGGTGATACGGGTACGGGAAATCCTCACAGGGGTCCTTCCGGCTGGCCGTCGGGGAAACACCGACGGCGCGGGAGCATCGACATCGCTCGCGCGTCGACATGCCTCTCGGCACGTGGACAACAGCCCGGCTCAGGCCACACCGCCGCCCGGCAACAGGGCGGCACCCGGACCCCAATGTAGTGATGGTTGCCTATGGAAACAAGTGCCCCACCGCGTACGGCGATGGTCGCCGGCGCAAACCCCGGCGTCGAGCCCCACCCCGGTCGGCGTCACACTGCCGGCGCGCGGTCGACCCGCCACCGGGTCGACCGCACGCTGCCGCCTCAGCGGTCGGTGGACAGGCTGGCGCAGTCGGTCTCGTCGGGCAGCAGCGGCCGGAGGGTGATCGACCAGCGTTTCCCGCCGGAGGTCCACGGGGTCACCGCGTTGGCCTTGTCGGCGGCGGCGATCACCTGCTGCACGGCGGCCCCGGTGACCGTCACGCAACCCAGTTGGAGCCCCTCACCGAGACTGGTGCCGGGCAGCGCCGGGCCGGGCCACTCCACCCTGGGCTGCTTCGCGGTCTCCGGTGTGGCGACCCACGGCCCGGCCACCGCCGCGATGGCGGTCGGCTGGTACGGCTGCGTCGCGGCACCCGCCGGATCGGTCACCTTGTCGGCGAAGGTCCGCAGTTTCTCCCGGGCGGCCTGCTGGGCGGCGGTCAGGCCGGCCTCCGGGCCGGTCGCCTCACCCAGGGCGTAGACCTCCAACCGCTCGGTGCCGACCGGCCCCCGGATGGTGAACCGGGTGGTGGCCACGTCGGTGATCGACGGGGTGCCCACGTCGACGGAGCTGCCCACCCCGGCGGCGCGGGCCTGCTCGACCAGCTTCGCCACCTCGGCCTTGCTGATCGTGCGAACCTGGATGTTGGGCAGCGCCGGCCCGGGATAACTCAGGATCGTCGGCCCCTCGGTGATCACCCGACCGTCGCCGTAGACGCTGACGGCCGGCAGCCGGGTCACATTGGTCTCGGGCCGCACGAAGCCACCCGTATAGTCGATCCGCAGCACCGGCACATCAGCGGGAAGAGCGGATGGGACCGCGTCGGGGGCCACACCCGCCCCGTCCTGCCCCGCACACGCCGCCGTGAGCAGGAGCACCGGAACAACCACCACCCACATGCCTCGAAAACTCGTCATACCCCTTGGACGCACCCAGACCCCCCACGGCTCCCCCCACTTTCCCCACCCCCGCCCCGCTCCCACCCCACCCCCACCACGCCCCGCCCCACCCCGCCCCGGTGATCAAGAGGTTTACGTCAACTTTGATCTTCTGAATGACCTAAACCTCTTGATCACCGGGGCATAACGCTCGACGTGGGGAGCGAACGAGGCGGAGCGGAGACAGAGGGACGCGGAGCCTGCCACGCGCCTGGTGATCAAGGAGTTTGCGTCATCGGGGAGATCAAAGTTGACGTAAATCTCGTGATCACCGGGTAGATCGCCGTGTGGGGGCGGGGTGGGTGGGTGGGGTGGGGTGGGGTGTTGCGGGTGGACGGGTCAGGCACCCGGCGCGGGTTCGGAAACCTGCCGATCCGGCTGGGGTTGGCGGGCGCGCAGGAACGGGCCGAGGCCCATTCCGTCCTCGGTGGCCAGGAACGCGCCGCGTGCGGTCAGCAGGGTCTCGTCGGCGTGCGCCATGCACCCCCACGCCGTGTCGCCCCACGAGTCGGCGAGCTTGACCTCCGCCGGTTCGGGGCAGGGCTCACCGCGCGGGCCGCCGATCTGGCACCGGGCGGGTGCGCCGCCGCGCCGACCGGCCGCCTCGGCGGCCTCCCGGATCAGCGAGAACCGCACCTCACCGCCCGCCTGCGGGTCACGCTCCTGCGGCGGTACGGCCTGCCGCTGCCCGAAGGCGACCACGTTGCCGTCGGGGTCGGTGACCCGGCACTCGCCCCCGGGGGCGTGCTCCGGGTAACCGCTCTTCTCGACCGGGTGCCCGGCGGCGGTGAGCCGCTCGGCGGTCGCGGTCAGGTCGTCGACGTACAGGTAGACGAGCAGGGGCAGCTCGACGGTGACCAGGCGGGGGGTGACCGCCGCCAGGAGCAGCGTCAACTCCCCGCACCGCAGGTACGACCAGTGTGAGCCACCGTCGCCGCCGGCCCGGATCTCGGTGTAGCCGAAGTTCTCGTAGAACCGTCGGGCCGCGTCGGCGTCCGCCACGTACAGCACCGGCACCTGGGACCGCACACCACCACTCTGCACGGCGTCACTCTAGTCACCGATGATCGGGGATTCACGTTGTGCAGATCGGGGGTTCTCCGCCCGCCCGGTCGGCCCGGGTCAGCCGGCCAGGGTGGCGTACCGGCCGGCGCGGGCCAGCAGCGTCTCGTGGGTGCCGGACTCGACGATCCGGCCGTGGTCGAGCACCGCGATCTGGTCGGCGTGGCGCACCGTGGACAGCCGGTGCGCGATGGTGATCACCGTGCGTCCCTCGGCGAGGGTGTCGAAGGCCCGTTGGACGGCGCGTTCGGTCTCGGTGTCCAGCGCGCTGGTCGCCTCGTCGAGCACCAACACCCGGGGGTCGCGCAGCAGCGTACGGGCGATGGCCAGGCGCTGCTTCTCGCCACCGGAGAAGCGGTGGCCCCGGGAACCGACGACCGTGTCGTACCCGTCGGGCAGGGCGGCGATCAGGTCGTGGATCTGCGCGGCGCGGGCGGCGTCGGCCAACTGGGCGTCGGTGGCGTCGGGGCGCGCGTACCGCAGATTTTCCCGGATGGTGGTGTGCAGCAGGTAGGTCTCCTGGCTGACCACGCCCACGACGGCGGCCAGGTCGGTCAGCCGCAGGTCGCGCAGGTCGACACCGTCGATGGTGATCCGGCCGGCGTCCGGGTCGTGCAGCCGGCTGACCAGGGCCGCGAGGGTGCTCTTGCCGGAGCCGGTCTCGCCGACCAGGGCGAGGCTGGTGCCCGCCGGGACGTCCAGGCTGATGCCGGCGACGGCGGCGGTGTCGCTGCCCGGGTAGCTGAAGGTGACGTCCTCGACGCGCAGGTGCCCGCGCACCCGGGTCGGGTCGATGGTCACCGGCCGGGCCGGGTCGTCCACCTCCACCGGCAGGTCGAGGTACTCGAAGATCCGGGCGAACAGCGCCAGCGAGGCGGTCAGCGTGACACCCACGTTGAGCAGCCCCATCAGCGGCCGGAACAGCCCGCCCTGCAGGGCGGTGAAGGCGACCAGGGTGCCGATGCTGAGCGTGCCGGCGGTACCGGGCAGCCCCGCGCCGAGGTAGATCACCGCCGGGATGGCGGCGAAGATGATCGTCATGGTGGCCATCCGCCAGCGGCCGGCCAGCTCCGAGCGCAGCTCCAGATCGACCAGGCGGGCCGAGCTGCTGGTGAACCGGTCGATCAGTGCGTCACCCGCGCCGAGGGTCTTGCTGAGCTGCACGCCGCTGATCGACAGCCCCTCCTCGATGGTGACGTTGAGGTCGGCCAGCTCCTGCTGACGCTGGGCGGTGATCTCACGGCGCATCGCGGCGACCCGGCGGGTGAGCCAGATGGCCGGCGGCAGCACCACCAATGAGACCAGGGTGAGCCGCCAGGACAGCGCCACCATGGCGACCAGGGTGGCGACCACCGTGGTCAGGTTGGACGCGATCGAGGTGGCGGTGGAGGTGACCACCGTCTGCATGCCGCCGATGTCGTTGGTGATCCGCGACTGCACCTCGCCGGTGCGGGTGCGGGTGAAGAACGCGATCGACTGCCGGTGCAGGTGGGCGAAGACGTCGGTGCGCAGCCGGTGCATCACCAGCTGCCCGACCCGGGTGGAGATCCAGGTCTGCGCCACGCCGAGCACGGCGGTCACCGCCGCGACGGCGATCATGCCGACGACCAGCCAGACCAGCAGGGTCAGGTCGCGCTCGGGCAGCGCCCGGTCGATCACCGCCCGCAGCAGGAACGGCGAGGCCATCGCGACCATCGACGACACCACGATGATCGCGGTGACCACAGCCAGTTGACCACGGTACGCGGTGAACAGCCGGCCGATGCGGCGCAGCGAGACGGCACGGGCCTGGGTCTTCTCGGCGGCACTGGCGGTCCGGGGGGCGCCGCCGCGGCCCTCCCGGTGGGTCTGGGTGGTGTCCAAGGGGGTCCTTCTTCCGTTCGGGGTTGTCCGCGGGGGTGGAGGTTCACGCTCTGCGGCGCGGTGCGCTCGGCACAGCGGGCGAACCGGTGTTCCGTTCAGGTCCAGTTACTGAGGTTACCTCATCATGAGGTAGCAACAGTGAACACTGCTACCGTATTCCGGTGACCGGTGCGACATCCGACCCCCTGGCCGACCCGCCCGCAGGCGTTCCGGTGGAGCCGTCGGCCGAGCCGGTCGGGGAGAGCCTCGCCGAGTTGTTCTGGGCGGTGGCCCGTCGGCTGCGCCACCAGTCCCGACGTACCCTCGAACCCTGGGACGTCAACCCCGGACACGCCCGCGCCCTCGCGGTGCTCACCCGGCACGGGGCGATGCGGCTCAGCGCCCTCGCCGAGCACCTGCACATCGCCCCCCGCTCCACCACCGAGGTCGTCGACGGCCTGGAGGAACGCGGGCTCGTCGCGCGCCGCACCGACCCAGCCGACCGGCGGGCGACCCTGGTCGCGCCGACCGACGAGGGTACGCGGGTAGGCGCGGCCATCCGGACGGCCCGCGCGGCCGAAGCGGAGCGCTTCTTCGGCCACCTCTCCCCCACCGACCACGCCGACCTCACCCGCATCCTGCGCACCCTGCGCGACTGAGCCCACCCCGGCCCGGCGGCACCTCGACAGCCACACCGGCCCGACATGCCCGGACGCGGGAGCGGGTGGGTGGGCGTAGCGGCGGGTGGGTGGGGTATGCGCGGGCGGTGCGGGTGGTGGTGGTCGGTGGGGGTTTCTCGGGGCTCGCCGCTGCGGCGGTGTTGTGCCGGGGTGGGGCACGGGTGCTGGTGCTGGAGGCGCGGGAACGGGTCGGGGGGCGGGTGGCGACCCGGCGGCTGGACGACGGCACGGCGCTGGACCTGGGCGCGCAGTGGATCGGCCCGACCCAGGAACGGATGGCCGCCCTGGTGGCCGAGCACGGGCTGACCACGTTCCCGTCGGCCGCGTACGGGAGGCCGGTGGTGCGCTGGGACGGTCGGCTGCAGGAGACACCGCCGGAGTCGGTCCGGCAGACGGTCAACCTGCTCGACGACTTCGCCGCCGAGGTGGACCCGGCAGCCCCGTGGCGGGCGGCGCGGGCGGACGAGTGGGACCGGCTCACCCTCGGCGGCTGGTTGGCCACGGTCACGCCCGATCCGGTGACGGCCCGGTACGTGGGTCGGCTGATCGCCGGTGGGTTGCTGGCGGCGGACCCGGACGAGGTGTCGCTGTTGCAGGTGCTCTTCTACCTGCGCAGCGGCGGTGGGAGCGGGTTGCTGCTGGGGATGGCCGGGGGCGCCCAGCAGGATCGGATCGTGGGCGGGCCGGCCCTGCTGGCGCAGCGGATGGCGGCGGCGCTGCCCCCGGGGACGGTACGGTCCGGGGCACCGGTGCGGACGATCCACCAGGACGGGCACCCGGTGGTGGCGTACACCGATGACGGGGCGTACCCGGCGGAGGCGGTGGTGGTGGCGGTGGCCCCGACGCTGGCGGGCCGGATCGCGTACTCGCCGGCGCTGCCGGCCCTGCGCGACGCGTTGACCCAGCGGATGCCGATGGGGTCGGCGTTGAAGCTGCACGCGGTCTACCCGACGCCGTTCTGGCGGGCCGACGGGTGTTCCGGGGTGACCACGTCGACCGACGGGCCGCTGACCGAGACGGTGGACAACTCGACGCCGGGTTCGACGCGTGGGGTGCTGACCGCGTTCAGCTACGGCCGGCAGGCCCGGGAGCTGCGCCGGCTGTCGCCGGGCCGGCGACGGGCGGCGGTGCTGGCCGCGCTGGTGGGGCTGGTCGGCCCGGCCGCCGCCGAGCCTGACGACCTCGTCGAGTACGACTGGTCGGCCGACGAGTGGACCCGGGGCTGCTTCTGCGGGGCGTTGACCCCCGGCTCGTGGCGGGACCACGGTCCCGAGCTGCGCCGGCCGGTGGGGCGGGTGTACTGGGCGGGCACCGAGACGGCGACCCGGTGGGCCGGCTACCTGGAGGGCGCGGTGCTGGCCGGCGAGCGAGCGGCGGCCGAGGTCCTCGCCCACTACGCCGCCTGACCCGGGACCAGTCGACCCGCCCACCTCTCGACCGTCGGGCAGACCGCGCGACCCGGGCCCGGTGGATCCGCTCGCACCGCGATTGTCGGGCGGGTGGACGGTAGCGCCACGTGCAGAAATAGATAATCTTGATTCAGTCTATTGAAACCTATCTCCGGCCGTGACCTAATACCTGACAGTTCCTTTCGTCGCTCCCGCCGTAACCACGCGGCATCCCCCAGGGAGGAAAGATGAACCGTCTCCGTGCGGTCACGGGCGCGCTGCTGGCGGCCGTCACCATGGTCGCCGCCACCACCCTCGGCATCGTCACCCCGGCCACCGCCGCCCCGGCCGGCCTGCCCGGCATGGACGTCTCCAGCTACCAGGGCAACGTCAACTGGTCCGCCGCCTGGAACAACGGCGCCCGGTTCGCCTACGTGAAGGCCACCGAGGGCACGTACTACACCAACCCGTACTTCGCCCAGCAGTACAACGGGTCGTACACCGTCGGGATGATCCGGGGTTCGTACCATTTCGCCCGGCCGGACACCACGACCGGCGCGACCCAGGCCAACTACTTCGTCGACCACGGTGGCGGCTGGTCGAAGGACGGCCGGACGCTGCCCGGCGCGCTCGACATCGAGTACAACCCCTACGGCGCGACCTGTTACGGGCTGAGCCAGAGCGCGATGCGCAACTGGATCGCGTCCTTCGTCAACCAGTACTACGCCCGCACCGGGCGCTGGGCGACGATCTACACCACCACCGACTGGTGGACCACCTGCACCGGCAACTACAGCGGCTTCGCCGCCACCAACCCACTCTGGCTCGCCCGGTACGCCGGCACGGTGGGCACCCTGCCGGCCGGCTGGGCCACGTACTCCTTCTGGCAGTGGGCGTCGTCGGGCACCTTCCCGGGCGACCAGAACGTCTGGAACGGCACCCTCGACCGGCTCCGGGTGCTGGCCTGCAACGGCCCCTGCTGACCCGACCGGAGCGCCGCAGCCGCCCGGTCGGCCCGGCAACGACCCCCGGCCACCCCGGAGTCGTCGCAATGGTCGACCGGCCGGCACCTCCCCCACCCCCTGAGGAGCCCGCCATGTCCGTACCCGTGTCCCGGCGCAGCGTGCTGCGCGGCGCGGTCCTGCTCGGCACCGCCGGGGCGCTCGCGCCGAACCCGTTCGGCGGATCCGCCGCGAGCGCCGCCGCCGTGGGCCACTCCGCCGTCGACCCGGCCCTGACCACCGCCAGCGCCCTGACCCACGGCAGCGCCCTGACCACCGGCAGCACGTCGGCCGACGGCCGGGTCGTCCTCGGTCGGGTCGACCAGCCGGTGATCGCCAACTGCGCCACCTGGGGGGCCCGGCCGCCGTCCTCGCCGGTGAGCGTGGTCGGCAGCCGGCCCAACAAGATCATCGTGCATCACACGGCGTTCCCGAACTCGACCGACTACAGCCTGGCCCACGCGTACGCCAACTCGCGGGAGATCCAGGACCTGCACATGGACGGCAACGGCTGGCTGGACTCCGGGCAGCACTTCACCAACAGCCGGGGCGGCCAGCTCACCGAGGGCCGGCACGGCAGCCTGTACGCGCTGCTGCACGGGCAGACGATGGTGCAGGGCGCGCACTGCGTGGGGCAGAACAGCCAGGCCATCGGCATCGAGAACGACGGGATCTACGTCGACGTGCAGCCGCCGCAGGCACTCTGGGACAGCCTGGTGGTGTTCTGCGCGTTCACCTGCCAGCAGTACGCCATCCCGGCGAGCCAGATCTACGGCCACAAGGACTTCGCCAGCACCCAGTGCCCGGGTCTGCTGCACGACCGGTTGCCCGAACTGCGCTCCGCCGTCGCCGCTCGACTGGGTTGATTGCTTATATAAGCCATGCCTGATACAAAGGGGACCGTGCACGCCTTCGACGTCCTCGGCGACCCGGTACGCCGGCGCATCCTCGAACTGCTCGCGCAGGGCGAACGGAGCGCCGGTGGGGTCTGCGCGGTCATCCAGGAGGAGTTCGGGATCACCCAGCCCGCCGTCTCGCAGCACCTCAAGGTGCTGCGGGACAACGGGTTCGCCACGGTCCGCCCGCAGGGCGCCCGTCGGCTCTACGCGGTCGACCCCGCTCCGCTGCGGGAGGTCGACAGGTGGCTGGAGGGATTCCGCCGGTTCTGGACGCCGGCCCTGGACGCCCTGGCCACCGAGATCGCCCGGGGTCGGCGCGAACGGCGGGCGCACACCACGACGGACGACCCGACCGAGCACCGGAGCACCTCATGATCGAGACCAGCCACCAGATCAGCGCCGTACGACGCACCGTGGGCAGCCGCACCCTGGAGGCGGGTGAGGCACGGGTGCTGACCATCAGCCAGACGTACCCGACGACGCTGGACGACCTCTGGGACGCCTGCACCAGCGCCGAACGCATCCCGCGCTGGTTCCTGCCGATCTCAGGCGACCTGCGGCTGCACGGCCGCTACCAGTTCGAGGGCAACGCCGGGGGCGTGGTGCAGCGCTGCGACCCGCCGAAGAGCTTCGCCGCCACCTGGGAGATGGGCGACGAGACCAGCTGGATCGAGGTCCACCTGACCCCGGAGGGCGACGAGCGGACCCGGTTCACCCTGGAACACGTCGCCCACGTCGACGACGTCCGGTGGACCGAGTACGGCCCCGGCGCGGTCGGCGTCGGCTGGGACTCCGGCCTGCTCGGCCTCGCCAGCCACCTCGACGCCGACGGTGGAGGCGTCACCCCCGACCAGGCCGCCGAATGGATCGGCTCGGCGGACGGGCGACGCTTCATGACGCTCAGCGGCGAGGCGTGGGCCGAGGCCGACATCGCCGGCGGCACCGACCCGCAGGCCGCCCGGGCCGCCGCCGCCCGGACCATCGCCGCGTACACCGGCACGCCGCCGGCCTGACCCCGGGGCCCGCACCGGGTCCGGGCGAAACCCGGGCGCGGGTTGTCGGTGCCGGCAGGGACACTGTGCGGCATGTCGATGCGCCGCGCCGAAGACGTCCTCGCCCTGCACCGCGCCGGGCACCGGGTGCGCTACCTCTGCTTCTGGGGGCACCAGCCGCAGCGGGACGGCACCGTCGGCCGCGGCTGCCTGAGCCAGTGGTGGCCGGCGGCGTTCACCGTCGACGGGCGGCGCTTCGCCACCGCCGAGCACTGGATGATGTGGCGCAAGGCGCTGCTCTTCGACGACGCCGAGGCCGGGGAGCGGGTGCTCGCCGCCGGCCACCCGCAGCAGGCCAAGGGGGTCGGCCGCCAGGTCCGCGGGTTCGACCAGGCGGTGTGGGAGGCCGAGCGGTACGCCGTCGTGCTGGCCGGCAGCCTGGCCAAGTTCGGCCAGCACGCCGACCTGCGGGCGTACCTGCTGGGCACCGGGGACCGGGTGCTGGTGGAGGCCAGCCCGGTCGACCGAGTGTGGGGGGTCGGGCTGGCCCCCGACGACCCGCGCGCCGAGGACCCGGCCCGCTGGCGTGGGCTCAACCTGCTCGGGTTCGCCCTGATGGAGGCCCGGGAGATCCTGCGCGACGACCGGCCGACCGACCCCGGGCCGACGGCGGACCTGCCCTGAGCGGGGTGGCCCGGGGGCGGTAACGTGCGGCGGCATGACCGTCCTGCCGTACGCGCACTGCCACTACTGCGGGGCGGCCTACCCGCCGGACGCCGACTGGCCCCGGCTCTGCCCGGCCTGCGGCCAGACGGTGTGGCGCAACCCCACCCCGGTCGCGGTCGCGCTGCTGCCGGTACGGACCGACGCCGGGCTCGGCCTGGTGGTGGTGCGCCGGGACATCGAACCGGCCCGGGGCCAGCTCGCCCTGCCCGGCGGGTTCGTCGAGTACGGCGAGGAGTGGTCCGAGGCGCTGGTCCGGGAGCTGCGGGAGGAGACGGGGCTGGTCGACGAGGCGCAGCGGGCCCGGTTGTTCGCGGTGCACGGCGCCCCGCACGGCGGCACCATGATGATCTTCGGGGTGCTGCCGGAGCGGCCGGCCGCACAGCTCCCCCCGTCGACGCCGACCGAGGAGGCCACCGAGTGGCTGGTCCTCACCGAGCCGGTCGAGCTGGCCTTCTCGACCCACACCCGGGTGCTGGCCGACTTCCTCGCCGGCCGGCACTGACCCCGCCGCGCCCGGCCGGCGCGGACCCGCCGCAGGTGCCGGACCCGCCGGACGCGCCGTGGTCAGACCCGGGCGGGCTGCGGGGCGAACGGGACGCTCGGCGTCGGGTCGGGGGCCGGCTCACCGGCGGGATGCCGCCACAGGCCCCGGGCCCGCAGGATCGGCAGCACCCCCTCACCGAACCAGTACGCCTCCTCCAGGTGCGGGTGGCCGGAGAGGACGAACTCGTCGATGCCGAGCGCGTGGTACTCGGCGATCCGGTCGGCGACCTCGGTGTGGCTGCCCACCAGGGCGGTGCCGGCCCCGCCCCGGACCAGCCCCACTCCGGCCCAGAGGTTCGGGGCGACCTCCAGCCCGTCGCGGCTGCCGCCGTGCAGGGCCAGCATCCGGCGCTGCCCCTCGGACTCGCTGCGCCGCAGCCCCTCCTGGGCGGCCCGGATGTCGGCCTCGTCGATGCCGTCGAGCAGCCGGCCGGCCTGCGCCCAGGCCGCCTCGGCGGTGTCCCGGGCGATGACGTGCAGCCGAATACCGAAGCGCGGCGACCGGCCGGCGGCGACCGCCAGGGCGCGGATGTGGTCGAGCTTGCCGGCCACCTGGGCGGGCGGCTCACCCCAGGTCAGGTAGACGTCGCTGTGCCGGGCGGCGACCGGGCCGGCGGCGGTGGACGAGCCACCGAAGTAGACGGGGGGCACCGGGTCGGGCAGCCGGGCCAGCCGGGCGCCCTCGACGCGCAGGTGTTCCCCGACGTGGTCGACGGTCTCCCCCCGCCACAGTGACCGCACGACGTGCAGGAACTCGTCGGTGCGGGCGTACCGGGCGTCCTTGTCGAGGAAGTCGCCGTAGGCGCGTTGCTCGGCGGACTCCCCGCCGGTGACCACGTTGAGCAGCAGCCGGCCGCCGGACAGGCGCTGGAAGGTGGCGGCCATCTGGGCGGCGAGGGTGGGTGAGAGCAGGCCGGGGCGGAACGCCACCAGGAACTTCAGCCGTTCGGTGACCTCGGCGAGCATCGCGGTGGCCAGCCAGGCGTCCTCGCACCAGGCCCCGGTCGGGGTGAGCGCGCCGACGAAGCCGAGTTGCTCGGCGCTGCGGGCGATCTGCCCGAGATAGGCGACGGTGGCGGGGCGGGCCCCACCGGCGGTGCCGACCGCGACGCCGTGACCACCGCCGACGATGTCGCGGCTGTCGCCGTAGGTGGGCAGGAACCAGTGGAAGGTCAGCGGCATCGGGGGTCCTCCTGAGGGATGGGACGACAACCAGGACAGGCTACCCATAAAACCTATCGGTTTGGTAGGTTACTGCCCGCCGCCGACCTGCGGCGTCGCGAGCACATCGTCCACTCCCGAGGAGCCGACATGTCCACCCCGCCGAGGAACCTGCGCCGGCTGGCCACCACCCTGTTCACCGCACTGTCCCTGGTCGCCGTCGGCGGGGTCAGCGGCTGCACCGACGACGCCGACGCCCAGGCCGGCAGCGGCCCGCTGCGCATCGGCTACCAGCGCTTCGGCGGGCTGAGCCTGGTCAAGGCCCGCAACGCCGCCCCGGACGCGCAGTGGTCGCTGTTCGAGAGCGGCCCCGCCCTGACCGAGGCGCTCAAGGCCGGCGCGATCGACATCGGACAGGTCGGCGAGGCACCCCCGATCTTCGCCGCCGCCGCGAAGATCCCCTTCTCGGTGGTCGGCACCTCCGCCCCGATCCCCCAGGGCGAGGCGGTGCTGGTCAAGGAGAGCAGCGGCCTGAAGACCTTCGCCGACCTGCGCGGCCGGACGGTGGCGCTGAACAAGGGCAGCAACGTGCACTGGCTGCTGGTCCGGCTGCTGGCGGCCAACAACATGACGCTGAAGGACATCACCGTCAAGTACCTCAAGCCGGCCGAGGGACGGCCTGCGTTCGACAACGGCCAGATCGACGCCTGGATCATCTGGGACCCGTACTTCGCCCTCGCCGAGCAGCCCGGGGTGAAGGTCCTCGCCGACGCCACCGGCCTGGCCAGCAACCGGGAGTACGTGCTGGCCTCACCCGAGGTGGTCCGGGACCGCACCGACGACGTCCGCGCCTTCCTCACCACGTACCGGAAGGTCACCGACTGGGGGATCGCCAACCCGGCCGAACGCGCCACGGTGCTCGCCCCCGAGCTGAAGATCCCGCTGGACGTCACCACCCGGGCCCTGGCCCGCAGCGCCCGCCCGCTGGCCCCGGTCACCCCTGCCGTCGGCACCGAACTCCAGGCCATCGCGGACGGCTTCACCACCCTCGAGCTCGTCCCCGGCCCGGTCGACATCGCCGGTCGGGTGGACGACCGGTTCAGCGCGGTGTTCCAGTGAGCAGCACCGTGCTGGTCAGCGCGCCACCGGCCGCCGTCGCGGCACCACCCGACGCCGGCCCGCGACGACGTGCCGGCCTGCGCTGGCGGCGACTGGTCAGCCCGGTCGTGCTCGTCGCCGGGTGGGAGGCCGCCGCCCACGCCGGACTGCTCGCCCCGGAGAAACTGCCCGCGCCGAGCCGGGTGCTCGCCACCGGCGTACGACTGGCCCGCGACGGCACCCTCGGCGTCCACCTGCTCGACTCCCTCACCCGGGCCGGCGTCGGGTTGCTCCTCGGCGGGCTGCTGGCGCTGGTCCTCGGCGTCGCCGCCGGGCTGCTCCGCCTCGGCGACGACCTGGTCGACCCGCCGGTGCAGATGGCCCGGATGCTGCCCCACCTGGGACTCGTCCCGCTGCTGATCATCTGGGTGGGGATCGGCGAGTCGCTGAAGGTAACCCTGGTCGCACTCGGGGTGTTCTTTCCGATCTACTTCAACACCTACGCTGGCATCCGGGACATCGACGAACGGCTCGTCGAGGCAGCCCGCACCTGCGGCCTCGGGCCCGCCGCCCGGCTGCGGCACGTGGTGCTGCCCGGGGCGCTGCCGTCGCTGTTCCTCGGGCTGCGACTGGCGATCGGGGCGGCCTGGCTCAGCCTCGTCGTCGGCGAACAGATCAACGCCCAGACCGGCATCGGCTTTCTGATGATGGAGGCCCGGGAGTTCAGCCAGACCGACGTGGTGGTGCTCGGCCTGGTCGTCTACGCGCTGCTCGGCCTGCTGTCCGACCTCGCCCTACGGATCCTGGAGAGGAGGACCCTGACGTGGCGACGCGGCCTGCGCGCGACCTGACCGGCCCGGCCGGCGGCGCGGACGGGGCACCCGCCCGGGCGGACGGGGTGACCGGTGGGGCCACGGTGCTGACCGCCCATGCGGTGCGGCGGGCCTTCGACGGCCGGCCGGTGCTCGCCGGGGTCGACCTGACCATCGCCGCCGGTGAGGTGGTGGCGCTACTCGGCGGCAGCGGGTCCGGCAAGAGCACCCTGCTGCGGGTCCTCGCCGGCCTGGACGCCGAGGCCACCGGCCGGACCCGGGTGCGCGGCACCGCCGCCGTGGTCTTCCAGGAACACCGGTTGCTGCCCTGGAAGCGGGTCGGCGACAACGTTGCGCTGGGGTTGACCGGTCCCCACGTGCGCTCCCGGGTGGACCGGGCGCTGACCGAGGTGGGGCTGGCCGACCGACACCGGGCCTGGCCGGCGGAACTCTCCGGCGGTCAGGCGCAACGGGTCGCGGTGGCCCGGGCCCTGGTCCGGGAGCCGGACCTGCTGCTGCTCGACGAGCCGTTCGGGGCACTCGACGCGCTGACCCGACTGCGGATGCAGTCCCTGCTGCGCCGGCTACGCGCCGAGCACGGCTTCGCCGCCCTGCTGGTCACCCACGACGTCGAGGAGGCGCTGCTGCTCGCCGACCGCATCCTGCTGCTCGACGGGGGCGTCATCGCCGAGGAGATCCCCGTCGACCTCGGCCCCGCCGGCCGGTCCGCCGACCGACCGGCCCGCTCCCCCGACCAGCCCGCCTTCGGCGCGTTGCGTCGCCGGCTACTCGACCGCCTCGGCGTACCCGCCGCCTGACCCCGGAGCCGACCATGACCCGCTGGACACCCGACCCGAGTTTCTACCCCTCCCCCCGCGAGGCGGCCACCGCGCCCGCCGAGAAGCTGGCCTACGTCGCCGCGTTCGACCGTGCGGCGCAGCGGCCGGACGCGATCGTCGTGCTCGACACCGACCCGGACTCCGCCGACTACGGCCGGGTGGTCGGCTGGACCGACCTGCCGCACACCGGCGACGAGCTGCACCACTTCGGGTGGAACGCGTGCAGCAGCGCGCTCTGCCCCACCGCACCGCACCCGCACGTCGAGCGGCGCTACCTGATCGTGCCGGGGCTGCGGTCGTCGCGCATCCACGTGTTCGACACCCGGCCGGACCCGCGCGCCCCGCAGCTGGTGAAGGTGATCGGCGCGCAGGAACTGGCCGAGAAGTCCGGCTACTCCCGCCCGCACACCGTGCACTGCGGCCCCGACGGCATCTACCTGTCGGCGCTCGGCGGCGTCGACGGTGCCGAGGGTCCCGGCGGCATCGCCGTGCTCGACCACACCACGTTCGCCGTCCGGGGCGCCTGGGAGGCCGACCGGGGCCCGCAGTTCCTGGCGTACGACGTGTGGTGGCACCTCACCCAGGACGTCCTGGTCACCAGCGAGTGGGGCACCCCGTCGATGATCGAGGACGGCATCGTCGGCGAGCTGCTGCTGGGGCGCAAATACGGGCACGCGATCCACTTCTGGGACCTCGCCAAGCGCCGGCACGTGCAGCGGGTCGACCTCGGCGACCAGTACCAGATGGCGCTCGAACTGCGCCCCGCGCACGACCCGACCCGGTCGTACGGCTTCGTGGGGGTGGTGATCAGCGTCGAGGACCTGTCCGCGTCGGTCTGGTTGTGGCACCGCGACGGCGCGGGTGCGGACGCCCCGTGGACGGTGACCCGGGTGATCGACATCCCGGCGGAACCCGCCGACCCGGCCGACCTGCCGGACCTGCTCAAGCCGTTCGGGGCGGTGCCACCGCTGGTCACCGACATCGACCTGTCGGTGGACGACAGGTTCCTCTACGTCTCCTGCTGGGGCACCGGGGAGCTGCGCCAGTACGACGTCAGCGACCCGTTCCACCCGGTGCTGGTCGGCTCGGTGCGGCTCGGCGGCATCGTGGCCCGCACCGCCCACCCGGCCGCGCCGGACGAGCCCCTGGCCGGTGGCCCGCAGATGGTGGAGATCAGCCGGGACGGCCGGCGGGTCTACGTCAGCAACTCGCTCTACGGTTCCTGGGACGACCAGTTCTATCCCGACGGGGTGGGCGCCTGGCTGGCCAAGCTGGACGTCGACCCGGAACGCGGCGGGCTCACCCCGGACGTGCGGTTCTTCCCGCGCGGCGAGGAGTTCCGGGGGCTGCGGGTGCACCAGACCCGGTTGCAGGGCGGCGACGCCAGCTCCGACTCGTACTGCTTCCCGTGACCGGGCGGACCCTGCTGGCGTTGGTGGCGCTCGGCGCGTTCCACGGGTTGAACCCGGCGATGGGGTGGCTCCTCGCGGTCGCCCGGGGGTTGCAGGAGCGTCGCCGGGCGGCGCTGCTGGCCGCGCTGCCCCCGGTCGCGGCGGGTCACCTGGCCTCGGTGGCGGTGGTCGCCGCGCTGGTCACCGCCACCCGCTCGGTCACGGCCAGCACCGCGCTGACGGTGACCGGCGGGGCGGTGCTGGTCGGTTTCGGGCTGTGGCGGCTGTTGTCGCAGCGGCACTTCCGCTGGGCCGGGATGCGGCTGTCGGCGGCGCAGGTGGCCGGTTGGTCGTTCCTGATGTCGTCGGCGCACGGCGCCGGGCTGATGCTGCTGCCGGTGCTGCTGGCCGACCCGCAGCCGGCCGGCGGGCACGCCGGGCACCTGGCGGCGGCGCCGGCCGGCGCGCTGCCGGGGCTGGTCGCGGCCGGGGTGCACACCCTGGTCATGCTGGGCGTCGCGTCGACCGTCGCGCTGGTGGTGTACGAGGTGCTGGGGGTCGGGGTGCTGCGCCGGGCCTGGTTCAACGTGGACCGGCTCTGGGCCGGGGTGCTGGTCGCGGCGGGGGTGGTGACGCTGGCCGCCGCGATCTGACCGAATGGCCCCGGCCGTGGTCGGCCAGTGGCCCTGCCCGGCGGGTAACTCCTACTGATTCAATAGGAGTTACCGTCGCCGAGCCGAAGGAGCCCCGGTGTCCACCGTTGTGTCGTACGACGAGGCAGACCACGACGCCCGCCGGGCCCGGCAGTGGCTGGCCGGTCAGGCCCGGGACCCCGGGGTGTCCCGCGCCGAGCTGATCGCGGTGGGCACGGCGATGAGCGCCCTCGCCACCGACACCCGGGAGCCGGTCACGCCCGCCACCGGGCCGGTCGGGGTGCCCCCGGGCATCGTCAAACCGCTCGACCCCGCGCAGCTCACGCCCCGCGAGGGCAACGCCGAGATGCGGTGGGAGGCGATGGCCGGCCAGGGATACGTGGTGCCGAACGACCGGTTCTTCGTCCGCAACCACACCCACACACCCCGCATCGACGCCGACACCTGGCGACTGCGGCTGCACGGCGACGGCCTGCGCGACGCCCCGACCCGGGACGCCCCGGTCGAGTTCGGCTACGCCGACCTGCGGGCGCTACCCGCCGTCGAGCTACCCGCCCTGGTCGAGTGCGCCGGCAACGGGCGGCACTTCTTCGCCAGCCAGCAGGACACCCCCGCCGCCGGGGTGCAGTGGCGGCTCGGCGGTGTCGGGGTGGCCCGCTGGCGCGGGGTGCCGCTGGCCACCGTGCTACGGCACGCCGGGCTGACCCCCGACGCGGTCGACGTGATGCCGGAGGGCCTGGACCCGCCGTACGTCACCGGGGGTGTCGACCTCGGCCGGGTACGCCGTCCGCTGCCGATCGGCAAGGCCCTCGACGACGTGCTGCTGGCGTACGAGATGAACGGTGCGCCGCTGCCACCCGACCACGGCTTCCCGGTCCGGGTGGTGGTGCCCGGCTGGATCGGGATCTCCTCGATCAAGTGGGTCGGTGCGATCGAGGTCTCCACCGTCGCGCTGTTCTCCCCGTGGAACACCAGCCTCTACCGGATGTTCGGACCCGGCCGGCCGGTCGACGGTGGGCCGGCCGACACGCAGTCGGTCAAGAGCGCGTTCGAGCTGCCCTGGGACGCCCGGCTGGCGGCCGGTGTCGAGACCACGCTGACCGGCCGGTCGTGGTCCGGGGCCGGTCCGATCGACCGGGTCGAGGTCGACACGGGCGACGGGTGGCAGCCCGCCACGCTGGTCGGGGCGGACCGGGGCGGGCCCTGGCAGCGGTGGTCGACGCGGTGGTGTCCGCCGACCGCCGGCCGGTGGACGCTGCGGGCCCGCGCGGTGGACGTGACCGGCCGGGGTCAGCCCGACCGGGCCCCGGGCAACGACCTCGGGTACCTCTTCGACGGGGTGGTCCGGCATCCGGTGACGGCGGTCTGACCGCGACGGTCGCCGCCGCGCCGGGGTGGGGTCGGTGTCCGGTCAGGCGCGGGCGCAGGTCGCCGTGCCGGTGGGACCGTTGCCGGTGCCCTGGAAACCGAACTCGGTGCCGGCTCCCGCACCGACGGTGCCGTTGTAGCTGACGTTGCGGAAGCTGACCGCACCGGAGGTGCCGGTGTGCTGCGCGTTCCACGCGTTGGTGACGGTGGCGTCCGACGGCAGGGGCAGGTTGACCACCCAACCGTCGAGCCCGGCCGGGCCGGCGGTGACCTTGACGGTGGTCACGAAGCCGCCGGGCCAGGAGTTCACCGACACCGCCGCGGTGCAGGCACCGTCACCGGGCGGCGGCGGCGTGGTCGGCGGCGGAGTCGTCGGCGGTGGTGTGGTCGGCGGGACGGTGGTGCCGCCCGCGTTGAGCGCGTCCAACGTGGAGGCGTACGCGGCCTTCTTGGCGCCGTTGCCGTCGAAGAGCAGCGGGGTGGCGCTGGCCCGCCACGAGTCGGTGTCCCGGATGCCGGAGACGGTGATGCCGGTGCAGCGGGAGACCGCCAGGCAGGCGCTGACCACGCGGGAGTAGCTGTCGGCCTGGGAACTGCCGGAGCCCTCGATGTCCAGCTCGGTGATCTGCACCTCGACGCCGAGGTCGACGAATCGCTGGAGGTTGGCCTGGTAGTCCGACGGCACCGGCGACTGGGCGGTGAAGTGGGACTGGAAGCCGACGCAGTCGATCGGCACGCCCCGGGCCTTGAAGTCCTGGACCATGGCGTACACGCCGTTGCTCTTCGGGTTCTGCCCGTCGGTGTAGTAGTCGTTGTAGCAGAGCTTCGCGCCCGGGTCGGCGGCGCGGGCGGCCCGGAACGCCGCCTCGATCCAGTCGTCACCGGTGCGCTGCAGGTTGGAGTCCCGACGCGCACCGCTGCCACCGTCGGCGAACGCCTCGTTCACCACGTTCCACGCGTGGATCTTGCCCCGGTAGTGGGTGGCGACCTGGGTGACGTGGTTGAGCATGGCGTTGCGCAGGGCGGTGCCGGACAGGACCGCCGTCCAGCGCGGTTGTTGCTGGTGCCAGGCCAGCGTGTGACCGCGGACCCGCATCCCGTTGGCCTGGGCGTGGCTGACCAGCTTGTCGCCGCTGGCGTAGGTGAACTGGTTCGGGCTGGGCTCGGTGGCGTCCCACTTCATCTCGTTCTCGGCGGTCACCGAGGTGAACTCACGGTTCAGGATGCCGACGTAGACGGAGTCGGCGAGCCTGTTCACCGCCACGGCGGTGCCGAAGTAGCGGCCCGTCTCGGCGGCGGCGGCACCGAGGGTGGTGCCGGCGCTGGCACTGGAGGCGAGGGCGACGGTGGTGCCGACGGCGACCACGCCGGTAACGATCGAGACCAGTGCGGCACGCAGCTGCGGTGGTGTGGTCCGACGCCCGCTGCTGCGGGCGGACACATGGTTCATGGCAGAGACCTTTCAAGACGGTGAGGGGTGCACCGTCCCGACCTTTCGCCCGAGTGCGGTGGCCGGCCCGGGGAGGCGGGGTGGTCGCCCGGAGGCCACGCCCGCCTGTGCCGTCGCTCAGCCGCCACCGCCGAGGTCGAGGGGTTACCAGGTGACGCTATCGAAACATCCCCAAGAGTTCAACGAACGTCGATGCCTGAGCCGCCGTCACTCGGTGGCGGCGAGGTAGCCGCTCGCCTGCAACTCGAACAGCTCCCGGTAGGGCCCGTCGGCGGCCATCAGCGTGTCGTGGTCGCCCTGCTGCACCAGCCGACCGTGGTCCATCACGAAGATCTGGTCGGCGTGCCGGACGTTGGCCAACCGGTGGGTGATCAACACGACCGTCCGGTCGGGCCGCCGCCGCAGGTGCTCGAAGAGCGCGTGCTCGGCGCGGGCGTCGAGGGCGGCCGACGGCTCGTCGCAGATCAGCAACCGGGCGTCGCGGTAGAGGCCCCGGGCGGCCACCAGCCGCTGCCACTGCCCGCCGGAGAGGTCGTGGCCGTTCTTGAACTCCCGGGCCAGCAGGGTGTCGTAGCCGAACGGCAGCCCGGCGATCATGTCGTGCGCGGCGGCCGACCGGGCGGCGTCCTCGACGGTCGGGCCGGCCGCGTCCGGGGGCCGGTCGTGCCGGCCGATGCGGATGTTCTGCGCGGCGGTGAACGGGAACTTCCACCACTCCTGGGTCATCACCGCCACCTGGGCGGCCGTCGCCGCCGGGTCCAACTCGGCGACGTCGACGTCGTCCCACCGGATCACCCCGCCGGTGGGCCGGTAGAGGCCGGCGATCAGCTTGGCCAGGGTGGTCTTGCCGGAGCCGTTCTCACCGACCAGGGCGATCACCTCGCCCCGCCGGATGGTCAGGCTGACCTCGTCCACCGCCGGGGCGTCGGTGTCCGGGTAGCGCAGGCTGACCCGGTCCAGCTCGATGTGCTCGAAGCCGGCGGTGGGCCGCCCCTGCCCGGCGGCGGTGCGGCTGTCGGCCCGGTCGAGGAAGTCCCGGTAGTCCTGGTAGTAGAGGGCGTCCTCGTAGAGGTTGTTGGTGGCGTAGACGGCGAGCGCGAGGCTGCTGCGCGCCGACTGGAGGGCGAGCAGGGCGGTCGCCGCCGCGGCGAGCGCGACCACGCCGGTGAGCAGCAGCCCGCCGAGCACGGCGTAGACCGCGAAGGCCGCGATCCCGCCGACGGACATCCCGACGGCCCTGGTCCGGCTCTGCGCCCGGGCCAGCCGCAGCAGCGCGGCCGTCTCGACGGTCATCATCCGGCGGAACTCGGCGAGCAGGAAGTCCCGCATCTGGTAGGCGCGTACCTCGGCGGCGGTGTGCCGGTTGGCCATCAGGTGGGCGAGCATCCACATCCGGCGGCGGCGGTTGATCCGGGCCAGCATGTCCAGGTACTGCCGGCGGGCCATCCGCACCGCGGTGACCGCCTCCGGCACGGCAGCCAGCAGCAGGCAGGGCAGCAGCACCGGTTGGATCACGGTCACCGCGGCGGCGGTGGCCAGCACGCCCACCACCCCGGTGATCAGGTTGACGGTGTGGTCGACGATCGACGCCGCCTCGGCCATCCCCCGGTCGCGGACCCGGTCCATCTCCTCGGCGAAACCGGCGTCGTCGAAGGCGGCCAGCTCGACCGCCGTGGTGGTCTCGAACAGCCGCAGCTCCACCGCGTAGTTGATCTGTGGGATCAGCCGGGCCTGCGCCCAGCCGGCGGTGACGGTCAACGTGCCCTTCACGGCCACCGCCGCGGCGGCCAGGACCAGCGCGGGCAGCGCGGCCCGGACCCGGTCGGGCGTCGGACCGGCGGCGAACAACTCGCGCAGCACCCCGGTGGTGGCGAGCAGGCCGAGGGTGGTCATCACCCCGGCGGCGAGGTTCAGACCGATCGCGGCGAGGGTGTCGCGACGGTTGGTCGCCCAGGCCAACGCGATGGCCTCGCGCACCAGCCGGGGCAGCCGGCGGGCCACCGACCGGAAACTGGTGTGCGCGAACTCGGTGGCGTGGTGCATCCATCCGCCGTCCGCCAACTCCGGCAGATCCAGCCCGGCCTCCGCCGAACCGGCCTCCGCCGCAGGCTCGTCCGTGGGGGTCGAACGGCGGGGGCCGATCACCGTCGCCATGGGTCCTCCCGGGCCGAAGGGGGCAGGGCACGGCGAGCCTACTGTCGGCGACGAGGCGATGTCGCCCCGTGGTCGGCGTGTCGTACACCTGTCGCATTGGCGTGTCGCCGGCCACCCCGGGGCGGCGGCTGCGCCGGGTCGCGTCGCGTGGCCGCGCCCCGGGTGGCAGGCTGGGACGCGAACCGTCGGCGGCACCACGCGCCGACGACCGTCGTGAAGGAGAAGATCGACCCGATGGCTGCGAGTGTGACCACCACCGACGAATGGCAGGCGCTGCGCAAGCACGCCGAGACGATGCGCGGCACCCACCTGCGGGAGCTGTTCGCGGCCGACCGGCAACGGGGTGAGCGGCTCACCGGCGAGGTCGCCGACCTGCACGTCGACTACAGCAAGCACCTCGTCACCGACGAGACCATCGGGCTGCTCACCGCGCTGGCCGGGCGGGTCGGGCTGACCGACCGGATCGCCGCGATGTTCGCCGGGGAGCACATCAACTCCACCGAGGACCGGGCCGTGCTGCACACCGCGCTGCGGCTGCCGCGCGACGCCGCACTGACGGTGGACGGGCAGGACGTGGTCGCCGACGTGCACCGGGTGCTGGACCGGATGGCCGCGTTCAGCGAGCGGGTCCGCTCCGGGCAGTGGCGCGGGCACACCGGCGAGCGGATCAGCACGGTGGTCAACATCGGCATCGGCGGCTCCGACCTCGGCCCGGTGATGGCGTACGAGGCGCTCAAGGCGTACCGGGACGGCGGGATCGCCTGCCGGTTCGTCTCCAACATCGACCCGACCGACATCCACGACAAGACCCACGACCTCGACCCGGCGAGCACCCTGTTCGTGGTGGTGTCGAAGACCTTCTCCACGCAGGAGACGCTGGCCAACGCCGAGCAGGCCAAGACGTGGCTGCTGTCGGGCCTGGACGCCGACGACGACGCGGCGATCGCGAAGCACTTCGTGGCGGTGAGCACCAACGCGGGCCGGGTGGCCGACTTCGGCATCGACCCGGAGAACATGTTCGGCTTCTGGGACTGGGTGGGTGGCCGCTACTCGCTGCCGTCGGCGGTCGGGCTGTCGGTGATGCTGGCGGTCGGGCCGGACCGGTTCCGCGAGCTGCTGGCCGGCTACCACGCCGTCGACGAGCACTTCCGTACCGCGCCGGTGGAGCGGAACCTGCCGGCGCTGCTGGGCCTGCTCAACGTCTGGTACGTCGACTTCCTCGGCGCGCAGACCCACGCCGTGCTGCCGTACTCGCAGTACCTGCACCGGTTCCCAGCGTACCTGCAACAGCTGACCATGGAGAGCAACGGCAAGTCGGTGACCCTGGACGGCACGCCGGTCGACCACCCGACCGGGGAGATCTTCTGGGGCGAGCCGGGCACCAACGGCCAGCACGCCTTCTATCAGCTCATCCACCAGGGCACCGTGCTGATCCCGGCGGACTTCATCGCGTTCAGCCAGCCCAACCACGACCTGGGCGAGATGCACGACCTGTTCATGTCGAACTTCTTCGCGCAGACCGCCGCACTGGCCTTCGGCCGGACGGCGGAGCAGGTCGAGGCGGAGGGCACGCCTGCCGAGGTGGTGCCGCACCGGGTGATGCCGGGCAACCACCCGACCACCTCGATCATCGCGCCGAAGCTCACCCCGTCGACGCTGGGCCAGCTCATCGCGCTCTACGAGCACATCGTGTTCACCTGCGGCGCGGTGTGGAACATCAACCCGTTCGACCAGTGGGGGGTGGAGCTGGGGAAGGTGATGGCCAACCAGCTCGCGCCGAAGCTGACCGGGGACGCGCCGGACCTGTCCGACGTGGACTCCTCCACGGCGGCGCTGATCAGCCGCTACCGCCGGGAGCGCGGTCGGGCCTGAGGTCCGCGCGGCCGTTGCGGGCACCCGGCAACGGTCACCGGTGAGGTCCGTCGGGACGGCGGCCGGGTCACCCGACCCGGCCGCCGTTTCTTTCGGTACGACTGGTCCAACCAGTTGACGGGTTGATGGGTACGCCGGCACACTGCTGCCGTGGCCTTCGTCCCCGTGCCCCGCAGCTCCGTCTCCGACCACGTCTTCGCCCAGCTCCGCGACGCCATCGTCAGCGGGCGGCACGCCCCGGGCGACCCGCTGCCCGGTGAACGCGAACTCGCCGCCGCGTTCGCCGTCAACCGGCACGCCGTGCGGGAGGCGCTGCGCCGGCTCCAACAGCTCGGGCTGCTACGGGTCAGCCAGGGCGGCGTCACCCGGGTGCTGGACTGGCGGGTGCACGCCGGCCTCGACCTGGCCCTGTCCCTCGTCCAGTCCGGCGACGTGCTGCCGGTGGAGCACCTGGTCCGGGACATGCTGGAAATGCGCGCCTGCGTCGGGGTCGACGCGGCCCGGCGCTGCGCCGTCCGGGCCACCGGGGCGGTGGGGCGGGTCGTGGTCGACACCGTGGAACGGTTCGCCGCGCTCGCACCCGACCTGGCCGCCATGGCCGAGGCGAACATCGCGCTGTGGCGGCACATCGTCACCGGCAGCGGCAACACCGCCTACCTGCTCTCCTTCAACAGCCTGGTGGCCGGGGCGCTGGCCGTCGGGGAGGTGCCGCCGCAGCGACGCGCAGCCGAGTTGCTGGACGTCGCCGGGCACCGCCGGCTGGCCGCCGCGATCGCCGACGGCCGGGGCGACGACGCCGCCACCGAGGCCCACACCCTGCTCACCGCGTCCCTCACCGCCCCCACCGGCTGACCGCCACCCACCCGCCGACCGCCCGTCGGCCCGACCCGCCGACCGCTACCCACCCCGACCCGCCGACCCGTCCCGGGCGTCCACCCCCGCCGCCCGTCCCCCGGAAGGGAACGTCGCGCATGATCCCCGCCGTGCTCTACGCCGTACCGGCGTTCCTGCTGCTCATCGCCGTCGAGGCGTGGTCGTACCGGTTCGCGCCGGACGACGACGAACGCGGCTACGAGCGGCGGGACACCACCACCAGCCTCACCATGGGCGCCGGCAGCCAACTGATCGGCTTCCCGTGGAAACTGCTCACCGTCGGTCTCTACGTCGCGCTGTGGACCGTCGCCCCGGTGCAGCTCTCCCCCACCAGCGTCGGGACCTGGGTGCTGCTGTTCCTCGCCGACGACCTGGCCTACTACTGGTTCCACCGCACCCACCACGAGGTACGCCTGTTCTGGGCCAGCCACGTGGTGCACCACTCCAGCACGCACTTCAACCTGTCCACCGCGCTGCGGCAGAGCTGGACGCCGATGACCTCGCTGCCGTTCTGGCTGCCGCTGGCGCTGCTCGGCATCCCACCCTGGATGATCTTCCTCCAGCAGTCGGTCAGCCTGCTCTACCAGTTCTTCCTGCACACCGAGCGGATCGACCGGCTGCCCCGACCGGTCGAGTGGGTCTTCAACACCCCGTCGCACCACCGGGTGCACCACGGGGCGAACCGCGAGTACCTGGACCGCAACTACGGCGGCATCCTGATCGTCTGGGACCGGCTCTTCGGCAGCTTCGCCCCGGAACACACCCCCGTCCGGTACGGGCTGACCACGAACATCGGCACCTACAACCCGCTGCGGGTGGCCACCCACGAGTACGCGGCGATCTGGGCCGACGTCCGGCGGGCCGGCTCGTGGCGGCACCGGCTCGGGCATGTCCTCGGCCGCCCCGGTTGGCAGCCCGCCCGATGAGCCGCTCCCGACCCGACCGCCCACCCGGGCGTCCCGCGCCGCACCAGGCGGGGGCCGGCGCGTCTCCGGCGGGAGTGCCGGTGCCGCCACCGCCGACCGGGGTGCCAGAGCCGGCGGGGGTGCCACAGCCCGCAGGGACGACCGGGGTGGCGGGACGGTGGCTTCTCGGGTCGTTCGGGCTGGTCACCGCCGTGGAGCTGACCGGGGTCGCGCTCGACTCGACAGCGGTGCAGTGGGCGGCCAAGCCGCTGCTCGCCCCGCTGCTGCTCGGCTGGCTGCTCACCGTACGGCGGCGGTGGGACCCGGTGGCGACCGGGCTGGTCTGCGCGACGGCGGGTGACGTGGCGCTGCTGGTCCCCGGCACCACCGCGTTCCTGATCGGGATGGGGTGTTTCCTCGGCACCCAGGCGGCGTTCCTGGTGGCGTTCCTGCGCCACCGGCGGCCACCGGCGGGGGCAGTCGCCGGATACCTCACCCTGTGGGCGGCGGGGAACGCGCTGCTCTGGGGCCGGCTGGGCGACCTGCGGCTGCCGGTGCTCGGCTACAGCCTGGCGCTGAGCCTGATGGCCGCCGCCGGCTGGGGGGTGTCCCGGCGGGTGGCCGCCGGAGGTGCGCTGTTCCTCCTGTCCGACCTGCTGATCGGGGTCGAGGCGACGGGTGTCCGACTGCCCGGCCACGGGCTGTGGGTGATGACCACCTACCTGGCCGCGCTGCTGCTGATCACCACCGGCTGGGCGGGCCGCCCGGCACCGACCGCCGTCAGGTGAGGGCGGCGACCAGGGCTTGCGGGGCCATGGTGGACGGGCGGTCGCTGACCTGGCCGTCGCCGATCTCCACCAGCCGCCACCGACCGTCGGCATGCCGGGCCAGGTCGGCGGTGACGAACGGCAGACCGAGCGCGGACAGCACGGGGGCCAGCGGCCCGGTGTCCACCGGGGCGTCGGGAAGCTCCCCCGGGGTGTCCGGGTGCGGGCCGGTGAGCACGCACCGGCCGGCGACCCACCAGGTGCGCACCTCGACACCGGACAGCGGCTCGAACCGGCGCAGCACGAAACCACCGGTGAAGTCGTCGTCGCGCAGTTCGCGCAGCCGGGTCGCGATCCGCCAGGCGGCCTCCGCGTCGGCCAGCGCGGGGACGAAGCACGCCTCGTGCCAGTGGTGCTTGGCGGACTTCGTCCAGTCGCGCAGCACGGCCGGGCCGGCGCCCAGCCCGGCTCGCGCCCGGTCGAAGTCGGCCCGGTCGACGCCGACCGTCCAGCGGGACTCGGGGGTGAGCGTCGCCGCGGTGGCGTACCACCCGGGCAGCTCGTGGGCACGGCGGTACTGGTCGGGGTCGGTGCGTAGGGTCACCTGCCGGGCGCGGAGCGCCTCGGCGAATCCGGCGTACCCGGTGGCGGACAGCATCCAGCCCCGGTAGACCGCGTCGTCGTCGGCGGGGACCCCGGCGACCGCCCGCCCCGGGTCGCGGCCCGCCGCGAGCGCGTCGTGGTCGACGACGGCCACCCGGTGGCCGGCCTCGCGGGCGGCCTGTGCCTCCGGCGCGAAGTGCGGGTCCGCTCGACGGGGGCGCAGCGGGTCGGCGGGGACGATCAACAGCATGCCCGCATCCTCCCCCAGCCGCGCCACCCCGGGCCGCACGCCCCGGGCGGTGCGGCTCCCCGCGTCGGGGGTGGCTGAGCCGGCAGGTCGGCTCCGGGCGGTGCGGCTCCCCGGGCCGGGGGTGGCTGAGCCGCCGGGTCGGCGAGTCGGCCTGGGCGCGGGCCGTCGCGGGCCCCGACCGGTGCGGCGCGCGGCTGCGGCGTCAACCCGCTGCCGGCCGGTCGCCGTCGGGCGGGCGGATGCCGGTCAGCCGGCACAGCGCGGCGAAGCCGTCCTCGGTGCCCGGCCAGTGCCGGCGTACCGCGTCGACACCCGCCCGGCGGACCACCGCGCGCAGCACCGCGGCCACGATGATCGCGTCGTCGGCGTACCCGATGACCGGAACGAAGTCCGGGATCAGGTCGATCGGGACCGCCAGGTAGGCCATCAGCAGGCCGAGACGCACCCGTACCCCGCGCGGCAGGGTGGCGTCACCGGCCAGCCGGCGCAGCAGCCGCAGCAGGTCCGGCAGCAGCCGCAGCGCCTCCGTGAGCAGCGCACCCCGGGGCCGCACGATCAGCAGGCCGACCAGCAACGCCGCCCAGGTGGCCAGCGCCGCGACGGCGACACCGAGCAGGACGTCCCGGAGCATCTGCTGACTCCCTCCCCGCCGGACGACCTCCCGGAACGGGCCCGCCGCCCCGGCCCGGACCAGCGGCGCGACACCCGGGTCCGCTCCCCGCCGACGGGCCGACACCCGCACGGCATCCCACCACGGGACACCACGGGCGGGATCAGGGGGTCATCTCGTATCGGCCGGCCAGGGCCTGGACCCGGGACCAGACCCGGCCGGCGCGGGCCGCGTCGGCGACCGGGCGACGGACCTGGGTCAGCGCCCAGGTGGCCTGGGCGTCGGTGGTGGTCGGCTTGCCGTGCAGTTCGGTGGCGTGGCCGGCGAAGTCGCGGACCAGGACGTCGAAGATCTGGTCGAGCAGGTCGACGTCGAGCCCGGTCGCCCCGGCCTGCTCCAGGATGAGCTGACCGTAGACGACCAACGCGAAGAGCTGCCCGAGGGCGAGCAGGAAGTCGAGGTCACCCTGCTGCTCCTCGCCCGGCGGGTGGGCGGCGAGCAACTCGCGCAACCCGTCGGCCTGGGCGGTGAACCGGGCCACGTTCGGCACCTCGGCCCGGGCGGCGTACGCGGCCCGCCAGTCGTGGAACCGGATCGCGCCCAGACCACGCGCCGGGCCCTGCCGGAACAGGAACCCGTCGTCGGCCGGGTCGTGCCGGGTGGGCACCGGGGGAAACTCGGCCGGGGCGAAGAAGTAGTTCGCCATGAACTTCAGGATCAGCGCCAGGTTGACGTGCACGGTGCCTTCGAGCTTGGGCAGCCCCCGGATGTCCCGGGCGGCCTTGTCGAAGTAGGTGTCCGCCTCGAACCCCTTGGCGGCGATGACGTCCCAGAGCAGATCGATCACCCGCTCGCCCTCGGTGGTCACCTTCATCTTGGTCATCGGGTTGAACAGCAGGTAACGCCGGTCGTCGGGGCCGGCCGAGCGGAAGTAGTCCACCGCCCGGTCGCTGAACAGCTTCATCGCGACCAACCGGGCGTACGCGTCGGTCAACTCCCGGCGGACGTGCGGGAAGTCGGTGACCCGCCGGCCGTAGAGCACCCGGCGGTGGGCGTGGGTGACCGCCTCGTACATGGCGTGTTCGCAGATGCCGATGCTGGCGGTGCAGAGGTTGAACTTGCCGACGTTGACGGTGTTCAACGCGGCGTCGAACGCAGCACGGCCGGTGTGCAGCACGTCCTCGGCGCGCACCGGGTAGTCCTCCAGCCGGAACTCACTGACGTACATCTGCGCGTTGACCACGTTGCGGACCAGCCGGTACGCCGGGTGCCGGCTGTCGGCGGCGAAGAAGACGTAGCCGTCGGGCCCCTCGACGTCGGCGCGGCGACCGAAGACCGAGACCAGCCCGGCGACGTTGCCGTTGCCGATGTAGTACTTGCCGCCGGTGGCCCGGAAGCCGTCCGCGCCGTCGGGGGTGAGCAGCATGTCGGTGGAGTAGATGTCGGCGCCGTGGGCCCGTTCGGAGAGGCCGAACGCCATCACGTGCCCGTCGTCGAGCAGCCCCGCCGCGCGGGCGCGGACGGCGGCGTTGTCGCTCTGCCAGACCGGGCCGAGACCGAGGACGGTGACCTGCCAGGTGTACCAGTAGCCGAGCCCGTAGAAGCCGAGCACCTCGCTGAGCGCGGCGTTGCGCGCGGTGTCCCAGCGTTTGGCCGGGTCACCGCCACCGTCGGCGGCCGGGGTGCAGAAGGCCGCGAACAGCCCCTGCGCGGCGACGAAGTCGAGGAAGTCGGCGTACCAGGTGTGGTCGTTGTAGCTGTCGACGAGCGCCTTCTTGCCCCGGCGCTCGAAGAAGTCGACCGTGGCCCGCAGCAGCCGGCGGGACTCCTCGTCCAGGTGGTCGGGGTCGTAACGGTGCGGGTCGAGCAGCAGGTTGTCGTCGGTCATCGCGAGGTGGTCCCTTCTCCGAAGGTGGTCAGCGGTCGGCGCGTGCGGGTGGTCAGTGGTCCAGGCCGCGCAGGATGGCCAGGACGTCGTCGAGCCAGGCCAGCACCATCCGCTCGTACGCGATGCCGCCGCGCAGCACGACGTGCTGGAGGGCGGCACGGTCGTCGCCGGAGACGCCCCCGGGGAAGTCGCGGCGCTCGCCGGCCAGGTAGCGGGCCAGCACCGCCTCGTGGTCGGCGCGGTACCGGGCGACCTCGACGAGCAGGGCGACCCGGCCGGCCCGGTCGGTGAAGGCGGCCCCCCGGACCTTGACGGCGAGTTCGTGGCGCACCGCCTCCGGTTGGACCTCCTCGCGGAGCCAGTCGGTGAGCACGGCGTGGCCGGTGCCGGTGACCGACCAGCGCCGCTTGTCGGGCCGGCCGTGCTGGCCCACCTGTTCGGCGGTGATCCAGCCGTCGGTCCCCATCCGGGCGAGCACCCGGTAGATCTGCTGGTGGGTGGCGGTCCAGAACCGACCGATGGAGCGGTCGAACCGGTGGGCCAACTCGTAGCCGGAGCCCGGCTGCTCCAGCAGCGAGACCAGGATCGCGTGTTCGAGGGCCATCCCGGCATCCTGCTATGCAACGAGTTGCACAACAAGGGTGGAGTGGTGATCCCCACCAAGGTCGGTTGGTTTTGCCACCCGACCCGGTGGAGACTCTTCTCCGGTACCGACAAAGGGGGAGACCATGCCCGACACCGACCGCCCGCAGCGACATACCCGCGCCGCCGTGCCCGCCGGGGTGACCGATCCGCTCCTGTGGCGGATGGCCCTCGACGTGATCGACGCACACCATCCGGACCAGGTGGGGCGTTGCGACAACCTGCTCTGCGAGCACCAGGAGTGGCCCTGCGACGCCGCGCGCAACGCGCAGCGGGCGCTGACCATGGCCGGTGACACGACGACCGGCGGCGCCGACGACCAGCGCACCGGCTGGGAGCAGCCCGGTCGGGCCGCGCGTCGCACCCGGTCCGTCGAAGCGGCCTGAACCGGCTTCCGTCGTCCTGTCCGCACCTGCGGCGGCTGGCGCACCGCAGCGGCGGACGGAGACGACCGCACCGGCACACCACCGGTGCAGCGGTCGGCACGGTGACGCCCGGTGGCGGGGTGTCCGCACGCGGGCACCCCGCCCACCACCGGTCGCGCCGGGCGACGGTCCGCCCGCTCTCGACGGGCCGACCCGGCCGGGCGGCTGCGGCGATCCGGTGGCAGCCTCAGCCGAGACGCTTGGCGGAACGGATCGCGGTGGCCAGGCTCTCCAGCAGCGGGGCCGCGCCCGCGTACGAGAAGCGGGGCACCGCGTCCCACGGGGTGACCTGGTTGGCCCGGACCGCCGGCAGCTGCGCCCAGGTCGGCTTGGCCGCGAGGTCCTTGGGCTGCAACGCGGTGGAACGGTTGTCCAGCAGGATCAGGTCGGCCGGGAACTTGCCGGCGTTCTCCCAGCTCAGCGCCTCGAAGTAGTCGCCGGACTCAAGTTTGGTCGGCACCACGATCTCCACGCCCAGCTCGGCGAAGTACATCAGGTCCGTGCTGACCTTCGGGTTGGAGACGTAGAACAGGTCGGGGCTGCCCGAGGAGGCCATCACCCGGATGCCCGGGTTGGCCTTGACCGCCGCCCGCACCTGCTCGGCGGCGGCCTCGAAGCGGGCCTTGGCCTCGGTGACCTTCGTGGCCGACAGGTCCGCGCCGAGCGAGCGGGCCAGCTCGGCATAGCGCTCGATCGGGCGGGTCATCGGAGTCCGGGCGGTGGTGATCGCCACGCTCGGCGCGAGCTGGAGGATCTTGTCGCGGCTCTCGTCCGGGACGTACCAGAGGGCGTCCGGGTCGTACATGTGGGTGACCAGCAGCTCGGGGCGCAGCGCGGCGTACTTCTCCACGTTGAACTCACCCCAGACGTTGCCGAGCACGGTGACCCGGTCGACGTCGAGGTCCCCGGCCTGCGGGTCGCGGGAACCGTCGGTCCGGGTGGTCTCCCCGAACACGCCCACGAGCTGGGAGTCGAGTCCGAAGTCGACGAGCGCGGCGGCCACCCCGGTGAAGGCGACCACCCGGGTCGGCGCGGCGGGCGCGTCGACCTTGCGCTGCCGGTCGTCGGTGAAGCTCCACGGGCCGGCGGAACCACCGGCGGCGGGCTTCGCCGGGTCGTCGCCCCCGCCGCAGGCGGCGAGGAGGGCGGTCAGGGCCACGCCACCACCGGCGGCGAGCAGGCCGCGGCGGGAGAGTCGGGGTGAGGACGAGGAAGGCAGCATGTGACGTCTTTCGGTCAGGCCGGAGCCGCGCCGGTCCGCGACGGCATGGTTAGGGTAACCTAACCTAAATCGCTGTCAACAATCGGCGCGCGCCACTCTCGCCCCCTGGAGCCGACACTGTCCGCCACCCTGTCCCCACCCACCGTCCTGCCGGGAGCGACGACGAACCGTCGGCGCACCGGCGTCCGGACCGCCGGGCTCGGCGCGGGCCTGCTGCTGCTCGTCGCGGTGGCGGTGCTGAGCATCGCCGTCGGCGCGAAACAGCTCACCCTGGTCGAGGTGTGGCACGGTCTGACCTCCCCCACCTCCCCCGAGCATGCGGTGGTGCAGCAGATGCGGCTGCCCCGTACCCTGCTCGGGCTGCTCGCCGGGGCCGCCCTCGGGGTGGCCGGCGCGCTGATGCAGGCCCTCACCCGCAACCCCCTCGCCGACCCCGGTCTGCTCGGCATCAACGCCGGAGCGTCGGCCGCCGTGGCCACCAGCACCGCGCTGCTCGGCGTCGCGACGGTGCGGGGTTGGATCTGGTTCGCCCTGCTCGGCGCGGTCGTCGTCACCGTGGCGGTGCACGCCGTCGGCGGCGGCCGGCAGGCCACCCCGCAGCGGCTGGCGCTGGCCGGGGCCGCCCTCAACGCGGTGCTCTACTCGTACGTCAGCGCGGTGATGCTGCTCGACGCGGCAGCGCTGGACCGGCTGCGGTTCTGGACCGTCGGCTCGCTGGTCAACGCCGACTTCACCACCGTCGCCACGGTGGCCCCGTTCATCCTGGCCGGCCTGCTGGTCGGGCTGGCCGGGGCCCGCCCACTCAACGCCCTGGCCCTCGGCGACGACGCGGCCCGCGCGCTCGGCGCCCGCCCCGCCCTGGTCCGGGCCGGCACCGTCACCGCGGTCACCCTGCTCTGCGGCGCGGCCACCGCCGCCTGCGGCCCGATCGTCTTCGTCGGCCTGCTCGTCCCCCACCTGGTCCGCGCCCTGACCGGCCCCGACCTGCGCTGGCTGCTGCCCTACGCGGCGGTGCTCGCCCCGGTGCTGCTGCTCGGCGCCGACGTGCTCGGCCGGGTCCTCGGTCGACCCGGTGAACTCCAGGTCGGCCTGGTCACCGCCGTGCTCGGCGGGCCGCTGTTCCTGCGTCTGGTGGCCCGCCGATGAGCCGCGCCCGCGCCACCGCCGCACCGACCCGCCCACCGGACCGGGTGGTCCGCATCGGCACCCGCTCGGTGCGCTGGCGCGGCCGGTCCCTGGTGGTCGGACTCGGGGCCACCGCCCTGGCCGTCGTCCTCGGGGTGCTCGCCATCGGTGGCGGCGACTACCCGATGAGCCCCACCGACGTGCTGCGCACCCTCACCGGCGGCGGTAGCGCCGCCGAGGACTTCATCGTCGGTGAGCTGCGGTTGCCCCGACTGGTGACCGCGCTCGCCGTCGGCGCCGCCCTGGCGCTGTCCGGCGCGGTCCTCCAGTCGCTGGTCCGCAACCCGCTGGGCAGCCCCGACGTGCTCGGGGTCACCCAGGGCGCGGCCACCGGTGCGCTGATCGTGGTGGTTGCCGGGGGCGGCACCCTGCTGCTGTCCGGCGCGGCGCTGCTCGGCGGCCTCGCCACCGGCCTGCTGCTGTGGGCGGTGGCCGGCCGGCACGGCCTGCACGGCTACCGGCTGGTGCTGGTCGGCATCGGCACCACGGCGATCCTCACCGGCGTCAACGGCTGGCTGCTCACCCGGGCCCCGCTGATGGACGCGGCCCGCGCGGTGCTCTGGCTCACCGGCAGCCTCGACGGGCGGGGCTGGGCACAGGCCGTCCCGCTGCTCGGCCTGCTGGCGCTGCTGACGCCGGTGGTGGTCGGCACCGCCCGGGCGCTGTCGGTGATCGAACTGGGTGACGACACCGCCACCGCGCTCGGGGTGCCGGTGTCGCTGGTGCGGCAACTGCTGCTCGGGGCGGCGGTGCTGCTCGCCGCCGGGGCCGCCGCCGCCGCCGGGCCGGTCTCGTTCGTCGCCCTGGTCGCGCCGCACCTGGCCCGCCGGCTCACCCGGGCGCCCGGCCCCAACCTGGCCGCCGCCGCCGCGACCGGGGCGGTGCTGCTGCTCGCCGCCGACCTGGCCGCGCAGCGGGCGATCGACGGCCACCAACTGCCCGTCGGGGTGGTCACCGGCCTGGTCGGCGGGGCCTACCTGGTGTGGTTGCTCGCCGCGCAGGGACGCGCGGCCCGGATCTGAGGAGGACACGGTGACCGAGGACAGTCGACTCGGTGGGGTCGGGCTGACCCTGGCCTACGAGCGGCGGGTGGTGGCCCGGGACCTGTCGGTCGCCGTGCCCGACCGGTCGTTCACGGTGGTGATCGGCCCCAACGCCTGCGGCAAGTCCACCCTGCTGCGGGCCCTGGCCCGCACGCTGCGACCGACCGCCGGCACGGTGCTGCTCGACGGCCGCGACATCCACTCGCTGCGCTCCCGGGAGGTGGCCCGCACCCTCGGCCTGCTCCCGCAGTCGTCGGTCGCCCCGGAGGGCATCACCGTGGCCGACCTGGTCGCCCGGGGCCGCTACCCCCACCAGGGCCTGCTGCGCCAGTGGTCCACGCAGGACGAACAGGTGGTGACCGCGTCGATGGCCGCCACCGGCGTCGGTGAGCTGGCCGACCGGCCCGTCGACGAACTCTCCGGCGGGCAGCGGCAGCGGGTCTGGATCGCGATGGCGCTGGCCCAGCAGACCTCCCTGCTGCTGCTCGACGAACCCACCACCTACCTGGACGTCGCGCACCAGATCGAGGTGCTCGACCTGTGCGCCCGACTGCACGAGGAGCAGGGCCGCACCCTGGTCGCGGTGCTGCACGACCTGCACCACGCCGCCCGCTACGCCACCCACCTGATCGCCATGCGCGACGGTCGGGTGGTGGCCCAGGGGGACCCGCGCGAGGTGGTCACCGCCGCGCTCGTCGAGGAGGTGTTCGGGCTGCCCTGCCGGATCGTCGAGGACCCGGAGACCGGCACCCCGCTGGTCGTACCCCGGGCCCGGCGCGGTCGTCAGTCCGGACCGGTGGCGGCGGGGTAGTCGGCGGCGGTAAACGGGCCCGACGACAGCGAACCGTCGGCCCGGGGCACCTCCAGCGGCCGGCCCCGCCGCAGGAACGACACCCCGGCGACGTCCGGTCGGCTGTCCAGGGTGCAGACGATCTGACCGTACGCCAGCACCTCGTCGCTGCGACCGGACTCCTCCCCCAGTGGCTCCACCTCCACCTGGGCCCGCCCGTCGACCAGCCGGGCGCCCAGCACATGCACCGCACCGGGCAGGGCGGTGCCGAGGCCGGCCACCCGCTCCGCGTCGTCGGGGCCGGCCAGCAGCCGCCGCAGGTGCCCGTCCACCCCGCCGGACGCGTCGACCTGCCGGACCACCCGGACCAGTCGACCGGCGCGGACCAGGCAGAACGCCTGTTCCACCCGACCCGGCACACTGCTCGCCGCCGGTGCGGCCGGCGGCCCGAACGGCGGCTCGACGGCCCGGGGCCGATCGTCGGCCGGCACCCCGCACCCGGCGAGCAGCAGGGCCGCCACCGCCGGCAGCAGCCACCGCCACGACCACGGCAACCGCCGGGTCACCGCCGGGGAACGCAGCGGGCGGGTCACGGCCGGGCCCCCGGCAGCTCCACCCGGAACCGGGCGCCGCCGCCGGGCCGGTCACCGACACCGGCCCGGCCACCATGCGCGGCGGCGTGCTGGGCGACCAGCGCCAACCCCAGGCCGGTGCCGTCCCCGCCGGCCCGGTCGTGCGCGGCCCGACCCCGGACGAACCGGTCGAAGACCACTTCCCGGTCGGCCACCGGCACCCCCGGCCCCTCGTCGTCGACCTCCACCACCCCGACCCCGTCGGACACCCACAGCCGCACCGCGACCGGGCCACCGCCGTAGCGGACCGCGTTGTCCAGCAGGTTGACCAGCACCTGCTCCACCCGCCGAGGGTCCACCGACCATCGCCCCGGCGCGGGTGGGCCGGGCTGGACCAGTGACTCGGGCAGCCCCCGCCCCCGGCACACCCCCCGGGCCAACGCCAGCACGTCGACCTCCTCCCGCTGCACCGGCCGGTCACTGCGGGCCAACTCGATCAGGTCGTTGACCAGCCGTTGGAACCGGGTGATCTCCTCGCTGACCAGGCCGGCGGCGGTGGCCGTCCGGTCGTCCAACCCGTCGCGACGCCGGGACAGCACGCTGGCCGCCGCCGACAGCGTCTGCAGGGGTGAGCGCAGCTCGTGGGCGACGTCGGCGGCGAACCGGCGGTCCCGTTCGATGCGGACCGCCACCTCGTCGGCCATCCGGTTGAACGAGGTGGAGAGCCGGGCCAGGTCCGGGTCGGTGCCCGGGGCGAGCCGGGCGGTCACGTCCCCCGCCGCGATCTTCTCCGCCGCGTCGGCCACCGCCGTCAACGGGCGCAGCCCGTGCCGGGTGGCGTACCAGCCCAGTGCCGCACCGGAGCCGGCCACGGTGACCGCCACCACGGTCAGCGCCAACGCCAGCACCTGGAAGGTCTGCTCCAGCTCCCGCAGCGAGGTGATCTCGTAGTAACCGGTCGAGTCGGCCAGCGGCACCCCCACCAGCAGCGCCGGTTGCCCGTCGACCCGGATCCGCTGCACCGCCGGCTCACCGTCGGCGACCATCGCCATCAGCCCCGCCGGCACCGCCCCGGACGGGCCCTCGTCGGCGGTGCGGGCGTACCAGCGGCCGTCTCGGTGCACCAGCGCCCGGCGGGTGCCACCGGTGTCCAGGGTGCGCAGCACCTCGTAGACGTCCGGGGTGTCGGTGTCCAGGCCGGCCCGCACCACCGCTGCGTCGAAGTACGCCGCCCGTAGCGCCGTGCGCTCCCGCTCGTCGAGCAGCGAACGGCGCACCAGCTCGTACGAGATCAACGCCATCAGCGCCGACAGCAGCAGCGCCCCGATCGCGAACGCGGCGGTGACCCGGGCCCGCAGGCCGAGCCGCCTCATCGTTGCAGCTTGTAGCCGAGGCCCCGCAGGGTCACCAGGTGCCGGGGGTTGGCCGGGTCGGCCTCGATCTTCTGCCGCAGCCGCCCCACGTGCACGTCGACCAGTCGCTCGTCACCGGTCTCGTAGCCCCACACCCGGCTGAGCAGCTGCTGGCGGGACAGCACCCGGCCGGCGTGCTCGGCCAGCTCGCAGAGCAACCGGAACTCGGTGCGGGTCACCGGCACCGGCTGTCCCGCCCGGCGCACCTCACCGGCCTCCGGGCTGATCTCCAACGGGCCGAAGACCAGCACCGGCACCGCCGCCGACGGCGCGACGGCGGTACGCCCCCGGCGGCGCAGCGCCCGCAACCGGGCCGAGAGTTCCTTGATGGCGACCGGCTTGACCAGGTAGTCGTCCGCGCCCGCCTCCAACGCGGCGACGATGTCGTGGGTGTCGTCGCGGGCGCTGACCACTACGATCGGCACGTCGTCGTCGCGGCGCAACTGCCGGATGCACTCGAAACCGTCGAGGCCGGGCAGCATCAGGTCCACCAGCACGTAGTCGGCCGCCTCCTGCCGCTGCGCCCGCAACCCCTCCTCCGCCGTGGCCGCCCCGCGCGCCAGATAGCCCTCGTCCTCCAGGGCCAGCAGCAGCGCCAGACGGATCCGGTCGTCGTCCTCGATCACCAGTACGCCCGCCATCGGGAAATCGTGCCCGGTGCGCGCCGACGATGACGAACCGGCTTCGGCGTACGCGGAATTTGTCACGCAACTGACATACGTCCGCGCGGCCCCCGCCAACCTCGCCCACCAGGCTGGGTCCGGACAGCGAGCCGGAAGGAGGCCGATCGTGGGAGCATCCCGCCCGGAGTGCACCGTACCGCTGGTGGAGGTGTGCGTCACCGACGACCTGGACCTGGCCGCGCTGGCCCGGTCCCGGGAGGTCTTCGACCGGCTCGTCGCGTTGCGCCCGGCCCACGTGGTGGTGGACCTCTCCGAATGCCGGCACCTCGACGCCGCCGCCGTCGGGCTGCTGCTCGACGTGCACCGGGAGCTGACCCGCCACGGCGGCGTGCTGACGCTGCGCGACCCCAGCCCCCGGGCGTTGCGCGTGCTGACTGCCGCCCGGGTGTCCCGGGTGCTGCCCATGGTCACCACCCCGAGGGCACTGCCGGTGGGCGACGGGCTGGTCCCGTCCGCCGTCCACCGGCGACCAGCGCCGCGGCGGGTCCGGGAGCACAGCCGATGAGCGTGCCCGGCATCGTCGCCGCCGTCGTCGTGGGGCTCGTGGTCGGCACGCTGGGCCGGCTCGTCATCCCCGGCCGCAAGCAGGTCCCGGTCTGGCTCACGCTCGCCGTCGGCCTGGTCGCCGCGCTGCTCGGCACCATCCTGAGCCGGCTGGTCGGCATCGACGGTGACGGCTACACGCTGCGGCAGCTGATCGTGCAGGTCGGCCTGGCCGGGGTCGCCGTGGCGCTGGTCGTCGGCACCGCAGGCGGCCGCACCGAGCCCTGACCCACCGGAACCGGTCGTGGTCCGGCGCATGCGGGGTCTCCGGTCGACCACCGCGCGCCGGGCCACGACCACCGGGCCGCCGCGACCACCGGGCCGCCACGGCCATCCTCAAGGAGGAGATCCGATGACCGTCGTACCGGACGACCCGATGATGACCCTGATCTGTGACAGCTGCGGGACGGTCGCCACCGGCCCGGCCTGTGTCCTGCCCGACGCCGAGGTGGTCTGGACGTTCGTCGCCGAGCAGGGCTGGACCGGTTCGCCGTTCGCCACCGGCCCGCACCGCTGCCCCCGCTGCGAGCTGGTCCCCGAACCGGCCCCGGTGCCGGCCCGCGCGCCCCGCCGCACCGACCCCCCCGGGGTGCTCGGCGTCGAGCACACCGACCAGGTGGCGATCGTCACCGCCGCCGGGGACCTGGACATCGCCACCGGCGACGACCTGCACGGCGCGTTGTCGGAGGCGGTCGACGCCGACCGGCACGTGGTGGTCGACCTGGTCCGGGTGCACCTGATCGACTCCACCGCCCTCGGGGTGCTGGTCCGGGCCCGGCAGGACGCCCGGCAACGCGGCCGGCGGCTCAGCCTCGCCGGACCGTCCCGGTTCGTCCGCACCGCTCTGCACACCATGCGGCTCGACCGGGTCTTCCCGGTCTTCGACACCCGTCAGGAGGCGGTGGACTGGTCCCGGGCCGGCACGGCCGACCGGCCCCGGGAGAGGAGCGCGGCGTGGTGATGCCGTGGCCGCTGCCCGACGACAGCTGGTTGCGTCCCGAGCCCGACCCGCCCGGCCCACCGGGTGACGACGTCCGGCTGGCCGCCGAGGTGGCGTACCGGATCGTGGGCGGGGTGGGTCTGCGGGCCCGACGGATCACCGTCACCGTGCAGAACCGGGTGGTGATCCTCGGTGGCGTGGTGCCCGACGTCGAGGCCCGGCAGCTCGCCGGTGAGGTCGCCTGGCAGGTGCCCGGCGTGGCCGACGTCTGCAACGCGCTGCGGCTGTCCACGAAGCGCTGATCCCCGGCGTCGGTGCCGCCGGGGATCAGCCGGGTGCCGGGCCGGCGGCGCAGCGCAGTGCCACCGACCAGCGCAGTGCAGGGCCGCCGACCGGCGTCGCGCTCGGCCGCCGCCGGGGTCAGCGTGGCGCGGCGACGTGGGCCGGCGGTTGCGGCCCGAACGTGGTGAGGAACCGGTCCCGGAAGGTGTCCATCGGCCACACCGGCGCGTCCGGGCCGGGACGCAGCCCCTCCTGCCAGCCCCAGCCACCCACCCGGGCCAGCACCGCCGGGTCGCGGGTGACCACCGTGATCGGCACGTCCCGGCTGGCGTTCGGGCCGGTGACCAGCGGGGACGGTTGGTGGTCACCGAGGAAGACCAGCACCAGGTCGTCGTCGCCGTACGTCTGGACGTAGGAGATCAGGCTGTTCAGCGAATATTCGATCGCCCGGCGGTAACCGGTACGCACCTCGGTGGTGCTCCGCCCCACCACGTTCTTCGGGTTGAACGCCACCGACGTCGGCCGGCGGTAGATCGAACCGTCCCCGACGTGGTCCCAGTCCAGCATGCGGGGGATCGCCACCCACGGGGAGTGGCTGGAGACCAGCGGAATCTGCGCCATGATCGGCGCGTGGTCAGGGTTGGCCCGCTCCCGGCGTTGGAAGGCGGACAGGGTGTACTGGTCGGGCATCGGCGCGTAGCTGAACTGCGGTCCCCGGTAGTCCAGCCCCGCCGCGTCGTGGTAGCGGTCGTAGCCGAAGAACGCCCCCTCCGGCCAGGGCGAGGTGGCCGCCGGCATCACCCCGACCGTCTGCCAGCCGGCCCGCCGGAACGCCCCGTTGAGGGTCAACCGGTCACTGGCCAGCAGGCTGTCGTGCCGTTGCTGGTTGTTGATCCACAGCCCGGACAGCAGGGTGTCGTGGGCCAGCCAGCTCCCGCCACCGGCGGTGGGTGAGGTCAGGAAGCCGCTGCGGGCGGTGAACCCGGCGGCGGCCAGTCGCCGGGTGCCACCGTCGAGCACCGCACCGACCTGCCCGGCGAACTCGGGGTCCTCGACCGCGTCCCGGCCGTAGCTCTCGACGAACGCCAGCACCACGTCCTTGCCGCGCAGCGCGGTGAGCAGTTGGTCGCCGGGCGTGTCACGGAACGCGTCCCGGGTGACCTGGTCGGTGAACTCCCGACGGTCCCGCAGGCCCGCGCCGACCTGACCGACGTGCTGCCCGACCAGGGTCGCCGTGCCGGAGTCGGCGACCGGCACACCGAGCGTCGCGGCGGCCACCCACAGCGCGGTGAGGCCGGCGACGACCCGGGTGGCGACCCGGTGGTGCCCGGCCGCCACCCGGGTCAACCGCAGCACCGACCAGCTGGTGAGCACCAGCAACGCGACCACCAGGGCGACCAGCCCGACGGCGGCGGCGACCGCGCCGCCGGTACCCACCGAGTCGGTGAGGAAGGCGTACCCGTCGTCGAGCAGCACCCAGTCGAGGACCAGGTCGAACGGGCGGGCCAGGCTGGCCGACATGCCCAGGTCGAGCACCTTGACGATGGCGACCAGCCCCAGCACCACCCCGATCGACACGGCGACCGGCCGTCGGGCCCGACCGGGCAGCGCCAGCAGCAGGGCGGCAGCCAGCAGCCCCTCGACCGGCACCCGCAGGAACGCGACCGGGGTGACCTGGTCGAGCCGGTCCGGTGCGGTCAGCACCGCCAGGACCAGCATCCCGGCCAGCACGGTGGTCACCCGGACCGCGACGGTCCGCCACCGGGCCCGCCCGGCCGCCGCCGGGGCCTGCGGCGTCGTCGGGTCCGCCTCCGGCGGGGTCGGGGTCGGCGCGTCGCCGGCGGGCCCGCCGGTCGGGGTGGACCGGTCGGCCCGGGCGGGGGCCCGCCCGGTTGCCGTGCTCGGGCGACGCAGGCGTGACAACAACGACACTCCGGAAGGTCCTTCCTGGCAGGGAGCCCGGCGGCAGGGCCGGGCGGGATCGACGGTCCGGATCAGACCGGCTGGTGGGCGACGAACGGCGGCCGGTCGGCGACGGCTTCCACCCGGGGCCGCACCGATGGTACGGACGGCAGCATCCCGACCGGCGACACCCGCGGGACGGAGATCGACGTGCCGGCGGTCGGCGCGACGGGCCTGACTGGCAGGACGGGCCGGATCGACCGGATCGACCGGTGCCACCAGAGCCAGCCCACGTCGTGACCGAACGACTCGACCAGCAACGCCAGCGCCACCGCCGCCAGCACGGCGGTCAACGGTCGGGCCAGCACGTCCGCGGCGACCACGAGCAGGAGCACGCCCTGCGCGGCGGCGACCACCTTGCGCCAGAAGCGCGGCGGCAGCGCCCCGCGCATCCAGGGCAGCAACCAGCCGGCGGCGACGAAGGCGTACCGCAGGCCGCCGATGGCAAGCACCCACGGCCCCACCGCCGGCGCCACCTGGACGCTGAGCACCAGGATGAGGAACGCGTCGACCTCCATGTCGAAACGTGCGCCGAGGGCGCTGACCGTGCCGGTGCGCCGGGCCACCCAGCCGTCCACCGCGTCCAGCGCCAACGCCACCGCGGTCATCGGCACCAGCACCGCCAGCGGGGCCGGTTCGGAAAAACCGGTGACGACCAGGGCGGTCACCCCGCCGACCAGCACCCCCCGGGTCAGCGTCACCCGGTCGGCCGGCCCGAGCCGGTCGACCCCCCGGCGGCGCAGACCGCGCTGCAACGCGACGCAGGTGACCACGCCGTACCCGAGGCCGGCCAGCCAACCGGCGACGTCGAGCCCGACGGTCGCGGCCAGCCCTGCCAGCAGGACGGTTTGTACGGTCAGGCCGAGCACCGGACCGGTTCGAACCCTGGACACCCTGCCTCCGTGTTTATGATCGACGACCTCGGCAGTGGGTACGCAGGACGCGGCCGTTTCGTTCGGTTCCGCCGGCAGAAGAGGAGAAAACCCGCGTGATCCGCGATGCCCGGGCCTTCTGGCTCCGCTCCCCCGGCGTCGGTGAGCTGCGGCCGGTGACCCTGCCCACGCCCGGCCCCGACGACGTGCTGGTCCGCAGCCGCTACTCCGGGGTGAGCCGCGGCACCGAGACGCTGGTCTTCACCGGCGGCGTGCCGGAGAGCCAGTACACGGCGATGCGTGCCCCGTTCCAGGAGGGCGACTTCCCCGCCCCGGTCAAGTATGGCTACCTCAGCGTCGGCGTGGTCGAGGTCGGCCCGGCGGCGCTGCGCGGGCGGACGGTGTTCTGCCTGCACCCGCACCAGAGCGCGTACGTGGTGCCGGCGTCGGCGGTGGCCCCGGTGCCGGACGACGTGCCGGCGGCCCGCGCGGTGCTGGCCGGCACGGTGGAGACGGCGGTCAACGCCCTGTGGGACGCCGCGCCGCTGGTCGGCGACCGGGTCAGCGTGGTCGGCGGCGGGATGGTGGGGTGCAGTGTGGCGGCCCTGCTGGCCCGTTTCCCCGGGGTGCGGGTGGAGCTGGTCGACGCCGATCCGGCGCGGGCGGCGGTCGCCTCGGCGCTGGGCGTCGACTTCGCCCTGCCGGCGGCGGCGACCGGTGGACGGGACCTGGTGGTGCACGCCAGCGCCACCGCCGCCGGGTTGCAGCGCAGCCTGGACCTGCTCGCCCCGGAGGGCACCGTGGTCGAGCTGAGCTGGTACGGCGACCGGCCGGTCGAGCTGTCGCTGGGTGGGGCGTTCCACGCCGGGCGGTTGACCGTCCGCAGCAGTCAGGTCGGCACGGTCTCCCCGGCGCGGGCGTCCCGGCGCGGTTTCGCCGACCGGCTGGCGCTCGCCCTGGAGCTGCTCGCCGACCCGGTGTTCGACGCGCTGCTGACCGGGCGGTCCCGCTTCGCGGAGCTGCCCGAGGTGCTCGGCCGCCTGGCCTCGGGGGAGCTGCCCGCACTGTGCCATCTGATCAGCTACGACGAGGAGACACCGTGTTCAGCGTGACCGTACGGGACCACATCATGATCGCCCACAGCTTCCGGGGCGAGGTGTTCGGGCCGGCCCAGAAGCTGCACGGGGCGACCTTCGTCGTCGACGCCACCTTCCGCCGCCCGGAGCTGGACGCCGACGGCATCGTGGTGGACATCGGCCGGGCGATCGACGAGCTGAAGGCGGTGCTGGCCGACCTGACGTACCGCAACCTGGACGAGGAGCCGGCCTTCGCCGGGCAGAACACCACCACCGAGGTGCTGTGCCGGGCCGTCGCCGACCGGCTCGCCGACCGGGTGCACGCCGGTGGGCTGGGCGAGGGCGCCCGGGAGCTGGCCGGGATCACCGTCACCCTGCACGAGTCGCACATCGCCTGGGCCAGCTACGAGCGGTCGCTGTAACCCGTGCCGGCGGTGCACGTCGTCCTGCCCGGCGACATCGACGATCCGGCCACCCCCAGCGGCGGCAACGCCTACGACCGGCGGGTCTGCGCCGGGCTCGCGGCGACCGGGTGGACGGTGCGCGAGCACGGGGTGCCCGGGGCGTGGCCGCACCCCGACGAGGCGGCGCGGGCCCGGCTGGCCGGGGTGCTCGCGGCCCTGCCGGAGGGCACGACGGTGCTCTACGACGGGTTGGTCGCCTCGGCCGTGCCGGAGCTGCTGGCGGCGCAGGCCGGCCGGCTGCGTCAGGTGGTGCTGGTGCACATGCCGCTCGGTGACGACGCCGAGGCGCGCGGGCTGCCGCACGCCGACGCGCTCGTCACCACCAGTGGCTGGACCCGGGAGCTGCTGCTGGCCCGGCACCGGATCGACCCGGACCGGGTGACGGTGGCCGTTCCCGGTGTCGACCCGGCGGACGTCGCCGCCGGCACGGCCACCGGCACGGCGCTGCTCTGCGTCGCGGCGGTCACCCCGGTCAAGGGGCACGACGTGCTGGTCGACGCTGTGACCGGGCTAGCCGGCCGGCCATGGACCCTGGACTGCGTCGGCGCGCTGGACCGCGATCCGGCCTTCGTGGCGGCGCTGCGGCAGCGGGTCGACCGGGGCGGGCTGGCCGGGCGGGTGCGCTGGCACGGTCCGCTGACCGGGCCGGCGTTGGCGGCGGCGTACGCGGGGGCGGATCTGCTGGTCCTGCCGTCGCGGGCCGAGACGTACGGGATGGTGGTGGTCGAGGCCCTGGCCCGGGGGCTGCCGGTGCTGGGCACCACCGCCGGTGGGGTTCCCGAGGCGCTGGGCCGGGCCGGCGACGGCACCCCGCCCGGGATGCTGGTGCCCCCGGACGACCCGGTGGCCCTGGCCGGCGCCCTGCGGCGCTGGCTGCACTCGGCCGACCTGCGGGACCGCCTCCGCCGGGCGGCCCGGGACCGGCGGGTCGACCTGCCCGGCTGGCCGGCCACCACGACCGTGATCTCCCAGGTGCTGGACGGAGTGAGGACATGACCGCGTACGCCACCGAACCGTTCGCCGACTGGCTGCGGCTGCGGGAGCCCGCCGACGCCGAGGCCCGCAGCGGGGAGCTGGTCGACCTGCTCCGCGCCCGGCTCACCGGCACCGGCACGGCGGGTGCCGGTGGTTCCGGCATGCCGACGACCGCCACCGGTGGCCCGGGTGCGGCAACCGGCGGTGCGGCGGACCTGTCGCCGGCCGGTGAGGGGGGACCCGGGATGCAGGTGACCGGGGTCGGTTCCGTCACGTCGCTGCGCGGGGACCGCCCGTGGGTGGTGCACGACCTGGGCAGCGGGACCGGTTCGATGCTGCGCTGGCTGGCCCCGTTGCTGCCCGGCCCGCAGCGCTGGGTGCTGCACGACCGGGACCCGGGGTTGCTGGAGCGGGCCGGCGCGGCGGTGCCGGTCGCCGCCGACGGCAGTCCGGTCGAGGTGACCACCCGGCAGGGCGACCTCACCCGGTTGACCGCCGCCGACCTCGCCGACGCCGACCTGGTCACCGCGTCGGCGCTGCTGGACATGTTCAGCGCCGACGAGATCGGCCGGGTGGTGGGCGCCTGCGCGGGCGTCGGCTGCCCGAGCCTGTTCGTGCTCTCCGTGGTCGGTCGGGTGGCGTTCGACCCGGCCGACCCGCTGGACGCCGAGATCGCCGCCGCCTTCGACGCCCACCAGCGGCGTACCGTCGACGGCCGGGACCTGCTCGGGCCGGACGCCGCGGCGGCGACCGTCGCGGAGTTCGGCCGGCACGGGCTACCGGTGACCGTGCGGCCGAGCCCGTGGCGGCTCGGGCCGGACCGGGCAAAGCTGCTCGTCGAGTGGTTCGACGGCTGGCTCGACGCGGCGCTCGCGCAGCAGCCCGAGCTGGCCGACCGGACCGCCGACTACGTCCGGTGGCGACGGGCCGAGGCGCTGGCCGGTCGACTCACCGTCACCGTCGGCCACGACGACCTGCTCGCCGGGGTGGAATGAACCGGTTCGCCGGCCGGTACGTGAGAAAGGACAAGATCCCCGAGGAGGAACCGCGTGTCACCGGACCCCACCGGCACAGCTGTCGCCCGTACCCCGTCCTCCCCCGCGGCCCGGGGCTCCTCGGCCTGGGCCTGGCTGAGCAACCTCGCCGGGGTGGGCCTGGTGGGGGCGCTACTGTGGTGGTTGGGCACCGGCCCGGCGCTGGCCGGGCTGCGGCGGATCGACACCCCGGCGGTGCTGACCGCGCTGGCGTTGGGCGCGCTGGCCACGGTCGGCTGCGCGTGGCGGTGGCGGCTGGTCGCCGAGGCGCTCGGCATCCGGCTGCCGCTGGGCACGGCGGTGGCCGACTGCTACCGGGCGGTCTTCCTCAACGCGACACTGCCCGGCGGGGTGCTCGGCGACGTGCACCGGGCGGTCCGCCACGGCCGGGAGGCCGGTGACCTGGGTCGGGCCGTGCGGGCGGTGGTCTGGGAGCGGACCGCCGGGCAGGTGGTCCAGGTGGTGCTCGCGGTGGTGCTGCTGCTGGCCCTGCCGTCGCCGGTGCGGCCGTACCTGCCGATGGTGACGGGGGTGGCGGTCGCGGTGGGCCTGGTGCTGGTGGTGCTGGTCCGGGCGCTGCCCCGGTCGGGGCCGTCACGGCGGGCCCGCGCGGTGCGCGCCGTCGTCGCCGACGTGCGGGCCGGGCTGCTGGGTCGGCGCACCGGGCCGGGGGTGCTGCTGGCCTCGACCGTGGTGGTCGGCTGCCACCTGGCGACGTTCGTGCTGGCGGGCCGGGTGGCCGGGGTCACCGCGCCGCTGTCGGTGCTGGTGCCGCTGACGCTGCTCGCGCTGCTGGCGATGGGGCTGCCCGCCAACATGGCGGGCTTCGGGCCGCGCGAGGGCATGGCCGCCTGGGCGTTCGGGGCAGCCGGCCTCGGTGCCGCCGAGGGGGTGGCGACCGCCCTGGTGTACGGGGCGCTGGTGCTGGTGGCAGCCCTGCCGGGCGCCGCCGTGCTGGTGCTGCGGGGTCGCCCGTCCGCGCTGCGGGAACGACGGGGTGACCGTACGGTGGGAACTCAGGGTGGTTCCTCACCGGTACCCGCTGCCGGGCTGGCCGGCAGCGCCTGACAGAGGAGACACATGTACGACGCACTGCCGGCCGCGACGGTCCGGACACAGGTCACGGTCCCCCTGCGGTTCTCCGACGGGTTCGCCACCACCGCCCGGGTCTTCTCGTTCGACGGGCTGGTGGACGGCCGGGAGCACCTGGCGTTCGGGCTGGGCGACTGGTCGGGCGCGCTGCGCAGGCACGCGGCGGGCGGGGCGGCGCCGCTGGTCCGCCCGCACAGTGAGTGCCTGACCGGGGACGTCTTCGGCAGCCAGCGCTGCGACTGCGGTCCGCAGCTGCGCGAGGCGGTGCAGCGGATCGCCGAGGCGGGCGGTTTCCTGCTCTACCTGCGTCAGGAGGGACGCGGCATCGGCCTCTACCCGAAGCTGGACGCGTACGCCCTGCAGGACGCCGGGTTGGACACCTACGAGGCGAACGTGGCGCTCGGGCACGACGAGGACGAACGGGACTACCGGGCCGCCGCGCAGATGCTGGCGGTGCTCGGTGTGCCGGAGCTGGTGCTGCTGAGCAGCAACCCGGACAAGGCCGAACAGCTGGCCCGGCTGGGCGTGGCGGTGGCCGATGTGGTGCCGACCGGGGTGTTCCTGTCCCCCGCCAACGCCGACTACCTGGCGGCCAAGGCGAGCCGGGCCGCGGCCCGGGCCGTCGACCTGCCGTCGTTGAACTGATGGGTGTCGTACCGGCGGGGACGGCGACCACCGCCGTGCCGGCGTCGACCGGGCGGCCGTACGTGCTGCTCAGCTGCGCCACGTCGATCGACGGTTACATCGACGACGCCACCGAGCAGCGGCTGCTGCTGTCCAACGCGGAGGACATGGACCGCATCGACGCCGTCCGGGCCGGTTGCGACGCCATCCTGGTCGGCGCGGGCACGATCCGGGCGGACGACCCCCGGCTGGTGGTCCGCTCGGCGCGGCTGCGGGCCGCCCGGCAGGCCGCCGGCCTGTCGCCGTCACCGGTGAAGGTGACCATGACCGCCCGGGGGTTGCTGGACCCGGCGGCCCGGTTCTTCACCGTCGGTGACGCCGAGAAGATCGTCTACTGCGCGGGGCCGGCGGTGGACAAGACCACCGAGCTGCTCGCCGGGGCGGCCACCGTGGTCGACGCGGGTGACCCGCTGGACCCGGCCCGGGCCCTGGCGGACCTGGCCGGCCGGGGGGTGCAGCGGCTGATGGTGGAGGGCGGCGCGACGGTGCACGCCCAGTTCCTCACCGCCGGGCTCGCCGACGAGCTGCACCTGGTGGTCGCCCCGTTCTTCGTCGGCGACCGACGGGCCCCCCGGTTCGTCGGCGACGGTGCGTTCCCGTGGCACCCGGGTCGCCGGGCCCGGGTCGCCGAGGTACGCCAGATCGGCGACGTGGTGCTGGTCCGCTACGCCCTCTCGGAGCGCTGCGCCGACGGGTGAACCGGCGGACGGGTCCGGTCCGTACCATGCGGACGAGGGGACCGTCCGGTTCACTACGCTGCGTGGTAGCGGCCGACGGTACGGACGAGGAGTGGCGGGATGAGCGACCGGTGCGCGTCCTGGCGGGAGATCCTGTCGGCCCAGCTCGACGGGGAGGAGACCGCCGAGGAGCGGGGCGCGGTCCAGGCGCACCTCGACGGTTGCCCGGACTGCCGCGCCTGGCACGAGGTCGCCGCCATGGTGACCCGGCGGGCGCGTACCCGGGTGGTGGCGGCGGTGCCCGACCTGACCGAGTCGATCCTCGCCGCCGTGCCGCCACCGGGGCGACGACGGTTCGAGCGGTGGCGTGGCGGGTCGACCGCCGGCCTGCGGGTCGCCCTGGGGCTGCTCGGCGCGGTCCAGCTCGCCCTCGGGCTGGCCCAGGTGGGCCAGGGCGTCAACGCCGAGCACCTGCACCCGACCGGGCAGCACCTGTGGCACGAGTCGGCGGCGTGGAACGTCGCGGTGGGCGCCGGTTTCCTGTTCGTCGCGCTGCGCCGTACCCCGCCGGCCGGGTTGCTGCCGATGCTGAGCGCCTTCGTCGCGACCCTGGTCCTGCTGTCGGTCAACGACCTGGTCACCGCGCAGGTGGCGGTGCCCCGGCTGGTCAGCCACGGGTTCCTGGTCGGCGGTTACCTGATCACGGTGCTGTTGTTCCGGCTCGGTCCGCGTCCGAGCGGCCCACCGCAGGGACGACGGGCCGGCCGGTCCCGGTGGCGGCTGCGTCTCGACGAGCTGGACGAGCCCGGCCGGGCCGTGGTGCAGCCGTACGGCGCGCAGGCCCGGGACCGCCGGGCGGCCTGAGCGGCGCACCGTAATCAGCTGGCAAGGTTCGGCGGCCCGTCGCGCCGTTACGCTGGCCGGCACGAGAGGGAGGTGCCGGTGGCGCAACGGGTGCTGGTGGTCGACGACGACCGGACGGTCAGCGACGTGGTGTGCCGCTATCTGGAGCACGCCGGCTACCAGGTGGACCACGTGGGGGACGGGGCTGCCGCGCTCGCCGCGGTGGCTGCCTCGCCTCCGCAGCTGGTCGTCCTGGACGTGATGCTGCCGGTGCTGGACGGGTTGGAGGTGTGCCGTCGGTTGCGGCAGCGCCCGGACGGCGTACCCATCGTGATGTTGACGGCCCGGGGTGACGAGGCGGACCGGATCCTCGGCCTGCAACTGGGTGCGGACGACTACCTGAGCAAGCCGTTCTCCCCCCGGGAGCTGGTGCTGCGGGTCCGTTCGGTGCTGCGCCGGGCCGGCGGTGAGCCGGTCACGGCGACGGCGCAGGTGCTCACCGACGGCGGGTTGAGCGTGCTGACCGGTCCCCGGGTGGCCCGGTTGCACGGTCGCGACCTGGCGTTGACCCTGCGCGAGTTCGACCTGCTCGCCCACCTGATGGGGCATCCCGCCCGGGCGCTGTCGCGCGCTGAGCTGCTGGAACGGGTCTGGGGGTGGCGGTTCGGCGACCAGTCCACGGTGACCGTGCACGTCCGCCGGCTGCGGGAGAAGATCGAGGACGACCCGGCCAACCCGCGCCGCATCGTCACGGTCTGGGGTGTGGGTTACCGGTACGAGCCGGCCGATGACTGACCTGGCGTTGATCTTCGGGGCGGCGCTGGCCGCGGCCGGCGGGGTGGGGCTGCTCGGCGCGGGGATGCTGCGGCTGCTACGCGGCCGGTCCATCACCGTGCACGTCACGGTGCTGCTGGCGATGACGGTGAGCGCCGTGGTGGCCGGGGTCGCGGTGATCGCCGAGGCGATGTTCCTCTCCCCGCACGACCTGGAGGTGGTGCTGATCACCGTCTCGGCGGCGGCGCTGGTCAGCCTCGCGGTGGGTTGGCTGTTCGCCCGCCGGCTCGCCACCGCGGCGGTCTGGGCCGACCAGGCGCGGGCCCGGGAGCGGCGGATCGAGAAGGGCCGCCGGGACCTGGTCGCCTGGGTGTCGCACGACCTGCGGACCCCGCTGGCCGGGTTACGGGCGATGGCGGAGGCGCTGGAGGACCGGGTGGTCGCCGACCCGGTGACGGTCGACGAGTACCACCGCCGGATCCGGGTGGAGACCGACCGGATGACCCGGCTGGTCGACGACCTGTTCGAGCTGTCCCGGATCAACGCCGGGGCGTTGCGGCTGTCACTGTCGGCGGTGCCGCTGGGTGACGTGGTCTCCGACGCCCTGGCCGGGACCGCGCCGCTGGCCGCCGCGCGCCGCATCCGGCTGCTGTCCGCCGAGTCGGGCTGGCCCACGGTGACCGCCAGCGAGCGCGAGCTGAGCCGGGTGGTGGGCAACCTGCTGCTCAACGCGGTGCGCTACACGCCGGCCGACGGCACCGTCCGGGTCGACGCCGGGCGCGACGGCGACGTCGCCTGGCTGGCCGTCGCCGACACCTGCGGCGGCATTCCCGAGGCCGACCTGCCCCGGTTGTTCGACGTGGCGTTCCGGGGCGAGCCGGCCCGCACCCCGCACGCGGGCAACGGCCCGATGGCGGGTTCCGGCGGGTTGGGGCTGGCCATCGTGCGCGGCCTGGTCGAGGCGCACGGCGGCCGGGTGGACGTGCACAACGTCGCCGAGGGCTGCCGGTTCGTCGTCCGGCTGCCGTTGGCCACCGGCTGACGGCGGCGGGCGGCGGGCCTGCGGCGCGACGCCGGACCGCACGGGCGGCACCGCACGGGTCAGGCGCCGAACTCCTCGGCGATGTCCATCACGTAGCGGCCGTAGTCGGAGCCGGCCATGGCGGCGCCGAGCCGGTGGCAGGCCGCCGCGTCGATGTAGCCCATCCGCAGCGCCGTCTCCTCCAGGCAGGCGATCCGGACGCCCTGGCGTTCCTGCATGGTCTGCACGTAGACGCTGGCCTGTAGCAGTGACTCCGGGGTGCCGGTGTCCAGCCAGGCGAAGCCGCGCCCGAGGTCGACCAGGCGGGCCCGACCCCGGTCGACGTACACCCGGTTGACGTCGGTGATCTCCAGTTCTCCCCGGCGGGACGGCCTGATGTTCTTGGCGATGTCGACGACCTCGTGGTCGTAGAGGTACAGGCCGGTGATGGCGCGGTTGGAGTGCGGTTGGGACGGTTTCTCCTGGATGTCGCGCAGGGTGCCGTCGGGGCCGGTGACGCCGACGCCGTAGCGCTGCGGGTCGTGGACCGGGTAGCCGAACAGGGTGCAGCCGCTGACCGCGGCGGTCTCCTCGCGCAGCAGCCGGGAGAACGCGGTGCCGTGGAAGATGTTGTCGCCCAGGATCAGCGCGCTGGGGTGGCCTGCGACGTGGTCCGCCCCGATCAGGAACGCCTCGGCGATGCCGCGTGGCTCGGGTTGCGCGGCGTAGGAGATGGCCAGGCCGAGCCGGGAGCCGTCGCCGAGCAGCAGCCGGAACTGCGGCAGGTCGGCCGGCTTGGCGATGACCAGGATGTCCCGGACGCCGGCCAGCATGAGCACCGACAGCGGGTAGTAGATCATGGGCTTGTCACCGACGGGCAGGAGCTGCTTGGACACCGGCACGGTCATCGGGTAGAGCCGGGTGCCCGACCCTCCGGCCAGGACGATTCCCTTCACGGTCCTTCTCCCTCCAGCGGCCGGCGCGGACGTGGTGGTCCGGTTCAGTCGAGACCGCGGATCAGGTGCGGCTCGGTCTCCGGGTCGGCCCAGTCGCACTGCCCACGCCGGTTCGCCCGCGCCCAGGCGTCCAGGGCGGAGGGCGTCCGGTGCGCCCCGTCCGCTGCGGCGGTACGGGGTCGGCCGGGCCGGGGGCGGGCCTCGTCGTCGTCGGCGTTGTCGGTCCTCACGTTGCCCATTTGCGGACGCCTCTCATCGTGACGCCGGCACCGGGTCCGGCGCACCTTCCTCGTTGCCCAGGTCAACGGTCGAATCGCCGGATGGCGACGGGCGATCCGCCCGCAGCGCTTTTCCGACATCAATCATTGAGCCGGGCGCATCGGGCCATGACGGCAATCATCACCGGATAGACAGGGGGTACGCATCCGGAAAAGACACCTGTTAGTGCCATTCGGATTTCGCGCCGTTGACCATGCTCAGAGGGTGCCCTAGCATTGAGGTCAGCTGATTCGACAAAACCGACAAAACCCTTTTGTCGGCGTCAACCGCCATTTGCCGATTCCGCCCCGGGGGACGTCGCGGAACCGGAACGACGCTGCATCGTCGCAGCTCAGCCAGACGATCCACGTCGTACAGACCAGCACCCACCATTACGCTCGCCGGGGGCACGATGGAAGACCACAGCAGCAGGGCGGTCCGGCGGGTCATCGCCGAAATGCACCAGAATCTGGGGAAGCAATTCAGCGTGGACGAGATGGCGCGAACCGCCCTGCTGAGCAAGTACCACTTCTGCCGGGTGTTCCACAGGGTAACCGGAGTGTCACCCGGGCGCTTTCTGTCGGCGATCCGATTCCAGCGGGCCAAACACCTGCTGCTGGCCACCTCGTGGAGTGTCACCGACATCAGCCACCAGGTCGGTTACACCAGTGTCGGCACGTTCAGCGCGCGGTTCAGCAGCAGCGTCGGTCTGCCCCCCTCCAGCTTCCGCCGGCTCGGCCGCGCCCTCGGCCGGGAGTTGCCCTACCGGCCGCCGTGCCCGATCCGCCCCGACCCGGCCGACGCCACCGGCCCGACCGTGCGGGGACAGATCAGGACGCTTCCCGGCGAGGCGCCCGACTGGATCTTCGTGGGGCTGTTCCCGGAGCGGATCCAGCAGGGAAAGCCGGTCAGCTCCACGGTCCTGCCCGGCCCCGGCGCGTACCTGCTGGGCCCGGTGCCGCCGGGCACCTGGTTCGTCCTGGCCCACGCGGTGCACCGCCGCCGGTCGACCACCGGGGTGCGACCGCTGCTGGTCGGCCACCACGGGCCGGTGACGGTCGGCTGCCCGTCCCGGTCGATCCGGGCCGACCTCACCCTGCGCCCCATGCGCACCTTCGATCCGCCCGTGGTGCACGCGGCCGGCCTGCCGCCGCTGCTGCGCACCGGCTGACCGGGCGGCACACCGGGCTCCCCCGCCCCGGCCGGCAGCCGGTCGCGGCGATCCGTCCCGCCGGGACGGACGTGGGGCCGCCCCGGCGGGACGGCCCCACGTCGTCACGGACCGGATCAGCGAACCAGCGCCGGCGCCGCCGGACTGACCGGCACCGACCCCCGAGCGCGCTCGCGACTGCGGTCACGCCACCAGATGCCCCACCACATCAGGCCACGGACGGCACAGACGATGGTGACGGCGAAGAAGAGGGTGTAGACCACGTTGAACGCGACCAGCACCCCGTAGACCCCGGCCACCGCGGAGCCGAACATGAACTGGTTGCGGCCCCGCGACGGCGTCGTACCCGGGTCGGTGATCATGTAGTTGGTGAACAGGACGAAGGCCACCCCGGTCATCGGCACCAGCGCGGCCCAGATCGCCACGTCCAGCACCAACGCCCGGACCACCGCCTGGATGACGAAACCGCCGAGCCAACCGACGATCAGCAGCACCTTGCGGGTGAGCATGGCGTTGAGCACCGTACCGGCGGTGATGATGACCAGCGGGACCATGATGCTGATCGCGTCCGGCACGTTCTCGGTGAACTGGTAGGGCGGCGCGATGTTGACCCAGGAGAAGGCCAGCAGCGTCACCGTGATCCCGAAGTTCGACGGGTTCATGAAGTGCCGCATCCGCCCGTTGACCGGCGCCCGCAGGGCGGTCTTCGCCCCGATCGCGACGACCACGGCGAACGCCACCGGCCAGAACCGGTCGTTGGCGTAGAGCAGCATGTTCGCCGCCAGCGCGGTGATGTGGGTGGGCAGCAGGAAGGTGTACATCCCCCACACCCCGTTGCCGCTGAAGGCGGGTCGCCGCTTGCCGGCCCACGCCGACACCATCTCGATCCCGATCTCGGCGGTGTAACCCACCAGCAGGGCGAAGAACGGCCAGGTCCACGGCTGCTCGAAACCGAGCAGGGTGTAGCCGATGATGTTGAAGATCGACATCGACATGGCGAAGTTGCGCAGCGCCAGATAGCGCGGGTCCTTGCCGTCCACCCGGGGCACCGCCGGTCGGGCCGTGGGCGGGGTCGCCGCATCGACGGGCCGGACCCCGCCCGGGACCGTACGCACCGCGGCGTCGGTCACGCCTTCCTGTCTGACGTCAGTCATCGGGTGATCTCCTGGGCGTCGGCGGTCAGCATCAGGTCGTGCCAACCGGAGGTGAGCGAGAGGGTCTGCTTGTGGGTCGCGCCGGTCAGGTCACGCCAGCACACCTCGGCCGACACCGGGCGGTCCCCGGCGGAGCCCAGCCCGAAGAAGACGTCGAAGCTGCGCTTGCCCGAGTGCCCGCCGCCGCCGTCGAGCTGGGCGACCTGGGTGAGCCCGTCGGCGGTACGGATCTTGACCTGGGCGCCGTAGGCCGGCGTCCGGGCGTCGGCCGGGCCACCCACCGTCGGCCGGTGCAGGCGCAGACCGAGGAAGCCACCCGGGGACGCGGCGGTGTTGCGGTAGAACGCCGGCGGACCCCACTGGCGGGCCACGGCGAAGTCCTGCACCCCGTCGGCGTTGGTGTCGGCCACCGCCACGCCCCGGGTCGGGATGGGCACGTCGAGGCCAAGCTCGGCGTTGAGGTTGACGAACGTCTTGCCCTGCCGCACCCAGAACGCCAGCTTGTCGTTACCGGCGATGTCGTCGCCCGGCTCCGCCTTCGGCCACATCGCCGGGTTGCGCAGCATCAGGTCGTTGGACATCGCCAACTCCTGGAGCCAGGCCCACCGGCTGGTGGTGCCCTTGATGAACCCGTCGGCCTGCACCACCTCCAGCGAACCGTTGTTGTCGAAGTCGGCCATCTTGGCGTCCCAGCCCCAGCCGGTCCAGGCCATGTTCAGTTTGGACGCCTTGTTGTCGTACGGCGCCACCCCGCGGGTGAGCTTGGCCCGCGCGTCCTGCGGACTGCCGGCGTTGTTCATCCAGACGAAGTTGCTCTCCTCCAGCCCCCAGGAGCTGGTGATGTTGCTGACGAACATGTCGAACCTGCCCCGGTTGTCGAGGTCACCGAAGTCGATCGACATGCCCTTGAAGGAGTCCTGACCGAGCACCATCGACTTCGGGGTGAACGCGCCCCGCCGGCCCTGCGTCTGGGCGAACCTGATCCGGCCCGGGGTCGAGACGTTGTGCAGCAGGTGGTCGTGGCCGAAGTCGTTGGCCAGGTACAGCTCGGGCAGCAGGTCACCGTCGATGTCGGCCGACGCCGCGCCGAGGGTCCAGCCGGTGGAGACCGGGCCGGGGACCGCCTTCTGCTCGACGTACCGCACCGAGGGCTGGTCACCACCGGTGGCCGCGTCCCAGCGCAGCACGTGCGCCCCGCCGGAGTTGCGGGCGTGCGACATGGAGGCGTTCATCTGGACGTTGGGCTGCCCGTCCGGATCGAGCACCTGGGTGTCGGGGAAGTAGTTGAACACGCCGATGTCCGGCCGACCGTCGCCGTCGAAGTCGGCGACCGCCACCGCGTTGGTGTTCCACAGTGCACCCTGGTAGCGGTTGGCCGGACCGGGCTGGGTGGGAATCAGCTCGGTCGGCGCGTAGCTGCCCAGGCGCAGGTCGGTGGCGGCGGCCCGGTGCAGGAAGAGCACCGGCGTCCGACCCCAGTAGTAGACCAGCAGGTCGGTGCGGCCGTCGAGGTTGTAGTCGCCGGGCACACAGCCCATCGGAGCCATGGTGGTGTCGGTGGGCAGGGGCCGGGGATCGAGGACGAAGGGCTGGTAGCGGGCTCCGCTGTCCGGTGCCGGAGTCACCACGGCCGTGTCGCTACGGGTGTCGACCAGGCAGAGGTCGTCGGCCACCCCGTTACCGTCCAGGTCGTTGAGGGCGATCGCGGCCCCGACCGAGGACACCCAGGACTTGATGTGCTCGTACTCCGGATTGACCTCGCGGACCTGGCGGGCGGCGGGTGCGGGTGGCAGCGCGATCGGCAGCTCGGCGAACTGGAACCGTGCGGCCAGCTCCGACCGCTCGGCAGCGGACGCCGCAGGGCGCTGTGCCACGACGAAGAGAATGCTCAGCAGAACGAGCACAAAGGCTGCGGGAGTTGCGCGGCGAAGGAAGCCGGCAGATTGAGACGGCAACAGTCCCCCTACGTTTTAGTGGGCGCGTCGTTCGCCCGTTGACTGGTCACTCGGAAGTGCCACCGACCGGGGCGGGGATACTGATGATTACCACCCTCCGCGGCGGGGTGAATAACCAACGGATTAACCGCCCATCAGATGACTGGAGCCCTTTCGGGGGCCACGAACATCGTCAGCCAGAAGACCAATGGAGTCTTCTCAGAGCGTGCTCTCCCGCCGGCACGGACCGGACGAGCGGGGCTCGGTCGTGCCATCACAGCGAGTCTCTCGCCGATCGCGATGCGTCAAAGTTCTCTGACTTTGCTCTCCTGAACGCCCGCTTGACCGCGATGCGGCTGCCTCGATACACCCCGAAATATGGCTATTGCCGGTTTAATGCCTGCCGATTGGGAGCGCCTCCAGCCCACCCAGCAGATCGGACGAATCATCTCGCACCGCCCCCGGCCCGCCCGGTACACCCAACCCAACAATGGCCGTACGCTGCGCGGACGACATCGGGGGCGGTCGGACGGATAGCGAGGATCTCCGCTGGCAAATACGGCCGGGATCGATAGCATGGCTATCCATACCGCCGGCATCGGCGCTCATTGCCGCCTATCTTTGGTCGCGCTAGCATCAACACGGCCCCGACGGCCAAGGCAATTTCGACGGCCGCATCCGCGTTTATGCATTGATCGAGATTTAACGCTCCGTCAATCAGCCGGCATAGACACCGTAGGCACGCAGTCGCCACAACTGTGCCCGGGGATGCCACCGACCGACGAATCGAACACCTGGGGGAGACCGTGGAAGACGTCATTGAACGGGCGGTGGAGCGGGCCATCGTCACGATGCGGGACAACATCGCCGAGCCGCTCACCATCGACGACATGGCCCGTGCCGCAATGTTCAGCAAGTTCCACTTCTCAAGGATCTTCCGCCGGGTCACCGGCGTCTCGCCCGGACGCTTCCTCTCCGCCATCCGCCTCCAGGAGGCGAAGCACCTGCTCGTCTCCACCACCCTGAACGTCGCCGACATCAGCCTGCGGGTCGGCTACAACAGTGTCGGCACCTTCAGCTCACGTTTCACCCGCAGCGTCGGCATGTCCCCCACCGCCTACCGGCGCTACCGGGGCTTCAGCACGCGCATTCCGCAGGACGAGACCAGGGGCGGCTCGGCCGGACGCACCTCGACGGTACGGGGGACCGTCACCGGACCGGACGACGAGGACCTCGGTTTCGTCTTCGTCGGGCTCTTCCCCGACCCGCTGCCCGAGGGCCGACCCGTCCGCTGTGCGGTGCTCAACGGCGCGGGCGCGTTCGAGCTGGAGACGGTCCCCGAGGGACACTGGTACCTGCTCGTCCAGTCGGTACGCACCGACGGCTCCCCCACGGACGCCCACGACCTGGACCCCGAGGACATCTTCGTCGGCTCGCACGGACCGATCATCGTCCGGCGTGACCAGGCCGTACCCCCGATCGAGATGGGCCTCAAGCCGGCCCGGTCCATCGACCCGCCGGTGCTGCTCGCCCTGCTCGACATCCGCCGGATGGCGCTGGACCAGGTCGGCTACCGGGTCGAAGCGGCCTGACGGCGGGTCGGACCGCGAACCGACCGGAGCCAGCGGCGCATCCCACGAAAGGTGGGATGCGCCGCATCGCCGTGTCAGCCGGTCGAACCGGGCCGAGTCGGGCCAGACCGGGCGCCGCCGCACAGGCCGGGCCCCGCCGCACAGGCCGGGCCCCGCCGCACAGGCCGGGCCCCGCCGGACGGGTCACGGTCGGCCGGGCACGGCCCGGCGGTTCGACCCCGGTCGCGCCGGGCCGGGACCACGGGCGGTCGAGGTGACCACCGGCCGGCCGGACCACACGCGCCGGACCACAGGGGTTCGAGGGGCCCGCACGGTGGACCACCCGACGCCCGGGACCACCAGCGGGCCCGGACGCCAGGCGGCGGATCAGCGGTCCTGGGGCTCCTCCGGATCGGACGCGACCCGGGGCCGGCGCAGCAGGAGCACCGACAGCGCGATCAGCAGCACCAGGTCCAGCACCAGCAGCAGACCGTCCAGGGGGTCGGTGCCGACGTGCTGGTGTCCGGTCTCGGGCACGACGGCGGCCGGCGGCAGCAGCGTTGCGGCGCCGACGGCGAACACGCTGCGCCCGGTGCTCTGCCGGCCGTCGGTGAGCCACACGTGGTAGGCGACGGTGTAGCTGCCCTGCGGCAGGGCCGGCACCGACACCACCAGGTCGCTGCCGTCGCGGCGGGAGGCACCGGTGGGCACCTGCGGGCCGTCCGCCGGCGTCAACGACACGTGCGCCTCGTTCGGATCCGGAGTTCCCGCCAGGCGCAGCCGCACCTCGGTCGGCCCGGTGGGCAACCGGCTGCCGTCCGCAGGCACCACGACGGCGGCGACCGTCTCGGCCGGTCCCGGCGGGTTCGGCGAACGCAGCCACAGCGCGGTCACCACGGTCACCAGCACCACGGCGACGGCCGCCGCGCGCGGCCCGAAGCCACGGCGGCGGCCGTCCTGTCCGGCGGCGGTCATGCCGGCGTGAGCGCCCTGACCGAGCGGGGGGCGCAGGTGCAGGCCATCGTCGCCTGCTCGGCGGGGGTGGGTCGCAGGTGCAGGTACATCGCCACCACCATCGGCAGGAAGACGATCGTGTTGTAGAACAGGTGCAGCTCCACCCGGGCAAAGACCAGCTGCAGCACGCTGGTCGGCACGGGACGGTCGAACAGGAAGTGCCCCGTCTGCGCCTGGAGCAGCAGCAACAGGTGCTCGATGTGGTGCCAGAACTGGATGGCCAGCGCCACCGTCCACCAGGTACGCGCACGACCGACGAAACCGGGGCGCAGCAGGGCCAGCCCGATGAGCATCACGATGGCGTACCCGTAGTGCAGCCACTCCGAGGTGACCAGCCACGGCACGGCCAGCCCGAGGACGCCCCGGGACTGCGGCACCGGCCAGCCCAGCACCCAGATCTGGAACGCCTGGACGAGGTGCTCGGCCCAGTGCGCCAGCACCACGACCATGTACAGGTTCAGCGCCGTGCGGTGGTAGGGGCCGTTGAGCCGGCCGAGCGGGCCCGATCGGGAAGGGCGGGGTACGGCTTGGTTGGACATGTCGGGTGGTCTCCCCCTCGGTCGACGGACACCGGCACCGCAGCGGGCCGGGGGACGGCAGCACGCCGCCTCTTCAGGCTGGGGCCCGGGTGACCCACTGTCGTCTTCCAGCGTGCCGACATTCCATGGTGGTGGCCGCTCAGGCACCCGCCACCCGGTCGGCGGAGGTCGCGCAGCAGTGGGCCAGGTGGCTCTCCTGCGCCATCCGGCGCATCGCCTCGAAGGCCACCTCGGACAGCACGTTCCAGACCGCCATGGCGGTGGCGGAGTGCGCCGACTCGTGCCCGAACTCGTGCGTCACGATCCGCGCCGCGCTCTCGGCGTGCTCACTGAACACGTCGATGTCGCAGTTGGCGTCGAGCCGCTGCAACGCGGTCAGCACATGGGCGAGGGTGTCCCGACCGGGTGAGGCGGCGTCGACCTCCCAGCCGAGGCGGTCGATGAAGTCGTCGACCTGGACCCGGGCCGGGCCGACGTCCGGGGCGTCCTCCTCGGGCTGGTCCGGGAAGAGCGCCCAGATCGTGGCCCGGCACTGGGCGCCCAGCGAGAGCCCCTTGTCGTCGAGGGCGGCCAGCACCCGACGGACCGAGGACAGACTCAGCCGCCCGATGCCGGCCAGCACCCGGATCAGTTGGAGCCGGGCGAGGTGCTCCTCGCCGTACTCCGCCTGGTTACGCGCGGTGGGTCGGCCCGGTGGGAGCAGCCGCTCCCGGATGTAGAACTTGATCGTCGGAAGTGGAACACCACTGATCCTGGCCAGATCTGAGATGCGCATCCGTCCCCCCAGGGTCCCGGTGACCACCGCCGGACGCCGCCAGCGGCGGGACTGCGCCGCCCGGCAGCGGCCGGTCCGAACGTATCGGCGGTGACGCCGCCGCGGACAGCGGGCGCCGGACAGCACGGCGGGTGACGGCCGTCGGCGCGTTCGCGATGACGGCGGTGCAGCCGCCCGTCGGTGCGACGGCGGCTCCTGGGACAGGGCGGGCACCTCGGGCCTCACCGGCCGGGGTGGTCGCCGCGCATCCGGGACTCATCGCACCTCCCCCAGCACGATGAGCAACCTGAGAGTTGCTCAGCGCAATAGTAACCAGTGTGGCCTGCGTGTCGGTTATTCGATGTTGCTGAACCGCACTTCGTGGCTGTGCCCCGAGGGTCACGTCAGGGCCTGCACCGTCATCGGCAGACCGCCCCGGATGCGCAGCGACAGCATGGGTTCGGGCACCACCCGGTGCCCGGCCGGGGTGTGCAGCCGCAACCGGCGGCTCACCATGGCCACCACGAAGACCGCCTCCATCAGACCGAGGTGGTTGCCGACGCAGAACCGGGGGCCGGCGCCGAACGGCACGTAGGCGTAGCGGGGCCGGCCGGCCGACACCGACGGCGAGAACCGCTCCGGGTCGAACCGGTCCGGCTCGTCCCAGTAGGCCCGGTGCCGGTGCAGGGTGTACGGGCAGATCAGCACGTCGGTACCGGCGGGCACCGCGTAGCCGCCGACCTCGTCGGCCTCCTGCGCCCGGCGGGACAGCATCCACACCGGCGGGTAGAGACGCATCGCCTCGCTGAGCACCATCGAGGTGTACGTCAACCGGGGCAGGTCCTCATAGGTCGGCGCCCGGTCGCCGAGCACCTCGAGCGCCTCGGCCCGTACCCGCTCCCACACCTGCGGGTGCCGGTCGAGCAGGTGGAAGGTCCAGCCGAGGGTGCTGGCGGTGGTCTCGTGCCCGGCCAGCAGCAGGGTGGTCAGCTCGTCGCGCAGCCGCCGCCGGCCGACCGCGGGGTCCGGCTCCCGGCGGGTCGAGGCCAGCAACCGCGACAGCGCGTCGTCGTGGTCCTCGTGGCCGGGCCGGGCACGCCGCCGCTCCGCCAACTCGTCGACGATCTCCGCCAGCTCGCGGCGGGCCCGGCGGAAGCGCATCTGCTGCGGCAGCGGCACCCACATCGGCACCATGTTCATCGACGCCATCTCGAACATGGCCTGGTCCTGCATCGACTCGAAGGCCGCCCCGAGCGACCGGAAGCCACTGAGGTCGGCGTCGAGCAGGGTACGCCCGAGCACCCCGAGGGTGAGCCCGGTCATCTCCCGCATCATGTCGACCGGCTCGCCACCGGCGTACGTCTCCAGCCGGTCGACCAGGCGGCCGGCCTCCTCGGCGACGATTCCGGCCTGCTGGGCGATGCGGCGGGCCTGGAACACCGGTTGGATCACCCGACGCTGCTCCCGCCACAACTCGCCCTCGCTGGTCAGCAGCCCGTCACCCAGGGCCCGCCGGGCGTGCATCAACCCGATGCCCTTGTGGTAGTTCTGACTGTTGTCGGCCAGCACGTGCTTGGCGTGGTCGGGGTGGTTGAAGAAGTGCAGCCCCCGCCCCGGGCCGAGGCGCACCGCGTCGCCGTAGGTCTCGGCGGCGGAGCGCATCAGGCCGAGCCGGTCGCGGCCCAGCTTCCACAGTGTGCCGAGCATCGCCACCCCGGTCGGGCCCCGGGGGACCACCCGGGGCGCGACCGTGGTCACCGGACCACCCCGCTCGGCATGGGGGTGATCTGCCGGAACCGCCCGTGCAGGAACAGCACCGCGTCCTCCTCGTGGAGTTTCTCGGCCGACAACAACCGGCCGACGAAGATGGTGTGGTCGCCGCCCTCGTAGTCGCGCCACAGTGCGCACTCGAAGGAGGCCAGCGCGCCGGTGATCAGCGGCGCTCCGGTGAGCCGGCCCGGCCGCCAGTCGACGACGTCGAACTGGGCGGCGCCGAGCGGCCGGCGGCGGTCGGCGAAGTGCCGCGCCACGTGTTCCTGGTCGGCGGCGAGCACCGACACCGCGAAGCTGCCGGCGGCCACCAGGTGACGGTGCATGACCGCCTCCCGGTCCACGCAGACCAGCAGCAACGGTGGGTCCAGCGACACCGAGGTGAAGGCGTTCGCGGTCATCCCGTGCGGGGTGCGTCCCCCGACGGTGACCACCGTGACGCCGGTGGCGAAGGCGGCGAAGGCCCGCCGCAGCGCGGCCGGGTCGACCACCGCGTCGTCAGCGCCCGCAGAGATGTCCATCGTGGTCCCCTCGCCGTCACTGGGTCCGGACGGTGGCCGTGTAGGGCGCCAGCGCCCGGGTCAGCGCCTCCGGCACCCGGGTGGGCGCGGTCCGGTTGTTGGGCCCGCGCATGCAGGCCACCCGCTGCCGACCCCGGGCGACCAGTGTCTCGCCGCCGCCCGGGTCGAGGCGTACGTAGTCGAAGCTGAACTCCAGCTGGGTCTGCACCAGGTCGACCAGGCGCATCCGGATCGACAGCTCGTCGAAGGCCGTGATCTCGGCGAAGAACTCGCAGTCGACCTTCAGGGTGAACAGCTTCAGGTCGTCCTGGAGGTCGGCCAGCACGTCCGGGGCGTGCTGCTTGAGGAACATCTCCCGGCACCGTCCCTGCCAGCGCAGGTAGTTGACGTAGTAGACGTTGCCGACGATGTTGGTCTCCTCGAAACCGACCGTGTGCGGATACTCGAAGAACTTGTCCATGATCAACTCCACCCGTCGGTGAGCACGGTGAACACCACCGGTTCCGGGATGTCCACCAGGCTCGTGGCGAACGTGGCGACACGCAGCGCACCCGAGGCCAGGACCACCCAGCCGTCGGGGCCGCCAGGCGTCAGGGTCAGCGGCGAATCCGCCGGCAGGCCGACCTTGCGCAGGCACTCCACCGCGCCCCACACCCGGGTCGACGCGGTGTGCGCGCTCTCCTCGCGGTCCCCGGCGACCAACGCGGCGAGACCGGCGTGGACGCCCAGCAGGCCCGCCCAGTCCGCCGCCGACCGCTCGGCCACCGGCTCGACGTCACAGCCGACCGTCCCGGTCGCCGCGACCGCGAGGGTGACCCCGGCACCGTGCGCCGCCGAGACACCGCGGTCACCGTCGACCTCCGGCCGGCCGTCCGGGCGGTAACGCACCTCGTGCCGGGCGCCGAGGGCCCGGCCGACGGCGACGGCGGTCCGGACCCGGCGGGGAGTGTCCGCCGCGCCGTCGGGTTCCACGGCGACCGCGACCCGGGCACCGAGCACGTCGCCCAGCCCCCGTTCCAGGTGCGAGCCGAGCAGCACCGGCAGCCACGGTCCCCGGCCACCCCGGTGCCGGACCGCCTGCAACCGCAGGCCCTCCCAGCGTTCGACGACCGCCCCGGACTCGTCGCGCACCGCGATGTCGTAGACGTAGGTGTCGCCGTCGCGGCTGCGTTCGGTGGCGCAGCAGCGCACCGTGCCGGTGCCCGACATCCGTGCCCCGGCCGGCCAGATCCGCTCCACGCCCACCGGCAGCAGGGTGGCGTCGGGTACGCAGACCTGGTTGCCGTGCATGAACGCGTCCCGGGTGCCGGGGTCGCCGAGCAGCAGCTCGTCGGGGAGGAAGCCGGCGAACCAGGCGTCACCCCCACCGACGGCCACCTCGGCGTCCACGTCGCGGGCGGCGGCCCGGTGGAACCCGCGCAGCCGTTGGAACCGGCCACCCTGGAACAGCCACTCGCCGTAGAGGTCCCGCTCGGGTGCCAGCGGCACCTGCGGCAGGCCCGGGTCGGTGCGTCCGGGCGGGCCGTCGGGGACGGCGGTGTCGGTGAACCGCAGCCGGGCCCGGAAGTGGTCGGTGGCGTACCCGGTCTCGGCGCTGCGGATCGCCACCTGGACGACGGCGTCGTCGGTGACGGTGGCCGCCACCCGGATGACGGTGCTGCCGTCGGGCGGCACCACGATCGGCCGGGGGAACTCCACCTGCTCGACGACCGGCACCGTGGACCGGCCGGTGACCGCGACCGCCACCTGCGTCATCGCCTCCATCCCGAAGACCGCCGGGAAGAGCAGGTTGCCGTCGAGCAGGTGGTCGGCGAGGTAGCGGTCGGTGCCGGCGGTCAGCTCGACCTCACTGACCAGTTCGACACCCGGGTAGTACGCCAGCGGTTTGTCCACGAACCGCAGCAACGGCAGCGGCGGACGGTCGTAGCGCAGGGTGTCCATCCCCTCGGCCCGGCCGCTGACCACCACCACGGGCGGCACGTCCGGGTCGGCGAGCAGCCGCAGCAGCACCTCGACGCCCTGGTCGGGGCTGATCGGGACGACCCCCTCCCGGCTGAGCGACTCCACCACCGACAGCCGTTCACCCATCCCCACCCCGGACCAGACCGACCACTCCAGGCACAGCGCCCGGCATCGGGGGAACTGTCGGCCGGTCTCCTCGGTGAGGCCGGCCAGCCAGTCGTTGGCGGTGGCGTAGTGCGCCTCACCACGCAGGCCGGCCCGGCCGATGATGCTGCCGAAGGTGACCAGCAGGCGCAGCTGCCCGGGGTCGACCGCGGCGAGCACCGCCCGTAGGCCGTCCAGCTTGGGGGCGAAGGTCCGCCGGACCGCCGCCTGGTCCAGCGCGGTCAGCGCGGCCGGCTCGTTGCGTCCCGCGCCGTGCAGCACCGCGGTCACCGGACCCAACGCCGCCCGCACCTCGGCCACCGCGGCGGCGACCTGCCCGGCGTCGGTGACGTCGGCCCGGGTGTAGTGCAGGGTCACCCCACGGGCGGCCATCCGCCGCAGGTTGTCCGCCAGCTCGGTGTCCTCGGCCGGATCGGAGCGGCCGACCAGCCCCAGCCGGGCCCCGGTCTGCTCCGCCACCGCCAGGGCGCACTCGGCGGTGATGCCCTTGCCCCCACCGGTGACCAGCAGCACGTCGGAGTCGTCGAGGGCGGGCCGGGTCTGCGCGGCGCGTACCGGCAGGGCCCGCAGCACGGGCAGCTGGCGCGTACCCGCGTCGTCGTAGTGGCTCTCCTGGTAGCCGGTGGTGGCACCGACCTCGGCGACCACCCGCTCGACGGCCCCGGGTCCCGCCGGGGTGTCCACCACTGTCACCCGCAGCTGCGGCGCCTCCAGGCGCAACGTCTTGGCCACCCCGGTCGCGCCCCGACCCCGCTGCACCAGCACGAACCGGGTGCCGGCCGGCCCGGCCAGGGCCTGCTTCGCCCCGTCCAGGGCCAGCGCGAGGTGCTCCTCGGTGCACTCGGCCGGCAGGCACACCAGCACACCGGAGTCGACGGCGGCCCGTTCCAGGGCGTGCCGCAGCGGCGCGGCCAGCGGGTGACCGTCGGGGGCGAAGACCTGCCACCGACCGGGTGCGCCACCGCCCACCGGGGTCGGTGGTGCGGCCGGCTCCCGGTCGACGGTGAAGGCCCGGGTCCAGGTCGCCGCGCCGGTCACGGCAGGCGACCGGTCGTGGTCGCCGGCCTGGCCGGTCGCGGACAGTTCGTCGAGCGCCACGGCCAGTTCCGCGACGGTGGCGGTGGCGAAGTTGGTGGGGGCCTGGGCCGGCGGCACGTTCACCAACCGGGACGCCTCGTTGATGATCTGCCCGACGGTGATCGAGCTGAGGTGCAGGTCGTCCAGGAGTCGGCTCTCGCCGTGCACCATGGTCAGTGGCAACTCGGCCCGCTCGGCGGCCAGCCGGCGCAGCATCTGCACCGTGGACTCACCGTCGACCGGCCCGTCGGCGTCGGTCGGGGCGGGGCGGTCCGCCCGGGTCGCCTCCGGCAGATCGACCAGCGGTGCCTGCTCGCAGGGGCTGGCGAAGAAGTGCTGCTCGGCCCCGATGCGCAGCGGCCGGCGCAGCCGGTCGTCGAACAGCGCCGGGTAGTCGTGCGCGGCACCCACCACGAACGCGGCGGCGGCCACCCGCAGCAGCCCGCGCAGCGACTCGTCGTCGGTGTCCAGGGCCACCGCCGGCACGTCGGTGATCGCCCCGGCCAGGCCGCTGAGGATGCGCCCCGGACCGACCTCCACGAACAGGTCGATGTCCTTGGCGGCCAACGCCACCGCCTGCGCGAACAGCACCGGGTCGGTGATCTGGCGGTGCAGCAGCCCCCGCAGGTCGGTCTCGGCGGCCAGGGTCTCGCCGGTCACGGTGGAGACCACCCGGCGGCGGACCGGGCCGAAGGACTCCCGGGTCAGGTGCCCCGCGAACGCGTCCGCCGCCGGTGCCACCAGCGGTGAGTGGAAGGCGTGCGAGACCCGCAGCAGGGACGCCCCGATCCCGGCGTCGGCGGCCAGGTCGAGGGCGGCCCGGACCGCGTCCTCGGTGCCGGCCACCACCGTCTGCTCCGGCCCGTTGTACCCGGCGATCACCACGGGCACGCCGGCCACCAGCGCGGAGACCCGCTCCGGCCCGGCGTTGACGCTGGCCATCACCCCGGAGGAGCTGTGCTCGGTCATCGTCGCGCCCCGGGCGCGGGTCACCCGCAGCAGGGTCTCGTCGTCCATCGCGCCGGCCCAGTGCAGGGCGGACAACTCACCGAGGCTGTGCCCGACCGCGACGGTCGCGTCCAGACCCAGCAGGTCCAGGGCGGCCAGGCCGGCCCGGGACCCGGTGACGATGCGCGGCTGGGCCAGCGCGGTGGCCACCATGTCCCCGGTGACCGGCAGGTCGGCCCGGCGGAACACCTGGTCCACCTCGGTCAGCCGGCGGCGCAGCGCCCCGCCGCTGGTCCCGCGGCCGGCACCCTGACCGGGGAAGAGGTAACCGATGCGGCCGGCGCCGCCGACGTGGCCGAGGAAGCTGCGCCCGTCGCCGTCGACCAGCCGGGTCTCGCCGGAGTCGAGCAACTCACACAGCCGCCGCAGCCGCTGCTGCGCGTCGGTGGGCGAGGAAACCACCACCGCCGCCCGGTACGGTCGGTCGGCCAACTGGTCGTGCAGGGTGGCCGCCACGTCGGCGAGCTGCCCCTGGGCCAAGGTCGGCACGTGCTCGAGCAGTTCCCCCAGCCGGTCGCGCAGCTCGTCCCGCGAGGACCCGTCGACCAGGAACAGCTCCACGTCCTGCACGGAGGTGGCGAGGCGGGCCGTCCGGGTGTCGAAGGCGACCCGACGGGCCGTCCCGGCCCGCTCCAGCACCACATGGGTGTTGATGCCGCCGAACCCCATCGCGGTGATGCCGGCACGCACCGGCTGACCCTCCGGCCACGGTTCGGCCGCCCGCAGCACCCGCAGCGTCGCGTCGTCGCGGGTGAGCAACTCGTGCGGGTCGACGCAGCCGAGCGCGGGCGGCAGCACCTGGTGGTGCACGGCCAGCGCCGCCTTGATCAGGCCGGCCACCCCGGCAGCCGCCTTGGTGTGCCCGATCATGCCCTTGATCGAGGTGATCACGGCGGGCGGGGCGGTCGGGTCGGCCTGCCGGCGGGCCTCCGACAGGGCGGTCAACTCGGTGGCGTCCCCGACCGCCGTACCGGTGCCGTGCCCCTCGAACAGCGGCACCGACTCGATGCCGAACCCGGCCCGCTCGTACGCCCGGCGCAGGGCGAGCTGGTAGCCGTTGACCTCGGGACGGGTGATGCCGCCCTTACCGTCGGAGGAGATGCCCCAGCCGGCGATGGTGGCGTAGCTGCGGTGGCCGGCGGCGAGCGCGTCGGCCTCCCGCATCAGCACCACCATCCCGCACCCCTCCCCCGGCCAGAAGCCGTTGGAGTGCCGGTCGTAGACCCGCATCTCGTCGCGGGCCAACGCGCCGGTCTTGGCGAAGCCGACGATCTCGAACGGGTCGATCGACAGGTCCACCCCACCGGCCACCGCGACGTCGAGGTCACCGTCGAGCAGGGCCCGGCAGGCGGTGGCGACCGACAGCAACGACGAGGAACAGGCGCCGTCGACGGTGTACCCGCCGCCGTTGAGGTCGAAGTAGTTGCAGATCCGGCCGGCGATGGTGTTGGACAGGCCACCGGCGAGGGTGTCCTCGTCGATCTCCGGGAAGGGCGCCTTGTAGCGCTGCTCCAACCCGTCGAGGAAGGTCGCCAACCGGTCGTCGTCCCAGCCCTGCTGTTGCAGCGCGGTGGCGACGGTACGACGGACGAACGGCCAGCGCAGCCGCATGACGTTGGCGCGGGCGAACTCACCGGTGAGGGTGTTGCCCACGACCACACCGGTGCGGTCGCGGGGCAGCCCCTCCCCCAGCGGGAAGCCCGCGTCGCCCAACGCCTTGGTGGCCATGTCCAGGGCGAGCCAGTGGGTCAGGTCGGTGGAGCGGTAGGTGCTACCGGCGATCTTGTAGGCGAGCCGGTCGAACTCGTACCCCTCGATGACGGCGGCGGTGCGGGCGTAGAACCGGTCCGGGGCGCTCGGGTCCGCGTCCCAGTAGTCCGCCAACCGCATGCGGACGTCGGGCAGCGCGCGGAAGGCCCGGCGACCGGCGAGGGCGTTCTCCCACAGTTCTCGGGGCGAGGTGGCGTCCGGGTATCGGCACGCCATGCCAACGATGGCGATCCTGGTCATGCGGGCACGATCTCCTTACCGTTCGGGTCGCCACGGGCGTGGCGAGGCGCCTGCCGAGTCGTGGGCAGGTGTGGGGAGGCTGCGCCGGGACCACCCGGCGGCCGGCGGGACGGGAACAGGGACGGGGACGGAGTCCCGGTCAGTGCCTTCCGCGTACCCGCAGCTCGTCGGCGATGGCACGACGCCAGACCTCGTAGGCGGGCTCCAGCGGGCTGTCGGCGCCGGTCGGCCGCTGTGCGGCGCAGATCCGGTCCGCCTCCGCCGGGGTGGTACCGGCCAGCACCGCCGTGGCCCGGGCCGTGTGCGGGGTCTGGAGGCCGGCCGTCAGCCGGGCGGTCGCCGCGAACGCGCTGCCCTGGGCGACCTGGGCACGGTGCGAACCGGCCCGGTCGAGCAACACGCGCAGTTCGTCGGCGTCGACGCCACCGGCGTACGTGGCGGCCAGGCCGGCACCGCCGTAGAGGTCGGCCCGGCGCTCGGCCGGGAACCTGTCGATCAGATCGGCGACCACCGCCGCGTCGGTGCCGCCGACGAACCACATCGCCCGACCGATGCCCTGGTCGATGGCGCGTTGGGCGTACCAGCGGGGGCCGTCGGCAGGCCACGGGAAGTCCGACTCCTGGTAGTGCTCGTGCACGTACCGACGGGTGTGGAAGTACGCCTGGTGGAAGCCGTACCCGTCGAGCACCAGCCAGCGCAGCAGCGGGTCCGGGGCGGACAGCTTCGACCAGCGGAACCGGGGCACCCGGGCCATCGCCCAGCCGACACCGACGTAGGCCATGTAGACGTGGTCGGCACCCCGGCCGGACAGGAACGTCGCCACCCGGTCCGACCGGCCGCCGGGCAGGGCGTCCAGCACGGCGAAGCCCATCGCGGCACCCTCGTAGGCGAAGCCGCGGAACTGCGCGCGCACCGCCTCCAGCGCCGGCTCCGCGTCGGCGGGCTCCCGGGCCTCGGCCGCTGCGGCGTACCCGGTCAGAAATGACTCACCGACGGTTTCCAACAGTTCGACGGCGGCCGGGTCCTTACGGTGGAAACCGCGCACATCCAGTTTGGTCTCCGACAACGAGGGCGTGAGAATGCGTCGCCGCAATCTCCGGAATGTATTCGACACCTGGCGTCCCCCTATCTTCTCGCACGTCAGGAGGGATGCCTCCTGAAGTTATGTTTTCAGCGGCGAAACAGATCGTCTACTTCAAAGGTGCGCCACCGGCGCATTACCCGATGGCCCCGGAATTGATCGGCGACGTCATCGGGTGGCGGGGCCGGCACAGCGTCGGCCGACCTCCCGCGCCGCCGCGTACGCCGCCCAGGCCACCGCCTGCACCAGCGCCCGGTCGGTCGGCTCGACCCGGCGGAACCCCGCGACCACCTCGTCGTCGACCAGGTAGGAGGCGAACGCGGTCAGCAGCGCCAGTCGACCGGCCGCCCGGTCCCGCTCCGGCAGCCCGCCGACGGCCTCGTCGCACCAGCGTCGACCGGGTCCCGGCGGCTGCCCGTCCCAACCGTCGAGCCGGTCGCGCACCAGCGCCCGTACCGACGCCGGCACCGCCTCCGCACCGGCCAGGTCGAACGCCCGGTAGGCGCGGGCCGCCGCACCGGCGACCACCGGATCGGCGGCGGCCCACCCGGCGTCGAGCGGCAGCGCCGCCACCGGCAGCAACGCCAGCGACCGACCCGGCCGGGGCGCGGCCCGCAGGGTGGGTCGCAGCAACCGACCGACGGCCCGCTTGAACCGGCGGCGGGCGGCACCGGACAGGCCGGCGGGCAGCAGATGGTCGGGCAGGAAGACGTTGACCACCCGGGCCAGGTAGTGGAAGGCCACCACCACGCCCACCAGCTCCGGGCCGTGGGCGGCCGGGAACGGGGGGACCGTCGCACCGGTGTGGGCCTGCCGGGCCCAACCGGCCACCGCCCGCACCACCGGATCACCCAGGTCGGCCATCCGGTCGTCGGCGACGGCCTCCGCGTCGTCCTCGGTGGCCAGGTCGTACAGGCTGATGCTGTGCATGTCCACGCAGTACGGGCAGGTGTTGGCCACGGACACCCCGGCGGCCACCGCCTCCTTGGTGCGCCGGTCCACCACCCGGCCCGCGATCAGCGGCTCCCGCATCAACATCCAGTACGCGGCGAGCACCGGCGGCGCCGGGGAGTGCAGCAGCACCGGCGGAACCACCAGCTTCTGCTCGTCCTGCGCCTGGGCGTACACCTCGGCCACCAGGCCCCGGGCGGTGCCGGCCGGCACCGGCGCGACGTACCTGACCTGGCGGCGTACCACCGATGACGCGACCCGTGCGGCGACCATGGTCCCTCCCCCTGGCGGGCCCGCCGGCGTGCCGGGGTTGGCCGGACGTCGACGGCCGGGCCCATCGTGGTCAGCATGCGCCGCGCGGCCCGGCCGGCGGTTCTTCCACGGTGCGCAACCCGGCGCACGGGCCCGGATGCGTCCCCGTCGACGCGGGTCCACCATCGACCGCGGGCGCGGCCCGCGACCGCGGTGACACCGGGGTACGGCCCGGCCGCAGCGCATGACGAGAGAAGACAGCGCCCACGCCCGGCCCGCATGCTGCTGGTGCTGACGTGACGCCGTCGGCGCGGGCCCGGCCACCGGCCGCCCGACGCGGCGGCGACGGGATCGGCGTCGTGCGTGGCAACCGGCGCCCTCGGACGCGCCGGGCCACGCTCGCCACTGCTGACGAGCGAGAGGACAGCCGCGTGAGCGCACAAAACGACGTCTTCGTCGACCTGGGCCTGGAGGGTGACGCCGTCGACCGGATGGTCGCCGACCTCGACGAGGCGCAGTGGGCGCTGGACACCCCCGCGCCGGAGTGGACCGTCGCCCACCAGATCGCCCACCTGGCGGCGACCTTCCGGCTGGCGGGACTGGCCGCGGCGGACCCGGCGGGGTTCGTCGCGCTCGCCCAGCAGTTCGGGCCCGACTTCAACCGCAACGTACGGACCGCCCTGTCGCCGTACCTGTCCGCGCCGCCACCGGCGCTGCTGGCCAAGTGGCGCGAGGAACGGGCCACCGCCGAGCAGGCCCTGGCCGCGGTGCCGGCCGGGCAGACGGTGCCCTGGCTGGTCCGGCCGCTGCCCGCGCCGGTGCTGGCCGCCGCCGGCATGATGGAACTGTTCGGCCACGGGCAGGACATCGCCGACGCGCTCGGGCTGCGCCCCGAACGCACCGACCGGCTCCGGCACCTGGTCGACTTCGCCGTCCGCACCTGGGACTTCGGCTACCAGGCGCGCGGGCTGGACACCCCGGACGTCGCATTCCGCTTCGAGATCACCGCCCCCTCCGGCGACGCGGTCTGGGAGTTCGGGCCGGCGGACGCCACCGAGCGGATCAGCGGGCCGGCGGCCGACCTGTGCCTGCTCGTCACCCGCCGCCGGCACCGCGCCGACCTGGCGCTCACCGCCGTCGGGGCGGAAGCCGACCGCTGGCTGGACCTGGCGCAGGCCTACCGGGGCCCGGCCGGTCCCGGCCGCACCCCGGGCCAGTTCGACAGCGTCCGGGCCTGACCGGCCGGGGGGCCCCCGCCCCCCGCCGGCGCGGGGGCCCCCGCGGCGCCGCCCCCCGAAAACACCCCGGGGACCGGGTGGGCGACCCGCCCCCCGGCGCGCAC
>NZ_JBFAQU010000013.1:0-23537 GCF_040678915.1 Micromonospora sp. NPDC049257
ATCGAGGGCCGCACCACCGACCTGCAACAACACACCACTGCACAAGGTGTCAACGGCCCTTACGTGAACACCCATTACACCTACAACCGCAAGGGTCCACCGGCCCACCCGTCCCGCCCCGGTCCTCCCCGCACCATCAGGAAGCGCTGACCCATGAAGAGAGCACCCTGGCACCGCCGGCTCCGGCCGCCCGCCACGTTCGACCGCTCCGCCGTGCTGAACTGGACCGAGCGGATCAGCTCGGTGACCCACCTCTTCGCCAGCCTGGAATACCTCACCCGCAGCCGGGATCGGCAGCGGGGCGGGGCGAACAACTGGGCGGTCAACCGGCGTACCTTCCACGAGCACGCCCCCCGCCTGACCCGGGCGCTGGACCTGGCCGCCAACGACCGGGTGGCCACCGCGCTGCATGTCAGCCGGGCCGTCGCGGCGGCCGCGCTCTGGCTGCCGCTGGGCCGCCGGCAACGGGTCGCCGCGAACGCGGTGCTCTCCGGCAGCCAGGCCGCGCTGCACGCCCAGCACCTCTACGGCAGCGACGGCGCCGACCAGGTCTCCTTCCTGGTCCAGGCGCTCACCACCGCCGCCCGCGCCGGCCAGCGCCGGCCCGCCGTGGTCGACGCCTGCCTCTGGTTCGTCGCCCTGCAGTCGGTGCTGTCGTACACGGTCTCCGGCTGGGCCAAGCTGCCCAGCGAGACCTGGCGCAGCGGACGCGCCCTGCCCGGCATCACCCGGACCCTCACCTACGGCGACCCGCAGGTCTGGCAGCTGATGCGCCGCTACCCCCGGCTGACGAAACTCGCCGCCCACGGGGTGCTGGCGATGGAGTGCGCGTTTCCGCTGGCCTACGCCGCTAAGGGCCGCCCCGCCCCGTACCTGCTCGCCACCGCCGGGGCGTTCCACCTGGTCAACGCACGGGTGATGGGGCTCGGTCGGTTTTTCTGGGCGTTCACCTCCACCTATCCGGCGGTCGCCTACACCACCCGGCCCCGGGAACGCACCGGCGACGCGGCCGGCATCCGGCGCGACGACACCCTGCCCGCCGTGGCGGCGGCCGCCGGGCTGGTGCTCTTCGCCGCCGGCCAGGTCGCCCGGGTCCGGCGGCGTCGGCTGATCGAGCGGGGGCGCGGCGACGAGCGCACCGTCACCACCGCCGCCGGCAATGTCCTGTCCTACCGGTACGCCGGCAACCCGCCACCCGACCGGTCCACCGGTGCCGGGGCGCGGTCCGGCGGGGCCGAGGCACGGTCCGGCGGGGCTGCCGGTGACGGGCCGGTGGTGGTGTTGGAGAGCGGGATGGCCGCCACCGCCGAGCACTGGGAGCGGATCGCCGGTCCGCTCGGTGAGCGGTTCACCACGGTCACCTACCAGCGGGCCGGCTACGGTGCCAGCCGCTACCGGGACACCGGGGAGTACCGGTTCGAGACGATGGTCGACGACCTGGTCGAGTTGACCCGGCACGTGGCCGGCGACCGCCCGGTGGTCCTGGTCGGCCACTCACTCGGCGGCTACCTGGCCCTGCTCGCCGCCGCACAACTCGGCGGACAGGTACGCGGGGTGGCCCTGGTCGACTCCAGCCACCCCGCCGAACTCCGCCGTTCCCTACGGCAGGCCGAGGGCGGCCGGGCGCTGACCAGCACCCTGGCCATCATGCCCGGTTCCCTGCGGGCCGGGTTCGGTTCACTGCTGCCCCGGGCCCCCTGGATCGACCGGCTGCCCGAGCCCGTCCGCCCGCTGGCCCTGGCCCAGTACCGCGACCCGCAACTGTGGGCCGCCGCCCGGCGGGAGTGGCGGGTGGTGCAGGAACGCTTCGAAGACGAGAGCACCGGGCTGCCCCGGATCGACGTACCGCTGGTGGTGGTGACGGCCGGGCGGACCGCACGTGCCGACGCCGTCCAGGCCGACCTGCACGACGAGTTCGCCGCCGCGGCCCCCCGGGCGCAGCGGCACCTGATCGCCGACGCCGACCACGACGAGATCCTCACCGACGCCGACCGGTCCGCGGAGGTCGTCACGATCCTCACCGCGTTCGTCGACGACGTCACCGGGCCGGGCCCGGAGGTCCGGCGATGAGCCGCCGGGTCGGCTCCGACCTGCGCCCACTGACCACGGCGATCACCGCCGGCCTGGTCGGCTGGTTCGGGGTGACCGTGCTCAGCCAGCACCCGCAACAGGTCTTCGACCGGTTCCGCCGCTACGACGTACCCGGGTTGCTCATCGGCAACTGGCGCTTCTTCGCCCCCGAACCGGCGCAGCACGACTTCCACGTCCTGCACCGGGTGCTCACCGCCGACGGCGCGCAGACCCGCTGGGTGGAGACCACCCACATCCCACGCCGGCACTGGCGGCAGGTGGTCTGGTTCCCGGAACGCCGGCAGGACAAGGCGATCTTCGACATCTGCGCCGACCTGATCGTGCACCTGGGCACCCCCGGCGTCGAGATCACCGCCACCGCGCCGTACGAGGTGCTGCGGGACTTCGTCGCGCACGCCGTACACCGGCAGTACGCCGGGGCGGACGTACCCCGGGGATTCCAGTTCGTGATCGCCCGCAGCGCCGGCTACGACGAATCCCACCAGCCGGACTACCTGCTGGTCTCCCCGTTCGAACCGTTGCCGGAGGGCACCCCGAGATGACTGAGATCGCCGACAGCGGCTACGGACGCCAGTTCGTCGACTTCTACGACCAACTCTTCCCCGGCGGGACGGCGGCGGAGCCGGCCGTCGCGTACCTCGCCGGCCTGCACCCGGGCGGCGGAGCACCCACCCTGGAGCTTGGCGTCGGCACCGGCCGGATCGCCCTGCCGCTGGCCGACCGGGTCGGCGAGATCGTCGGGGTGGACTCGTCGCCGGAGATGCTCGACGCGCTGCGGGCCGCCCTCACCGAGCGACCCCGCCCGGTCACGCCGGTGCACGGCGACATCCGCGACTGGTCCGACGACCGCCGGTACGGCCTGGTCTACTGCATCTGCGGCACCCTGTCGATGCTGCTGGACCCGCAGGAACAGCAACGGGTCGTGAAGGCCGCCGCCGCCCGGCTGGCCCCCGGCGGGCTCCTCGTGGTGGAGACCCACAACCCGCAGTTCGCGCTGGCCGTGCTCAACCAGGGCCGGGCCCGCGACTCCTTCTTCGTGCCCTACCCCGGCCAGGACACCGGGCTGCTGTCGTACTCCACCATCGACGTGGCGAACGGGATCTGGCACCTGGCGCACATCTGGATCTCCGAGGGCCGGTCCCGGATCGCCTCGGAGCTGAGCCGGCTCACCACCCCCGACGAGGTCGACGGGTACGCCGAACAGGCCGGACTGGTCCGGGTGGCCCGGCACAGCGACTGGGCCGGCAACGAGTTCACCGGCGCGGAACCGATGTACGTCACCGTCTACCGCGCCCCGGGTGACCGGTGAGCACCCCGGCCGCCGGTGAGCGGCACTGGCTGCGCATGATCGCCGGATACGTCCGGCCACACCGGGGTCCGTTCGTGGCCGCCGCCGTGCTGCTGCTCGCCTCCAGCCTGCTCGGGCTGGCCCAGCCGCTGGCCGCCAAGGCGCTGATCGACGGCCTCACCGCCGGTCAGGGGGTGGGCCGGGCGCTGGTCGTGCTGACCGGGCTGGTGATCATCGCCGCCGTACTGCTCGGAGTCGGCAACTACCTGATCCTGCGCACCGCCGAGGCGGTCGCCCTGGACGGGCGGCGCGGCCTGGTCCGGCACCTGCTGCGGCTCACCGTGCCGGCGTTGCAGCGGCAGGCCCCCGGCGACCTGCTGGCCCGGGTCGCCGGGGACACCATGCTGCTGCGGCAGATCGCCAGCCAGTCCCTGATCGACATCTTCACCGGCGGCGTCATGCTGCTCGGCGCCGTAGCACTGATGGCGGTGGTCGACCTGGCCCTGCTCGGGGTGACCGCGGTCGTGGTGGTGCTGCTGGTGGTCATCATGGGGTTGTTGATGCCCCGCATCCGCGCCGCCGCGCTGCGCTCCCAGGAGTCGGTGGGCGACATGGGCGCCGCCCTGGAACGGGCGCTGGGCGCGTTCACCACCATGAAGGCCTCCGGCACCGAGGCCACCGAGGCGGCCCGGATCGACGCGGCGGCGCTGACCGCGTACCGGCAGGGGGTGAGCCTGGCCCGTTGGGGCTCGGTCGCCGGCACCAGCGCCGGCCTGGCCATCCAGGTCGCGTTCCTGGTCGTGCTCGGGGTCGGCGGCGCACGGGTGGCCAGCGGCGCGATGCCGGTCTCGGCACTGGTGGCCTTCCTGCTCTACGTGGCCTACCTGAGCCACCCGGTGATGCAGCTCGTCGGCGCCGGCACCTACCTGCAGATCGGGCGGGCGGCGCTGACCCGGATCGCCGAGATCGACGCGCTGCCCACCGAGCCGATCGACCTGCCCCCCGCGCCGCCGGTCAGGGCCGCCACCCCGGCGACCACCGCAACCGGTGTCCCGGCCGGGTCGGCGGGAGCCGGCGGGCCGACCACCACGACCGGGGCGGGGTCGGCCCGCGGACCGGCGGAGGTGGTGTTCGAACAGGTCAGCTTCCGGTACCCGGACCGGGACGAACCGGCCCTGCGCGACCTCACCCTGACCGTGCCGGCGGGCGGGCTGACCGCACTGGTCGGGCCCTCCGGCTCCGGCAAGACCACGGTGCTCGCCCTGATCGAACGCTTCACCGAACCACAACAGGGCCGGATCCTCGTCGACGGCCGGCCGCTGGCCGACTGGCCGCTGGCCGAGCTGCGCGCCGCCATCGGGTACGTCGAGCAGGACGTCGCGGTGCTCGCCGGGACGCTGCGGGAGAACGTCGCGTACGCCACCCCCGGCGCGACCGACGAGGAGATCCACGCGGTGCTGCGGACCACCCGGCTCAGCACCCTGCTGGACCGGCTCGGCGGCGACCTGGACGCCCCGATCCGGCACCGGGGGCTCTCCCTGTCCGGCGGCGAGCGGCAACGGATCGCGGTGGCCCGCGCGCTGCTGCGCCGTCCCCGGCTGCTGCTGCTCGACGAGGTGACCTCGCAACTGGACGCCGCCAACGAGGCCGCCCTGCGCGAGGTGATCCAGGAGATCTCCCGCCGGACCACCGTGGTCGTGGTCGCGCACCGGCTCTCCACGGTCCTCGCCGCCGAGAAGATCGTCGTGCTGGAGAATGGCACGGCCCGTTCCGTGGGTTCGCATCCGGAGCTGGTCCGCACCGATGCGCTCTACGCCAGTCTGGCTGCGGAACAGGCGTTGGTCTGAGGCGGGAGGGCACACCATGGGAGCGCAGAAGGCAGCCGGCGGATTCGACGCGGTGGTGGTCGGCTCCGGCCCGAACGGGCTGGCCGCCGCACTGGTGCTCGCCTCGGCAGGGCTGAGCGTCCAGGTGCACGAGGCCGCCGGGACCACCGGCGGTGGCACCCGGACCGAGGAACTGACCCTGCCCGGATTCCACCACGACGTCTGCTCCGCGGTGCACCCGATGGCCCTCGCCTCGCCCTTCTTCCGCGCCTTCGACCTGGCCGCGCACGGCGTACGGCTGTTGCAGCCGGAGATCCCGTACGCCCACCCGCTCGACGGGGGGCGGGCGGCGCTGGCCTGGCGGGACCTGGACCGCACCGCCGAGGGGCTGGGTCCCGATGGGGCGGCCTGGCGGTCCCTGCTCGGGCCGCTGGTCCGACGCTGGTCGGGAGTGGTCGACACGGCCATGTCCGACCTGCGCCGGGTGCCCCGCGACCCGCTCGCCGCACTGCTGCTCGGGCTCCGCACCCTGGAACAGGGCACCCCGGCCGCGGCGGCCCGGTTCCGCACCGGGGAGGCCGCCGCACTGCTGGCCGGGGTCGCGGCGCACGCGATCGCCCCACCGCGCCGGCTCGCCCCGGCCGGGGCCGGCCTGCTGCTGGCCACCCTCGGACACGCGGTCGGCTGGCCGGTCCCCGCAGGTGGCAGCCGGGCGATCACCGACGCGATGGTGAACCGGCTACGGCAACTCGGCGGCCGGGTGGTCACCGGCAGCCGGATCGACGACCTGGCCCAACTGCCGCCGGCCCGCACGGTCCTGCTCGACGTCTCCCCCGCCGGCCTGCTGCGCATCGCCGGCGACCGGCTACCCGCCGGCTACGTGCGCAGTCTGCGTTCCTTCCGGTACGGCGGGGCCGCCTGCAAGGTCGACTTCGCGCTCTCCGGGCCGGTGCCGTGGGCGGATCCGGAATGCGCCCGCGCCGGCACCCTGCACCTGGTCGGCTCGGCCACCGAGGCCCGGATCGCCGAAACTGCGGTGGTACGCGGCCGGCACCCGCAACGCCCGTACGTGCTCGCGGTGCAGCCCGGCGTGGTCGACCCGACCCGCGCACCCGCCGGCAAGCAGGTGCTCTGGACGTACGCGCACGTGCCGAACGGCTCCCCGCGCGACGTCAGCGACCAGATCGTCGCCCAGGTGGAACGCTTCGCGCCCGGCTTCCGCGACCTGATCCTGGCCACCCACGTGGTGCCGGCGGCGCAGGCCGGCAGCCACAACCCGAACTACGTCGGCGGGGACATCTCCGGCGGCGCGGTCACACCATGGCAGCTGGTGATGCGGCCGGCAGCCCGCTGGGACCCGTACCGGACCCCGCTGCCCGGCGTCTACCTCTGCTCGGCCTCCACCCCACCCGGACCGGCCGTGCACGGCATGTCCGGGCTGCACGCCGCCGGCCGCGCCCTGCGGCAGCACTTCGGCATCCGCACCGCCCCCCTCGACCTGATCCGCGGCGGACGCTGACCGAACCGGGCGGCGTCGACCGAGTCGCGCGGCGTCGATCGGCGCGGTGCGCGGGACGTCCGGTCTTCGCGGGCGGGCCGTACCCGATATCGCTCAACCCCGCCGTCACGTCCCTCGATCTCACCCTCCAGGCCTCCGCGCACGTGGCCGGAATGGCCGCCCGGGTACTGGGCAAGAATCCGACCTGGACCCCGGCGCAGGTGCACTCCTACCTGGTCAACAGCGCAACCCCAGGGGTGGTGACCAATCCCGGCAGCGGCTCACCCAACCGCCTGCTCTACGGATCACCAACCCTCTGAACGGTATCCGGCGGCCCGACCCGGTCGGGCCGCCGGACTCGTGTTTTGACCATCGGGGGGATTTGCGGTGGTCGAGGTCTAGCGGATTGGGAGGACCCTGTCGGCCCGGAGGCCGCCACGCTGCGGTCTCGGGGTGGCCGCCCGGTTGCCGGGTGGGGGCCGACGTGCCCGGCGCAGCGGTGGTCGTCCGCCGGCCCCGGTCACCGGGTCGCGGCCGGTTCGGGGAGTTCCGTCAGGTGCAGGATCCGGCGCGGGAAGAACACGACGAACGCCAGGATCGACGCCCCCGCCGCCACCCACAGGGCGGGGCGTAGACCGATGACGGTGGCCAGTCCGCCTCCGACGGGGCCACCGAGCGCGGCGACGCCGAGCATCAGCATGCGCATGACCGCGTTCATCCGGGCCATCAGCGTGTCGGGGGTCAAGGTCTGCCGAAGGCTGACGACGATGACGTTCGTCGCCCCCATCGCCACCGCGGAGGCCAGGAACACCGCCACCAGCACGGCGGTGAGCACCACCGTCGGTCCGCCGGCTGCCGGGACCACGATCCAGCTGGAGAAGGACACGCTCGCGCAGGCCACGTACACCCGACCGACGCCGAACCGCCGCGCTGCGGCCTGCGCCGACGCGGCGCCGATCAGGCCACCGACGGCACCCGACGAGAGGATGCCGCCGATGACGGCGGTGCTCAGGGAAAGCTCCCGGACGGCATACACCAGGAACACCGTCTGGATGAACATCAGGAAGAAGTTGTAGCAGGCACCCAGGATCGCGAGGATGCGCAGCAGCGGGTTACCGAACACCCAGCGCAGTCCCTCGCCCAGTTCGGTCCGCAGGTTGCGGGGCGTGTCGCTCCGTTCCGGCTTCACCTCGCGGGCCCTGATCTGCAGCAGCATGGCGATCGAGACCGCGTACGACGCGGCGTTCACGACGAGCGCGATGGGGGCGGTGAGGATGTTCACCAGTACACCGGCAAGGCCGGGCCCACCGATGTGGGCGGCGGCGTCCGCCGCGCCGATGCGGCTGTTCGCCTCGATGAGTCGGGTGTGGTCGGCGACGATGGTGGGCACGTAGGACACCCAGCACACGTCGAACATCACCGCGGCGACACCCACCCCTGCGGTGACGACGTAGAGCCAGCCGAGACTCAACTGACCGGTGACGGCGAGGATCGGCACGAGGCCGACCAGCACCAGCCGGACCGCATTCGCCCCGACCATGAGCGGCCGTCGCGGCATCCGGTCGGCGAGGGCACCGAAGAGCAACGAGAGCAGCAGGTACGGCAGGAGCTGGGCCATCCGCAGCAGACCCACCTGCTCGGTGCTGCTGTCGAGCACGAGAATCGCCGTCAGCGGCAACGCGAGTGCGGTGACCTGGGTCCCGAACATCGACACCGTCTCGCCTATCCAGAACAGGCGGAAGTCCCGGTTCTGCCACCACAGGCCCGTTCTGCTCCGCCGCTCACGCACTGGCAGTCGCTGGAACACCCTCACTCTCCCGCTGCGGCGAGGAGGGTGTCGATGACCGCCGCGAGTACGGGGCGGTGCTCGCCGGACCACATCGAATGGTGCGCGCCGGGGGCGCGGTACTCGCGTACCGTGGCCGCCAGCGGGGCCCACTGCCCGGCCGGTACCGCCCCCGGGGTCCTGAGCACGGAAAGCCGGCCGGGGTAGGTCCAGGTGGGCCGGTAGCGGAAGGTGGCCCGCACGCTGGCCCGGTAGACGGACAGGCGGCAACCGAGTTGATCCGGCCCGATCTCCGCCGGTAGCACCGTGTCCCGCAGGAACGCGTACAGCGCGTCGAACTGATCGGGAAGGCCCTGGTAGCCCGGGGGAAGTTCGGGGGCGTCCCGACCGGCCTCGGCCGCGATGTCGGCGACGAACTGTTCGACGGTGCGCCGGTCGTCGGGCGTCCGGGACGGGTCCGGCAGCGGGGTGTCGACGACGGTCAGGAACGGCACCGGCGCACCGGCCTCCGTGAGCTGCCGCGCCATCTCGAACGCGACCAACCCACCCATCGACCAGCCGAGCAGATGGTAGGGGCCCGTCGGCTGCCGTTCCCGGATCGCCGCTACGAAACGGCCGGCCAACGCCACCACGTCGGGCAGCGCGTGCTGACCCGGCTCCAGCCCCGGCGCTTCGAGACCGATGATCGTCCGTTCCGGGCTCAGCCGGCGGGCGACTCCGGCGAAGATGGACGGGGAGCCGGACGCGCCGGGGACGCAGAACAGCGGCGGGTACGTGCCGTCGTTGGGTGCGGCGGCCAGGGTCACCAGCGGTGACCAGGTGTCGGCCTGCTGGTCGGCGGCCCGTCGCGCCTGCACCGCTGCGGCGAGGACGACGGGCGTGTAGAGGTCCCGGGCCGTGATCCGGGTGCCCAGGCGTTGCTCGATCAGCTGGAGCAGCTTCGCCGCGTGCTCCTCGTCGGCGCCGAGTGCGAACAGGTTGTCGGTGACGGCGGCCGGGGTGGCCGGTGACACCAGGACGTCGGTCATGGCCAGCGCGATCGTCTGCGCCAGGCTCAGCGCATCGGCGGGCGGGCCCGCCTGCTGGTGGGGCGGTTCGGCGGCCGGATCGGCGGCCGGTGGTGCGACGGCCTGGAGGTGCACCTGCTGGGCGAAGTCGCGCAGGTTGGGCGAGCCGTACAGGGTCCGGACGCCGAGTTTCGCGCTGAACGCCTGGTTGACCCGGCTGATGACCCGCATCGCCTGCAACGAGTTGCCACCCAGTTCGAAGAAGTCGTCGTCGGCGCTGAGTCGCCAGGCGGCCATGCCGAGGACGTCGGCGAAGACGGCGGCGACCTGCCGTTCGGTCGGGGTGGCCAGCGCGACGACCTCCCGGTCGGCCTGGACGTACGCCGCCGGTGCGGGCAGTGCCCTCCGGTTGAGCTTGCCGCTGAGCGACATCGGCAGGCTCTCCAGCACCCGCCAGGCCTGCGGGACCATGTATGACGGCAGAAACTGGGCGGCGTGCCGGCGCAACTCGGCGACCGATGGTTCCGTCGACCCGGTCAGGGTCACGTAGCCGGCGAGGATCTGCTGGCCCCGCGCGTCCTCGGCCAGCTTCACCGCCGCCGTGTCGACCGCGGGATGGGTACGCAGCACCGCTTCGATCTCCTCGACCTCGATCCGTAGGCCCCGCAGCTTGATCTGCGTGTCGATCCGGCCCAGGAACTCCAGGTGGCCCTCGCGGTTCCAGCGGACGAGGTCGCCGGTGCGGTACACCCGTCCGGTGGACCGGAACGGGTCCGGGATGAACTTCTCGCTGTGCAGGTCGGGGCGGTTGAGGTAGCCGCGGGCCAGCCCCTCGTCGCCACCGATCAGCAGTTCACCCGGCACCCCGACCGGCACCAGCGCCAACTGCTCGTCGACGACGTAGAAGCGACGTCGGGTGATGGGCCCGCCGATGGGCGGCGAGGTCCGGTATTCCCCGCGGGGTACGACGTGCAGCGTCACGCCGATCGCCGCCTCGGTGGGGCCGTAGCCGTTGACGAACGTCCGACCCGCGACGTTCCACCGGTTGGCCAGCTCGGCCGGGCACGCCTCACCTCCGGTGAACACGTGGCGCAGGTGCGGGTACGGGCCGTCGTCGAGCAGCGCCAGCAGCGTCGGAGGTGCGCCGACGAAGGTGATGCGCTCGTCGCGGATCAGCGCGGACAGCGACTCCGTCGAGTGCAGGGTCTCCCGGCGTGCACACACCAGCGTGGCGCCGCTGATGAGCGCGGCGTAGACCTCTGCCTGACACAGGTCGAAAGCGAGTGACGCGAACTGCAGGATCCGGTCGCCGGGGCCGAACTTGAAGGTCTCGGCGAACGGGACCAGGTAGGACACCAACGCCCGGTGCTCGGTCAGCACCCCCTTGGGGCGGCCCGTCGAACCGGAGGTGTAGATCACGCTGACCAACGAGTCCCCGGTGCTCACCTCGTCGAGCGGGTCGCCTGCTCCCCCGGCCTCGGCGGACTCGATGTCCGGCCAGTCGCGGTCCAGGCACAGGTAACGACGCGACCGGGGCTCGGGAAGGCTGGCGAGCAGGTCGCTCGTGGTCAGCACCACGTGTGCGTCGGTGTCGTCGAGAATGAACTCCAGGCGGCCGACCGGGTGGTCGATGTCGAGGATCACGTACGCGGCGCCCGCCTTGGCGACACCGAGGAACGCCACGAGGACGTCCAGGCCGCGATCCATCGCGACCCCCACCAGCTCTTCGTGTCTGACCCCGCACCGGTGCCTCAGGTGGGCGGCGAGGACGGCGGCACGTCGGTCCAGTTCCCCGTAGGTCAGCTCGACGCCCTCGAAGACCGCCGCGACGGAGTCGGGTGCCGCTGCGGCCCGTTCCGCGACGAGGACGTGCACGGGATCGGAGCGGACGGCGTCGTCCGGACCGCGACCCAGCCGCATCAACTCGGCCCGGTCGTCGGCGGACAGCAGGTCGATCTCGGACACCCTGATGCCGGGGTCGGCGGCCGCACCGGTCAGGACGCGCTCGATGTGGGTGAGCAGTTGGTCGATGCGCCACCGGGCGAACAGCTCCGTCGAATACTCCGCCGACACCCTCAGCTCGGTCGCCGACTCGGCGAAGGTCAGCGACAGGTCGAACCGGGAGTGCATCGTCTGCTGGTCGACCACACTGATGGTGGCTCCGGGCAGGTCGAGGGAGCCGCTGCCGGTCTCCTCGTTGAGCACCTGGAGAAGGACGTCGAACAACGGATTGCGGCTGGGGTCGCGGGGGACGGCAAGGCGGTCGACCACCCGCTCGAACGGCACGTCCTGAAGCTCGTAGGCCCGCAGGGAGGTGTCCTTGACCCGATCGAGCAGCTCGGCGAAGGTGGGCTTTCCGGACAGGTCCAGCCGCAGCACCACCGCGTTGACGAAGATGCCGACGACCTGTTCCAGGTCGGGATCGGACCGACCGAGTGCGGTGGTGCCGACGGCGAGGTCCTCCTCACCGGTGTAACGGGACAGGACCACCCCGAGGGCCGCGGTCAGGAGCATCGACAGTGAGACCTTCTGCGACCGGGCGAGGCGGCGCGCGGTGGCACCGATCGATGCCGGAAAGACCCGGCTGAGGTGTTCGCCGCGGTGGACGGTGTACGGCGGTCGCGGGTGGTCAGCCGGCAGGTTCAACGCCGGCAGGCCCGACAGTTGGGACTTCCAGTAGGTGAGCTGCGCTTCGAAGGTGCCGTCTTCGAAGGCGACCCGCTGGGCCTTGACGAAATCGGCGTAGTCGGTGGCGGCCCGGCCGGCCGGGAGTTCGTGACCCTGCCGGATCGCCGCGTACGACCTGCGGATCTCGTCACTGATCAGGTTGATGGACCAGCCGTCACACACGATGTGGTGAATGACGATGGACAACAGGTGTCGTTCCGTTGCGACGCGGAACAGGCGGAACCTGTAGAGCGGGCCCACGGCCAGGTCGAACGGTGTCCGTGCCAGCGTGGTGGCCGCGTCGAGGGCACGTGTCTCCCGGAGTTCCCCCGCTGCGGTGGAGTCGTCGATCACGAGCGCCTGCTCCGGAGGAGCTGCGATGACCTGGTAGGGAACGCCGTCGTGCGCGTCGAAGCGCGCGCGGAGGATGTCGTGGTTCGCGACGACCCGGGTCATCGCGGTCTGTAGTGCCGAGTGATCCAGGTCGCCGTCGATCCGGTACAGCACGGCGACGTTGTACGTCGGTGTGCCGGGGGCGAGTTGGTCGAGGAACCACAACTGTTCCTGGGCGAACGACAGTGGCAGTTCAGCCGAATCCGTCGCGTGTGCCGAATTCACCAGGGCCTCGGTCACTACCTCTCCTTCCTACAGACACCCGCAATCTGTCGAAAAAGCGCAAACTCGTGTCGCGTAATCACGGAGATGTCAGTGCCCGGGAGCGAACCCGGCGCTGTTTCGCCACGGGGTGACCTACGGTGAATCAACTTGGACAGCATCATCGGTCGGTGCCGGATATTGCTTCGATCCATTGCCACAGCTAGCGACCAGAGTATGACCGACGGTAACATTAGCGATGGGGTGCGTCAATACGTATTGATGGCCGGCCGGGAGTTCGCCGGCGGGGTTGCGGCTGATTTGAGCTGGTCCGTATGGCTCATGGTCAGGTGTCCGTAGCGCTGTCCATCATGGTGAACCGTCCCGGTTTCGGCGCAGTCGGCGGTCACTGCGCGTGGCGGACGCCCGGAGGGCGGTGCACCACCAGGATCCCGCCGGGGAACGGGGGCGGACCTGGCCGACCGGACAGCCCCGCAACGTCACGCCGACGCGCCGTCCGGCGTGGTGGCCGGACCGTCCCGCGGGTGCCGACCCCCTCACCACGGGCGGCAGCCGGCAATCACGGCGTCGCGTTCCCCGCCCGACGCCGGCACCACCCACGGCGCACGTGAGGACAATTCCCTTCCGCATCGTGCGGACACGACCCCAAGTGGTGACCGGCGACAGCTTCCCGAGCGAACACACATTCAGCCACGACACCATTTTCACCCTCGGGGGAAATTGGCAGGTCCTTCGCGGCTGCCGCGTACGCCGGACTGCTAGCCTGCCGATCAGCGGAAACGCCCGTCGACCCAGCGCGAAGGGAGCATCCCAGTCGTGACGACAATTCGCATTCTTGGCCGCGCCGCACCATGGAGGACACTGTTCCTCGCCATTGCCGTCGCGGTGGCCCAACTGCCGGCACCCGTCGCCGGTGCCGCCGCCAGGGGCGACCGACCCGCCCTCCGTTGGCGGGCCGACGACGCGCTGTCGAGTTCCCGCTTCGCGCTGGCGGCGGCCACGGCGCCGGACGGGTCGATCTTCGCGATCGGGGGTGCCGACGCGGCTTCGGTCACCACGGTGGTGGAGGTCTACACGCCTCGGACGCGGCGGTGGAGGGCCGGTCCGTCGCTGCCCCGGCCCCGGTACCGCCATGCGGCGGCCACCGGCGGGGACGGGCGCGTCTACGCGATCGGTGGCAGCTCTCCCGGTGCCGAGGGAGCGTTCCTCAGCTCCGTGCTCGCCCTGACGCCGGGCGACGACCACTGGGTGCCCGTCGCGTCGATGCCCAGCGGACGGCAACTGCTCGCCGCGACGGCCGGCACCGACGGCCGGGTCTACGCCGTCGGCGGGGACCGTCGCGGCTCGCTGTCCACCCTGGAGGTCTACGAGCCGACGGTGGACCGGTGGACCACCGCGGCGTCGATGCCCACGCCGCGCTACGAGATGGGGGTGACCGGCGGACCAGACGGGCGGATCTACGCGATCGGCGGCTGCGGGGACGGCGTCCTGAACGTCCTCGACGTCGTCGAGGCGTACTCGCCCACCACCGACACCTGGGCGACTCTCGCGCCGCTTCCCAGCCGGCGGTGTCTGGTCGACGCCACGACCGGCCCGGACGGCCGGATCTATGCGACCAGGTGGCTGTGAACTGGTCACCGACCCTTCGGGAAGACCGGTCGACTGCGTGGACACCACCCGGGTGGACGCGTACTCACCCGACACCGGCACCTGGGCGACGGTCACCGGCACCACCACCGCCCATCGTGAAGGCGCGGCGGTCACCAGCGGCAGGAGGATCTTCGCGATCGGTGGGCACACCGCCGGGGTGGAGTCCGCGCGGGTGACCGCCCGCCGCCCGCCGGGGGCGTGACCGGCCTGCGTCACCGGCACGGGTTAGCATCGGCGGCGGCATGATCGTGCGAGGTGCCCCGCGGGTGCGGGGAGAATCGGGAAGCCGGTGTGATTCCGGCACGGGCCCGCCGCGGTGACCGGGGAGCGACCGTCCAGGCGCGAGGAGCGCAGCCACTGGCCGTACGGCTGGGAAGGCGGACGGGTTGGCGTCGATCCGGGAGTCCGAAGACCGGCCTCGCGTCGACCGCCCGCCCGTCCGGGGTGGGCCGAGCGCAGCGGGAGCCTGCCTGTGGAACTCTACGACGCCATCCACCGCCGCCGGGACGTCCGGGCCCAGTTCACCGGGGAACCGGTGCCGGACGGCGCCCTGCACCGGATCCTGGACGCCGCGCACGCCGCACCCAGCGTCGGCTACTCACAGCCGTGGGACTTCGTCCTGGTCCGGGACCCTGCCATCCGTCGTCGGTTCCACCGGCACGTGCAGGCCGAGCGGGCGACGTTCGCCGCCACCCTGGACGGCGCGGCGGCCGAACGGTTCGCGGGCATCAAGATCGACGGGGTGTTGGAGTCGACGCTGTCGGTCGTCGTCACGTACGACCCGCAGCGTGGGGGCCCGGCCGTGCTCGGGCGGCACGCCATCGCCGACGCCGGTCTCTACTCGGTCTGCCTGGCCATCCAGAATCTCTGGCTCGCCGCCACCGCCGAAGGGCTGGGCGTCGGGTGGGTCTCCTTCTACCGGGAGTCGTTCCTGGCCGGGCTGCTGGGCGCACCGGCCGGCATCCGGCCGGTGGCCTGGCTCTGCGTCGGGCCGGTCACCCACCTGGAGTCCGTGCCCGACCTGGAACGGCACGGGTGGCGTCGACGCCGACCTCTCGCCGAGGCGATCCACCACGACCGTTGGTTGCACAGCTGAATCCCCATTTTCCATTGTGGATGACAGCGCGCCTCGTCGCTGCAACACTGTTTTCGGTCGATCCCCCGCCGACTTCCTGAGTGCCCACTGATGGATTTTGACAGCGATGGGACAGCCATTGGATCTGCACAGGGTAGTAATCAGCCATCCTGAATCCTGCCCGAGACAGGTTGACTTCATTGGTACCGACGACCGGCACGGCGCCGCCGCTGCACCGGCGGCCTTCCCCGCCGGACTTCGCTTCGGGGTTCACCGGTGACGCGAGGCGGTCGTTGTCGCCGCGGGTCACGGCGACCGGTGGCAGCTCACGGAGAAACCAGCCCCGAGCGCCCGCCTGACTGCGGTCGGATGTCCCCCGGGCCGACGAACACAGCCTCGACGAGCGCGCTGAGTACGCCGACTCATGCCTGGTCGGGTCGGACCGTCCACGCTGAACCGCGTGACTTCTGAGGCGGCCGGTGCACGTCGGTGGGGTGGCCCGATCGTGGGGCTCCTGGTCCTGGTCTGGATCGGCGGGCTGATCGCGGCAGCCGTGTGGTGGCTGAGCATCGGCTTGGCGCAGTGGAACGCCAACTACGACGGCCGGCCCGACGAACTGGTGGGCCTCGGACGCCAGGCGAGCCTGGCCCTACTGGTCGCCGCGTTGGTGGCGATCGCCGGCCCGGCAGTCATCGCGCTCGTCGCGTACCGGCTGCGGCTGGTCCGAACCGCGATCGTCTTCCTGGTGCTGACCGTCGTGATCGCCGTGCCCGCCCTACCGTTCGCCGCATCCGTCGGGCGGGGTCTCACTCCGGTGCCGGCAGACACGACGCCCGGCCCGCCAGGGCACTGCGTGGAACTCAGCGGCGGCGACAACCGCTGCCCGGGCGGCTGACGGGAGCGGGAGCAGCAGGGTGTGCCGGGATGACCGGGCAGGCGGCCCACCCGGAAACGACGGAAGGACCGGGGTGGTGCTGGCTTCCATCCGTCGAGGTGCCGGCCTGGCGTCGACCTGTCGGGATTACGCGGGTCTCGACCATCACCCCGTGACAGGATCCGCCCGCCCTCCTTGCCTACTGGTCGTGACGGGCCTTGACCGCAGCCGTACGCAGCGCATCGATCGCACCCATGTTCAGCTCGGCCCAGCGTTTGAGCTCGCGCAACGGACCGACGAGCGTGTCGCCGAGCGCTGTCAACGAGTAGTGCACGGCGGGCGGACTCGTGGGTTCCACCCGGCGGCGGGCGAGGCCGTCGCCTTCGAGTTGACGCAGGGTGTGGGTGAGCATCTTCTGGGACACACCCGGCATGCGGCGGCGCAGCGCGGCACGAGCCGGACGACGTTCGTCGGTGGCGTCGCCGGGTTCGCCCACGTCCAGTCCCCCACGCGGATCTCGTTCGCCCTCCCCGAGGCCGACGCCTCCCCCGGGCCGACGTCGATGTTCTTCCTGCTGCCTGGAGTCGGCGAGGTCCTGCGTGTCAACGGCACGGTCACCTCCCAGCGGCGAGCACGGACCACGGTGGTGATCAGGCAGGCGTGGGTCCACTGCGCGCAGGCCATCCTCCGGTCCGGCCTGTGGCAGCCACCCACCCAGCAGACCGCGTCGGCCCCGCAGATCGCCCTCGACGAGCCGCTGGGGGCACCCGGTGTGGCCGAGTTCCTCGCCGCAGCGCCGTTCCTCGCACTGTCGAGCTGGGACACCGAGGGTGGCAGCGACACCAGTCCCCGAGGCGATCGGGGAACGGTGGTCCGGATCCTCGACGGTCGGACGCTCGTGCTCCCGGACCGCAGGGGCAACAAACGCGCCGACACGCTACACAACCTGCTGCAGGATGAGCGGCTCGCCTTCGCCGCGCTCGTGCCCGGCCGCAGCGGGGTGCTGCACGTACGCGGGCGCGGCGTGGTAACCGACGACCCGGCACTGCTACGGACCCTCGCGCTGCGCGGGCTGGCACCGCACGCGGCGCTCGTCATCGACGTCGAACACGCCGAGGTGACCGGCAACGACGCGGTGGCCCGGGCCCGGCTGTGGCATCCCGGCGCACACCTCGACCGCAGTGCCGCGCCGGATCTCACCATGATCGCGTTGGAGCACCTCGCCACGAACTCGGCGGACGCGCCGGGCGGGCCGCCTGCGGCACTGTTCAGGGTCATCGGCGCGATCCCGGGGCTGTCGCGGGCGCTGCGGGTGGTGATGCGCCGCGCCTACCGCTCCGCGCTGCGTAAGGAGGGCTACGCCGACATCGCGGACGGGCGACGGACCGACGGCGACCGGGCCGGAAGTCCGCTGCGGGAGGTGCGCATCGTGGAGATGCGCCGGGAGACGCCGAGCACCGTCACGATCGTCCTCGAAGACGCCGCCGGACGGCCCGACCACTTCGCGTTCCGGCCCGGTCAGTACTTCACGCTCGTCGTCGAGGTCGACGGCCGACCGGTCCGGCGGGCCTATTCGGCCTCGTCCGCGCCGGGGACGACGCGGCTGGAGGTCACCGTCAAGCATGTCGAGGGAGGGCGGCTCTCCAGCCACGTGCACCGGATGCTGCGCGTCGGGGACCTCCTGGGCCTGCACGGCCCGTCCGGGACGTTCCACACCGAGACCGAGCCACCGACCGAAATACTGCTCGTCGCCGCCGGCAGCGGTGTGACGCCGATGATGAGCATGATCCGTACGCGGCTCGCCGACCGGGCCGGCCACGACCGGATCGCGCTGCTCCACAGCAGCCGGTACGCCGACGAGGTCATCTTCGCCGCCGACCTCGACCGGTTGGCCGCGGAGCACCCCGACCGGTTGTCCGTCACCCACGTCCTGACCAGACGGGACGGCCGTCTCGACGCGGACCGCCTGGTGGACTGGTTCACCGGCCGTGCGCCGGCCGCAGACGCCCGCTACTACGTCTGCGGCCCCGAGGCGCTCATGAGCACCGTACGGAAGGTGCTCGCGAGCCTCGGCGTGCCGAACGCGCGGGTGCACCACGAGACGTACACCTCGGGTGCCGGCACCACGATCGCGACCACGACGCCGCAGCCGATGACCGTGGAGGCGGCCGGGCAGCCCGTCGGCGCGGGGACGGTCGAGCCCGGTCAGAGTCTGCTCGACGCGGGTCTCGCCGCCGGGATCGACCTGCCGTTCTCCTGCACCGTCGGCACCTGCGGCGAGTGCGTCGTGCGGCTTCGCCGCGGCGACGTCGTGTTGAGCGAGCCGAACTGTCTCACCCCGCAGCAGCGGGCCGCCGGCTACACCCTGACGTGTGTCGCCCAGCCCCTGTCCGAGGTGACCATCGACCTCGCCGACCAGGGGCGTTCCGCGATAAGTGGCCAAGGCTGATCTGGACACCGGGTGGCAGATCGTCGGGGTTGCAGGTCGACGGCGTCGTAGTCACGACGCCACCGACGACGACCCGGCCGACACCAGGCTGATCACACCCACGGTCAATGAGGTCCGCCACCTGATCACGCGTGCGTCATCCGTCCGACCAACGACGCCACCCACCGTCTGCACTGGTCGGGTTGACGCGATTCCGCAAGCTCGAGCCCGACGAGCCCACTACACGCCGCCTCCATCCCGGATTCCCGTCAGGGTCTCGCGACGGCTGATGCGCTAGACAGTGGTACCCGCCTTCTCCGTAGCGTCGCCGGAATTCTCGGTGCGGGTTACGCGGGCGAGAAAGACACCCCACGCGGCGAGCAGCACCGGAACCAGTGAGTTCCACCAGTTCGGTGTCAACCAGGGGAAGGAGCCCACGACGAATGCGGCTGCGGCAACGATGCCGACAGCTCGCCCGGCCAGTCCGGCGCGTGTCGACCAGCCGAGCGTCACCGCAGCAACGGCGAAACCCAGGAACGCCACGTGCAGGGCGCCGAACGTCGAGCTGACGAGCAGGGCTACGACCTCGGCTGACAGGTCGATCTCAAACACCGGGTAGACCAGACGCCCCACCGCGAGCAGTACGACGACGAGCGCGACGAGGGCGACTGTGAGAGCGGTCCTTCCCACGTCGATCCACGCCGACGGGCCGGCCAGGCCCGCGCTGAATAGACCGCGCGCACCGGCTCCCCAGCAGATGACCGCGAAGAACAGCAGTTCGTTGCTCCACATCAGTAATGAGTGGCCGCGTTCGACCCACGCCGTCATCGCGACCGCCTCGGCGGGCGGGTCAGGCAGAAGCGACAACAGCAGCAGGGCTGCGGCGGTGAGGAGCGCCCCCACGATCGTCAGCCAGCGGTGCACCCGTACGTCGACCGCTTGACGCGGCGTCATGTCTCTTACCATCGGACCGCCTCCGATAGCAGTCATCTCCCTACCGTGCCCTGCATACTCTGCCTCCCGTGAACGACCAGCCATGATCCCGGACGGCGGTGCCGTATCAGGAGTCGCGTCTGCCCCAGTTGCCGAGTGCGACGATCGCCTCGCGCAAGGCGAACCCGCGGTCGGTCAGCGCATAGGCCCGGGTGTTGTGTCGAAGGGGCAGGCGGATCAGCACGCCAGCCGCTTCGAGCTCGCGCAGGCGTATCGCGAGCATGTTTGTCGGCACGCCGAGGTCACGCTGCAGATCGCCGTAGCGCTGTGGCCCGTCGAGCAGCCGTTCCACAATGAGCAGGGCCCACCGTGCTCCGACGATGTCGAGGGCCGCGGCGAGATCGCTCACGCGGTCGGATCGGCGTCCGTCTTCATCCAAAACGGTGAGTAGTGGTAGCCGTCGGGGTCGTCGAATTGACGCTGGTACATGAAGGGGTAGTCGTCGGTGTCACCGATCCGCCCGCCAGCAGCGCCGGCGCGGTCGACGAGTTCGTCGACCGCCTCCCGGCTGCCCAGGTCGAACGAGACCGTGACCTTCGAGGGCGTCCGAGGTCCGCCGATCAACTCTTCGACTCCGCCGACGCTCGCGTACATCTCGCGGCTGCCGAGCATGACGTACTGCTCGGGGGCGATCGCGAAGCACGACACGTTGTGGTCGGACATCTCGGCGTTGAGGGTCCAGCCGAGGGCGGTGTAGAAGGCGGTTGCGCGCTCGACGCTCTCGACCGGGCAGGTGATGAAGAGGCTCACACGGGCCATACTTGCAAAATACAAGTGGCAGGTCAAGCGGCGTGCGTCCGCCGTCCAGCGACGGGACCAGGAGTCGGTGCCCTCCCACATGTCGAATTCGTCAGGAAGGTCCCGCCATGGTGTGATCCCGGAGAAGGCCAGGACGCCATGGGCCGTCGTGCTCCTGGGTGGGCCTGGCGGCGGGTCGCCCCGATGATGCCGGCAGGTCGGGTCAACCCGGTGACGGTGAGGTCTACGTGGTGACGGAGGACTGGCCGGGTAGGGCTTCCTTCCCGCTGCCGGGGTCGGGCGACCACCTACCCGGTGAGTGGTCATGGCGTCGGACGGGCCGGTCGTCGCCGCCGGCCCGGGGCCGGCCCGGGAAAACCATCTCTGACCTGACCGCACGGGCCTATTCTCGACCCGTAGGCACCGGAACCGGAGGCTCGTCGCGGGGATCCGGCCTGCCGACCCGGCACACGTCACGGCCACGTGCTCCCGGCTGCCCGGCGCCCTGTGGTGGCGCTCGGACGACGCGACGGGTCACGTCGGTGGTGGTGGAGCATGACGCCCTGCCCGGGACAGTCTCGGGAACTCACGACGACGGGAGCAGGATGACCAGTTGCCCCATCGGATCACACGGACGACGTGGTCGTGTCCGACGCGGATTCCCGCTCGTCGTGCTGCTGGTGGGGTTGTTGATCCCCGTCGCCCCGGCATGGGGTGCTGACGGTGGTCCGACCGGCACCGTCGAGATGGCCGCCGACGGGGACGTGGTCGGCACCCCCACGCCGCTGCGTAACGTCCCATCGGTGATCGCCGACGTGGCCGACGGTCAACTCGTCGTCTACCGCATGCCCGGTATCCGGGGCGGCCAGATCAACGCCACCGCCATGCTGTTCCTGCCCACGCAGGCACCACCGGCCGGCGGGTGGCCACTCGTGGTGTGGGGGCACGGCACCGTCGGGTGGGCTCCGGAGTGCGCGCCGAGCGTGCAACTCCAGGAGCACGGCCGGTGGGCCGACGGGCCGAACGCGGCCCTGCTGGCGTCCATCCTGAAGATGAACATCGCCGTGGTCGCCCCGGACTACGAGGGACTCGGCCCGGTGGCCGAGGGTGTCCCGGAGGGGCACGGCTACTACGAGCTGTCCAGCGAGGGAAACTCGATGGTCTTCGCCGCGGTGGCCGCGCAGCGGCTCCTCGGTGACCGACTGTCGGGTCAGTGGGTGCCGGCGGGCTGGTCGGAAGGTGGCTTCGCCGCTCTGGCCGCCGCGTACTACTCCGACCAGGCCACCATGGCCGACCCCGAACTGGAGTACCGCGGCACCATCACCCTCGCCCCGGTACCGGACGTGCCCGCCATGAACCGGGTCCTGTGGAACGACATCGAGGCGGCTGCACGATCGGGGCTCCCGCCAACGGAGCACCAGATCGAGCAACTCGTCTTCGCCAACGCGGAGACCATCTACTTCACCAGGACCGAACGGTACGCGGGCTACGACATCGACCCCGCCACGATCTACGGCCCCACCATGCTGAGGTTCTACCGTGACAACTGGCGTACCTGCCTGGACGATCTGAACGCCCTGGTCAAGCAGGACATCCAGAACTACCTGAGCGCGTCGCCGGCACACCGGCTGACCACCTACCCCGGTGTTCGCGGCGACACCCCGAACTCGCTGCCTGAGAACAAGCGGTTCTACGCGGAGAACCAGGGCAGGCTGGAGAACTCGACGCTACCGGGGGCGATTCTCTGGCTGTACGGCACCGACGACATCACCAGCCCGGCCACGGTCACCTACGACACCGTCAACAAGATGCTGATCAACGGAAACGACATCAACCTCGCCGTCCTCGAAGGAGCCGGCCACTACGACGTGTCCGCCGCCGGTCAACCCCTGATCGAGGCCAGGCTGAGGCAACTGTTCGACATCACGTAGCGCCGCCTCGCCGTTGAGGCGTACGCCCGGTGGGTTGAGGTGAGCGACGACCTCACCTGAACATCCACTCCTGCCGTTCTCCCGCTGCTCACCCGCGATCGGCACGCCCTGCACCGCGTCGACCCGCACAGGGGACTGAACCGCATCGACCTCGCCGCCGTACGTCGATGGCTGGACCACCACCCTGACCAGCGCTTCCGCCGGTCAGGGGCTTTTGTCCTTCGGACGGCCTGATGCAGACCGACGACCCTTTCGACCCCCACAGCATCTGCGGTAGACGACTGCGCAGCTCAGCAACGATGTGTCCGGCGGCATCTCGTCGACTGTTGCGCTGTCCGTGTGCGTCCGTCGGACGCACGGACCCCCTCTGGTCACCGGGCACCAGAGCGTGCCGCCCCCGCTAAACGGGGGGTCTTCGAAGGAGGTTCAAATCTCCATAGATGAAAGTCAAAGCCCTGACCAACATTTTCGCTGGTCAGGGCTTTTGTCTGTCGGGACGGCCGGATTCGAACCGACGACCCCTTGACCCCCAGGACGGACAGTTACTCGCTACCGCACGTCATACATGGTGCGCACCGTCGCCAACGTGCACCTCCGTGCAGCCAATGCACCAGCACGCACATCGTGTGGTCCCCGGACGGTCCCCAGCGGCAGCCGCCGCTGCCCACAGCGGTGGCTAAGGTCGGCGGCGGGATTTGCGTTTCGGCTGACGCCCGCCCATAGCGGCAACTATTTGATCGAGGGTGCTGCGCGCATGCCTTGTGCTTGGATGTTGACTTCCGAGGTTAGTTCGTAGTTTCTGATGTGCTTGTTCAGCATACTGGCGAGCCGGGATTATGCGCCTTTGTTGCATCAGTAAGTTTGCCAAATTGACCATTACAAAAAGCGTTTGCGGATGATCTTCACCCGACACCCGCACCCGCCGCCGATACGCACCCTCAGCGACCTCCAACGCCCGCCGAAACTCCCCCACATGACCCAACGCGCTGGCCAGATTGTTCGCAGAAGTCAGCGTGTCGGGATGGTCCTCACCCGACACCCGCACCCGCCGCCGATACGCACCCTCAGCG
>NZ_JBFAQU010000013.1:23636-198180 GCF_040678915.1 Micromonospora sp. NPDC049257
GAAGTCAGCGTGTCGGGATGGTCCTCACCCGACACCCGCACCCGCCGCCGATACGCACCCTCAGCGACCTCCAACGCCCGCCGAAACTCCCCCACACGACCCAACGCGCTGGCCAGATTGTTCGCAGAAGTCAGCGTGTCGGGATGGTCCTCACTCAACACCCGCACCCGCCGCCGATGCACATCCTCGGCAATTTCGCAGGATTGTTGGTAGCTGCCGAAGGCGCTGTAAACCACGGCAAGGTCGGAAGCGGTGCGGAGGGTGTCAGGATGGTCATAGCCAAGGGTCTTGATTTGGCGGTTGAGCGTGTCGTCGACGAGGGGATAGAGCCGGTGCAACTGACCCAGATCGCGGTATGCCCAGGTCAGTTCGGTAGCAGCGCGCAGGGTGTCGATGTGGTCTGGGCCGAGCCTCTGTTTCCACTCCTGGTGCAGGGTGTCGGCAAGCTGTTTGGCAGGGCGGGTGTCACCACGGCAAATCAGGTAGACGATGGCATCGCGGGCCCGCTGGCGTAGGCCCGGGTTCTCGGTGCGTGCCGGTTCGCCGCGAGCAGGTGCGGCAGGACCATACTCCATCTGGGCCAGTTCGCAGAGTTACGGGGATCACCCGGGTTGACCGTGCCGAGCGCGGCCTCAATACACGTCCTCAATTCGGCTGCAACAACAGGGCCGATTTGGTCCCTGAGAACCGCCTGGACAAGACGGTGCACAGTGATCGTTCCGAGTTCAACTCTTGCAAGACCAAAGGCACCAACCGCGCTGATGGAACGCTGTCGCTGAAACGGCTTGTCAATGATCTGTGCCAACGGAGTGATTGCGTCTAGATGACGGTCAGCATGTGCGGCTATGGTGACGACCAGGTCAGTCGGGATGGGCTCGGGTGCCAGGAACGCGCACAGGTGCAGCACGGCGAGCGCGGCAGTGTCTCTGGCTCCCAACGCGCTGGCATTCAAAATCGTGGCCGCAGCCAGCGAATGCGGATATCCGGCGGGACGCCCCTCGTCAAGGACCCCGACGGTCTCTTCATTAAGCGACTGCCGATAATCGGCAGTTGACATACCGGACTCAGCCAGATAGCTCGCCGCCTGCGCCAGGGCCAAGGGCAGATCACCTAAGTCCTCGGCGATCCGGTCAGCCTCGACTGCACTGATGTTCACAAGGCGCAAAGTTAGCAGTTCGACCGCCTCGTGACGCGGAAGAAGGTTGAGCTCGACAGTCTGAGCAATCTCTCCCCAGTTTCTACCCCGAGAGGTAATCAGCACATGCCCTACGCCATCCGGCAGCCAACGGCGCAGGTCTTCCGGCTTCTCGACATTATCGAAGATCAGCAGCCAACGTTCCCTGATCCCCAGAAAATCTCTGACCTTACTCTGAGCGATCGTACTGTCCGCTCCCACATCCAGGACACCCAAAGAGGTTCCCAGGGCACTGAACTGCTCACCGATCAATCCGGGCTGCTCGGCTGAGATCCACCAGACAACGTCATAATCAGCGCGATGCCGATACGCGTACTCCAGGACCAACTGGGTCTTGCCCACTCCACCTATGCCGTACACCGCCTGCACAGCCGCAACGCCGCCAGAAGACAACCGCGCCCGCAACTCAGCTAGTTCAGCGCTACGACCGGCGAAACTTCGATCCCGAGGCCGAAGGTTCCACACTTGCGGCCTCGGGTCTTCCCCGGCAGGTGGAGCGGCCTGATTGCTAGCCGGCCGAGGAGCAGGAAGGCCGCTCGTGCTGATGTTGACCTGGACGCCAGCGCCAACAACAGCACTCATCCCGTGCCCCTCAGTGTGCACCCGCTGTGTAACAGGCGGCAGGTTGCCGGCCTGCTCGGCAGCTGAACTGTGACCCTGAGATGCCTCAGTCATCGGCGCGCTGGTTCGGGGGTCCGAACGTGTTGACCTGACTGCCATGGCCGAGAACGGCCTGCTGTGCGCTGTCCGAAGCGCTGACATGCTGCACCACATGACCGGCTGAACGGCCTCCGGAAGCCACCGCGACCTGCCTCACCAGCGCATCCAGGTCCGCAGCCGCATCGGGACGCTCAATCAGCAGATCCTCCAACCGGCCCGCCCACAACGCCTCATGCTGCGCACGCACCCGCTCGCCATCCGGACCCGCAGCCTCCACAGCCACGCGAGTCCGCTCCAACTGCTGCGTCACCGCGTCCTCCCGCGCCCGATCCCCACGACCGAGCAACCGCGACACACCGGCCTTAGCCAATCCCCAAGCGTCTTGGGCCACCGCGCCCACCAAAGCTGCACCGCCAGCGCTCGCCAAAGCGAGTAACGCCTCCCCAGCCATCACTACCCCCGGATCATCGACCGCCAGATCAACCCACAGGAATACCCCGAGCCAACCGTCGCGGAGTCTCCGACACGACAGGACCCGCCCCACAGTCGGAAAACCGACTCACAAAACCGACAAGCCGGTCCAACGCCTTGACCAGCGGTCAAGATGCGCTACCGGCCCGGCGCACTTGACCGACATGGTCCCCAGGAATGCAGAAGAGCCAGCCCGATGCATCGGACCAGCCCTCTGACCTGTGTTTTAACCCTGTCGGGACGGCCGGATTCGAACCGACGACCCCTTGACCCCCAGTGGACTAGCAGGTCTACCGGCGACTGCCAGTCGATACCGCCTCCTGCCGAATATGCAGGTAATCGGCCAGGCGGCGGTCCGAGGCAGGTCGGGCTCTACCGGGCCTTCCCGGGCCGTCCGTGAGACGGTTGTGAGATCTCACGGACGGCCCGGCTGCGGAGAGGCGCTAGAGAACGACACCAGCGCCTCTCCGCCACCGAACGCTCAAGGCACAGACCTCTCAACAGCTTGTACAACTTCCTCCCGCGCCCGGTACCCAGTGCTCCGACGCACGTAATTGGCGTTGGCGTTAGCGACCAAGCTGTCGATTCAACTCCTTGAGCATGTCGGCTGTCCCGAGCCGGCCGGCGGCGGCTGGCATGATCCGCGTGGTGCCGTAGGCGAGCTCCACCAATGCCGAGCGCGCGGCGGCAAGCTCCGTCGGCCGCCGAGCCGCCGTTGGCCGCCTCGCCTCAAAGAAGGGCAGCTCCGATAGGAGCTGCGGCTGTCGACGGCCACGGAGACCCGGGTGCCGACATCGCCTCAATGAAGGGCAGCTCAAGTGGGAGCTGCGGCGTCGAACGCGATCGGGACCCTCACGTTGAAGTCGACCGCGCCTCAATGAAAGGCAGCTCCGGTGGGAGCTGCGGCCGGCGAGGTCGGCGTACCCGGCAGTGATCATCTCGTAGCCTCAATGAAGGGCAGCTCCGCTGGGAGCTGCGCTTGCCGCCGGTGCGCGCCAGCGACAGCTGGAGCATCTCGCCTCAATGAAGGGCAGCTCCAGTGGGAGCTGCGCCCGGACGGCTACGACTCCCAGGGCAGCGCCGACGGCCTGCCTCAATGAAGGGCAGCTCCGGTGGGAGCTGCGGCCGGGTCAAGATCCTACCCATCCTGAGCTTCGAACTGTCCACCGCGAAGGGTGCACCTCTCAAGGCAAGCCAGCGCAGCAATAACCGCGATCGAGCCACACCACAAGGCACGTGAGCTGGGCCGCCAGGGCGAAGCCGACCGGGGCCAGCGTGACGACCGGCCCACCACCTCGGAGGTGGAGGAGCTGCGCCGGCTGCGGCGGGAGAACGCCGAGCTGAAGCGGGCCAACGAGATCCTGAAGGCCGCCTCGGCTTCCTTCGTCTCGGAACTCGACCCGTCCCGGCGACGGTCGTGACGCTCGTCGAGGAGCTGAAAGATCGCTTCGGGGTCGAGCCCGTCCTCCGGGTACGGCCCGGCTACGGAAAAGCGCTAGAGAACGTCACCAGGCCTCTCGCCACCGAACGCTCGATGCACAGACCTCTCAACAGCTTGTACGACTTTCCTCCCGTGCCCCGTGCCCCGCGCCCGGTGCCCGGTGCCCGGACGCACGTAATTGGCGTTAGCGACCAAGCTGTCGATTCAACTCCTCGAGCATGTCGATTATCTCGAGTCGGCTGGCATGATCCGCGTGGTGCGGTAGGCGAGCTCCACCAACGCCGAGCGCGCGGCGGCAAGCCGTCGGCGCCGCCGCCACGCGCCCACCGGGCCGCCGGTGGCCGCCTCGCTTCATGAAGGGCAGCTCCGATGGGAGCTGCGGCCCGACGCGACGCTGACGTAGTTGGCGCCGACGGCGACGGTGCCTGGATGAAGGGCAACTCCGGTGGGAGCGGCACGTTCGGCCTGTTCCTCGCCGCCCATGATCCCTATGCCTCAATGAAGGGCAGCTCCAATGGGAACTGCCTCCTGCTGCACCGTGCACGACACCACGTTGTCGAGGTCGCCTCAATGAAGGGCAGCTCCGGTGGGAACTGCGGCCCGTCGGCACCCGGGTACGCCGTCAGCGTCACCCCGCCTCAATGAGGGGCAGCTCCGGTGAGCGCTGCGGCTGCCACTCGACTGTGAACGCCTGTACGCCACGACGAAGCCTCAATGAAGGGCAGCTCGGGTGAAAGCTGCGGCGTGGGCCGCCAGGACGCCACTACCGACCCGCAGTGGATGCCTCAATGAAAGGCAGCTGCGGTGGCAGCTGCGCTCCACACGCATCAGCCCGGCCCAGTCCTCGAGGAACTCCTTGCCTCAATGAAGGACAGCTCTGGTGGAAGCTGCGGCCTCTCCCGCCCTCGGCACGAAGCCGCCGATCGGCGAACCTCAATTAAGTGCGGCCCCGGTGGGGGTTGCGGCCTGGGTCCAGATTCTATCCATCTTGAGCTGCGGTTGGGTCGGTCTGCTGCCGCCGAATCAGATCAAGCATCAGCGGCAGCCGGTTCTGAGCAGCTCACCGAGCATGACCCGGCGTTCGGGTGCGCTGCTGCTGGCGCACCGGTGCACCGGGAAGCGCACGACCGCCGGTTCGCGTCGACCGTACCCGCTTTAGGCAGGGGCCGCAGTACGTGCTCCACCACCTACGCCGCCTCACCGCCGACGCGGGGCTTCCGGCAATCCGGGTGTACGACCTTCGACATATCGCCGCCACGATCATGATCAACCAAGGGGTGCCGATCGCCGTGGTGTCCAAGACGCTGCGCCACAGAAACGTGGGCTCTGTCTCACATTCGGTGGTGACCGACAGTGGTCGGTGTCGTTGAGACCTTGTGTGCGAGATCGATGATCTTATGAAGATGGTGTTCTCAGGGTTGTCCCCGCTGGTGATCGATGACGTCACGGACGAGGGCGAGCGGATTCTGGTGCGGGCTCGGACCCCTGAGACGCCTGTGGCCTGTCCGGGCTGCGATGCGGTGACGGGCCGGGTGCACGGGTATCACCAGCGGACTCTCGCGGACGTGTCGGTCGATGCCCGGCCGGTGGTGCTGCGGGTACGCGTGCGCCGTCTGGTCTGCCCGACGCGGGGCTGCCGCCGCACGTTCCGCGAACAGCTTCCGGGTGTTCTGGAGCGTTACCAGCGCCGCACACCCCGACTGATCTCCCAGGTCGCTGCGGTGGTGCGCCATCTGGCCGGCCGGGGCGGCGCTCGCCTGATGTCGGTCCTGGCGATGGTCGTCATGTCCCGACACACCGCCCTGCGGTCGCTGCTACGCATTCCGCCGCCCGAACGGAGAGTGCCCCGCGTGCTCGGGGTCGACGACTTCGCGCTGTGCCGTCGCCGACGTTACGCCACCGTCCTGATCGACGCGGTCACCCGCCAGCGCGTCGACGTGCTACCCGACCGCAAGGCCCATACGTTGGAGACGTGGCTGCGGGAGCATCCCGGTGTCGAGGTGGTGTGCCGGGACTCCTCCGGCGCCTACGCCGAGGCGATCCGCCGCGCCCTGCCCGCAGCGGTGCAGGTCGCCGACCGCTGGCATCTGTGGCACAACCTCGCCGAGGCCGTCCGCAAAGAGGTCACCGCGCACAGCATGTGCTGGGCCGCCGCCGGCCTGCCGCCCCAGGAGGGTAAACGGGCGGTGACCACCCTGCAGCGGTGGCAGCAGGTCCACGACCTGCTCGACAAAAGAGTCGGCCTGCTCGAATGCGCCCGCCGGCTCAACCTTGGCCTCAACACCGTCAAACGCTACGCCCGGATCAGCGAACCCGAACGCCTGGTCCGCGCACCGCAGTACCGGCCCACCCTCGTCGACCCCTACCGCGAGCACCTACGGCGCCGCCGCCAACAAGATCCCGCCGTCGGCGCCACCCAACTCCTGACCGAGATCAGAGAACTCGGCTACACCGGCAGCCTGAACCTGCTCTACCGCTACATCACCCAAGGCCGGGTCGAAGCCGACCGCCCACCTCTGTCGCCCAGGCGTCTGACCCGCTACCTCCCCACCGACCCTGACCAGCTCACAGAACACCAGCGGACGCTCGTCGACGCCCTCACCGCCGCCTGCCCGGAGATGACCGCGCTGACCGGCTTCATCGGCTCGTTCGCCGCGCTCCTCACGCCAGCAGCCGGCAACGACGACCGTCTCGACTCGTGGATCGCCCGAGGTCAAGGCCACCGACCTGCCCAACCTGCACACCTTCACCCGAGGCCTCGGCCTGGACCGCGACGCCGTCAACGCCGCCCTGACCTACCCCTTCCACAACGGCGGCACCGAAGGCGTCAACACCAAAACCAAACTGATCAAGCGACAAATGTACGGACGCGCCGGGTTCGCTCTCCTGCGACACCGCATCCTGCTCGGCTAACCGACACTCACCGTCACCACCGAATGTGAGACAGAGCCGAAACGTCCACCACCATCGACATCTACGGCCACCTCACCCAGGAAGCCGCCACCGACGGCGTGAGCGCCACCTGCGCAGCCCTCGACGCGGCCGACGCCCGGGCCGCCTGACCGCCGCTGCAAGATCCATGTGTGGATGCGACAGCAACGCGACAAAACAGCCCTGAAAAGATCACAGGGGATATGCCTTCGTCGACATATACCCTGATCAGGTGCGTCGGGACGGCCGGATTCGAGCCGACGACCCCTTGTCACGGAACGTAGCGACCATAGCCTTGTCGATGATTGTCAGAGATGCGCACTGAACTGCACTGACACCATCAAGCGATAGCCGTCGATTGCCACTGATTGTCAACCGCTAGCGGGGTTTTCGGGGGGTAAACGGGGGGCCGAAACGCGGATGCAACGCCCTGCGGGCCCGCCACCCCAGAACCCGCCGATACCAAGAGAGCGGGTGATGCTCCCGCCGTCGCATCCCGACCACCGCAGAACCCCGCTCACACGGTCGACCGCACCCTCCGAGGTCGGTCGGCTGCGGAGATCGTCACTCAACGCCGTGGTCCCGGCGGTAACCGAGGCCGTTGTCCTGGCCAAGCTGCACGACCTGGCCGACATCGACCGGGCCCTGGGCACCGCCGCCCTGGCCGGCCGGTTCTCCGACAACGACCTGCTCCGGCTGCTGGCCCACCAACGCGGCGACGACACCCCCGCGACCCGGGCCAGCGAGACCCACAGCCTGTAACCAGGCACTTCTGCCTGGTCCACGTTCGGCACCACGATCGGAGAACAACAGCAGTGACCATCACCCCGCTACGGGTCACCGGCGCCACCGGTGACCCCCTCGCCGAAGCCATCGAGCTCACCAAACGACTGAAACTGCCACACCTGCGCCGGGCCATGGCCGACCTGGCCAAGAGCCCACATCGGACGAACCGGGCCATTCAAGATCTGCATCTGTCGCTCTATCCGACCACCCGGGACATCGTGCACGGTCTTGCCGCCTGATCGGCGGATTGACTCCGGGTCCGGCGGCCGACAAGATCAGGAAGTGTCATCGGTAACCGATCTGTTCGACCCGGCGGTGACCCGGGCTAGCATCATGTTCGAACTGGATGCGGACCGGCCGGTGGTGTTCAGCGAAGTGGTCGAACGCCTCGCGGCCGCTCTCCGGCAGTCCGGATCGGACGCGGTCGAGGTGCGCCGCGGCGGCCAGGTCATCGGGTTCGCCACCCGGGAGCGGGTGAGCCGGTGGAGTGGGACGCTCGCGGGCACCGAAACGGCGCCGGTCAGTAGCGGTGATCAGGCCACGCTGCCCGGCGAGTCCGGCCAGTACCGTGCCCTCCGCTACGCGTGCCCCGAGCCGCACCAGCCGATCTACGAGGAGTTCCGCATCTTCCACGACGCGCGCTACGGTCCCCACTGCCCGGTCCACGACAAGGCGATGGAGTTGCGCGGATGGATCTGAGCTCGCTGAGCGACCCGCTGGACTCCCTGCGCACCGGCCGTTTGCTCATCGTCGGCTACCTGCCCACCGCGGCCGCCGCGATCTTCGTGCTGATCCTGGTGTGGGCGGGCGCGCCGATGTGGTTGCGGCACGGCGACCATCTGTCCTTCAAGCACGCCTGGACGGTCGCGGCCGATCTCGGGGCGGGCGAGATCGTGCTGCTGGTGGTCGGGGTGACGCTGGTGGCGGTCGTCCTCGCGCCGCTGCAGCTGTCGATGATCCGGATGCTCGAGGGCGGCTGGCCCCGGGCCCTCGGTTCCGGCGCCGGCCTGGCCGTCCAGCGGTGGCGGCGGGGCCGGCTGGAGCCCCGCACCATCCTGCCGGACAACCGGGATGCCCTCACTCCCGTCGTCGTCACGGAGGCGGGCCGGGCCGGTGCGCGGCTGCGACGCCGCTACCCGATGCCGGAGCACCTGATGCGCCCGACCGCCCTCGGCAACGCCCTGGCGGCCATGGAGGACAGCGCCGGGCGCGACTACGGTCTGGACGCCGTGATCGTGTGGCCGCGGCTCTACCCGGTGCTGGGCGACAAGGTCAGGGCGATGGTGGACGATCGCCGGGACATGATGGACGCCGCCGGCCGCATGGCGGTAACGGCCGGGCTGACCACGGCCGTGTCGATCGGCCTGCTCGTCGGAGCCCGGTGGTGGATCCTGCTGGCGCTGATCCCGGCCGGGCTCGCTGTGGTGTCTTACGCCGGGGCGGTGTCGGCCGCGGTCGCTTACGGTGAAGCGGTGCGATCCGCGTTCGACCTCCACCGTGCCGACCTGCTAATCGCGCTTCGGCTGCCTGCGCCGCGCAACTCCGGGCAGGAATACCGGCTGAACCAGGAGCTGTGTGCGATGTGGCGGCAAGGCGTCCCGATGGACGTCGACTACCGGGAGGCCAAGTGAAGCCCACGCAGGTGAGCGTCCTGCCGTACGACCTGATCGTCGGGCAGGACGAGCTGCGCCGGGCCTTGGAGATCGCGTACGTGGTGCCGGAGATCGAGGGGGTGCTGGCAACCGGCGAGCGCGGCACCGCCAAGTCGACCACCGTGCGCGCGTTCTCGATGATGATGCTCGGCCGGCTGCCGGTCACCCTGCCGATCGGCGCCACCGACGACCGGGTGCTCGGCGGGTGGGACATCGACAAACTACTGAAGGGCACGAACGCGCTGCGCTCGGGGCTGCTCGAGCAGGCGCATTCCGAGGAGGGCGGCGGCTTGCTCTACATCGACGAGGTGAACCTGCTCGACGACTACCTCGTCAACATCATCCTCGACGCGGCGGCCGGGGGCGTGCTGCCGGTCGAGCGGGAGGGCATCGACGAGCAGGCCCTCTCGGCGCGGTTCACCCTGGTCGGCACCATGAATCCGGAAGAGGGCCACCTGCGCCCGCAGCTCCTCGACCGGTTCGGGCTGGTCGCCACGGTCACCAACGAGGGCAGCGCCGAGGCCCGCCGCGACATCCTGCGCAACGTCCTCGACTTCGAGGCCGACCGCGGCGGCCGGCCGATGCCCCGGATCGAGGCCGCCCGCCAGGCCGACCGGGAGACTCGCGACCGACTCGTCCAGGCCCGGAAGGCGGCCGAGAAGCTCGAGACACCGGACCACATCGTGTCGCTGTGTGCCGCCATCACGGCCGAGTTCCAGGCGGCCGGGCACCGCGGCGATCTGACCATCGCCAACGCGGCTCGCGCCCTCGCCGCGATCGGGGGAGAGCCGGAGATCCGCCCCGCCCACGTCGCCGCCGTGGTCCCGCCGGCCCTGGTGCACCGGCGCGCCTCGGCCGACGCCGGCGCCATCGTCGGCTGGAATACCGGCGACGCCGAACGACTGGCCGCGCTCATCGCCGCCGCGGAGTGAGCCATGGCGACGACCACCGCGTGGCGCATCCGGACGGTGCTGAGCTGTCTCGCGGTCGACCACCGCATCGGCGGGCTGCTGCTGCTGGACGCCCCCCACGGCCTGCTGCCGGCGATGGTCCGCGGCCTGGCCACGGCCCTCACCGACGAGCGGACGAAGCCGAGCGTGGTGACCGTCGGCGCCTGGGCCGGTGAGGACGACCTCTGGCTGCGCCTGCGGCTGGTCGACGGCCGGTTCGAGCTCATGCCCGGCCTGCTGGTCGAGACCGGCGCACCCCCGATCGTCGTCGTCCCCGACCTGGGGCGGGCCGACGTGGCCGTGGCCCGGGCCGCCGTGACCCTGCTCGACGCGGACACCGCCACCGCCGAACGGTACGGATGGAGCGCCGCGTGGCAGCCCCGGGCGCGCTGGCTGACCGCGACCGACCGGCGGTCGGCGGCCGGGCTGTCGCCGCACCTGCTCGACCGGTTTCCGCTGCGCATCGACGCGTCCGGAGTGGAGCCGGCCGAGTACGAGGTGCCGGCCCCGCCCGCGGTCCCGCGGCCATACTTCTCCGCGGCGGCACTCGACGAGGTGATGCGGACGGCCCCCGGCGGGATCCGGCTGAGCCTGGCCCTGAGCCGGACGGCCGGGGCACTGGCCACGCTGGACGGCGCCGCCGAGACGACCGCGGCCCACGTCCGGCACGCGGCCGAGGTGCTCGGCCTGTCCGCCGGGCCACACCCGGTGGTCGACGCACCGACGGCCGATCCCGCCGTTCCGGAGGCCGAGACCGAGGAGCCGCCGCCGGATCCAGGCCCGGCGGCGGTCAGCCTCGCCGACCCGCCGGCCGCGGTCGACGCCGCCGCAGAGCCGGTCCTCTACCCGGAGACCTTGCCCGACGCCCTGCCCGAGCCCGCCTCGCTGCGCAGCCCGTGGGCCGGGGTGAACCGCCGGCTGCGGATGCGCGGCCCGCGGACCGGCGTCGAACGCACCCGCTCCCGGCTCGACCTGGCCGTCATGCCGACCCTGCTGGAGGCCGCGAAGCACCGCCGGACCCGGGCCGAGCTGGTCATCCGGCCCGAGGACTGGCGCCGCTACCGGCACGGGTGGAGCCCGCACCGGCTGCTGGTCCTTGTGCTCGACCACACCTGCCGGCGTGGCTGGGACTGGACGCCGACGCTGGCGCCGTACCTGCAGTGGGCGTATGCCGAGCGGGCCGCCGTCACCGTGATCGACGTCGGGCACGACACCGCGAGCGACGAGCTGCGCGCCGAGCACTACCGGGCGACCGGCGTGCGCGACCCGCGCGTGCTGCGATCGTTGCGCCACCGGCCCGGCCGGGCGACGCCCCTCGCCGCCGGGATCGAACTCGCGGTCCATGAGCTCCTGCGCCGGTTCCGGCGCAGCCGGGCCCACACCGACCGGGCCTGGCTCGTGGTGGTCACCGACGGCCGGGGCAACGTCCCGCTCGAGGCCAGTGCCCGCGGCGCGGTGTCCAGCCCGGTCGGCCGGCAGGGCGTCGACGACGCGATCAGCGCCGCGAGCGGCGCCCGGTCCATCGGCGGATTACGTACGGTGGTGGTCGCGGCCGGTTCCGGCCCGTACCCCGGCCTGCCGTTCGACCTCGCCGACGCGCTCGGCGGTGTGGTGGTGTCGCCGGCGGTGCAGCCGTGATGCCCGAGCGCCCTGCCCCGGCCGGGATGGCCGGCATCGTCGGGCCCGGTGGCCTCACTCCGGGCGAGCCGTCGACCGCCCCGGCCGCACGCCCGGCCGAGTCCGGCGGCGACGCCGGCGCCGTCGCCTCACCCACGGTCGTCCTGCTCGAGCGCCCCCGTGGCCCGATGCCGGCCCGGCTGCCGGCCGGCACCGCCCTGCTGCGGGTCGCCTACCGGATCGATCACGGCGAAGAGTGCTTCCACCTGGAACTGCACACCGACGACGATCTGCAGATCACGGTCACCGAACCCGATCTGCGGGCGCAGCGGCGCCCCGAGCTCAGTTTGGCCCGCGCCGCGGCCGAGGGCCGTTGGCTGCAGTTCCTGCTGCGGCTCACCAGCTGGTCGGAGAACAAGACGACGCTGGAGACGTGGCTGACCGCGCTGCGCCGCCGGTACGAGGATCGCCTGCGCCTGATCATCTGGGACGAAACCGGATTCGAGATTCCGTGGGAGCTGTTCGCGCACCGCGCGGGACTCCCCGGGGAACACGGCTGGCTGGGCGCCGACGTTGAGATCGTCCGCTGGACGTCGCCGCTGTCCGAGACGGCGATCGACTGGTGGGGCACCGATGCCGCGGAGTGCCACGGGCCGGTCCTGAGCTTCGTCGACAGCGGGCTGCCGATGACGCTGAACGGGCTCTTCGAGCGCTGGTCGTGCGAGGACAGCAAGACCATGGACGCACTGCTGACGTCGCTGGCGGAGGACGGCCGCGGCGTCGGGCTGGTGCACGTCTGGACCCATGGCACGGTCGGCGACACCGGCGATAGGGCCACGCTCGGTGGCCTGTCGAGGGACCGGATTGGTGCCTACCGGATGGGAGCGCTGCGGGCCGGCCGCACGCTGGTGCTGCTCAACGCATGCAGCGGCGCGCAGCTGATGGGCGACACCGATTTCGGGGAGCGTGCGTCCCGCAGCTTCGCCCTGATCTTTTTGCGCCGCGGAGCACCCGGCGTGATCGCCACGGCCGGTCAGGTCGAACCGGCGTTCTCCCGGGATCTGCTCGAACACCTGCTGACCGTCGCCGCGGTCGGCGAGGTGCGGCTCTCCGCCGCGCTGCGCGACTACCGCGCCCGTCTCGCCGCCGGCGTCGGGGATCTGACCCGGGCCGGCACCGACCTCTATCCGCTGCGTGCATTCATCTATGGCGTGATGTACCAGTACATCGGCCGGCTGGACACGACGCTGCGGTTGCAACCGAGGGGTGAGCCGGGATGACCGTCGAAGCCGTCGCCCTCGAACCGCACGTCAGCTGGCCGCGAGCGGCCGTGCCGGGCGAGCGCTACCTGGTCACCGTTGACCTGCGGGCGGCCGACCCGGCCGGCGAGTGGCCATACGACCACGAGGAGTACGCGGTTGGCCTGGTGCTGAGCGGCCCGCCCGGCCTGACCGTGGAGACCCTCGGCCAGACCAGCGTGATCCTGCACCGCTTCGGCGGCACCTACGGCCCGGCCCGCTTCGTGGTCTCGGCCGGGACGTCGCTCGCCGAGGGCACCGAGACGGCGCTCTGGCTCACCCTGCTCAGCGCGGGCGGCGTGCCGTTCCACACCGCCAAGCTGCCGATCCTGATGACCATGGACGCCCCGGCCCGCGAGCCGAGCCCGGAATTCCACTCACCGTCCACCGTCACCGGCTACGAGCCGCTGCCGTCGCCCACCGGCCCGCCGGTGGTCGGCTCGGACGTCTGGTCAGTCGCGATCGTCCCGCAGTTCCTCAGCGTGATCCTGGCGCTGGGCGCGGACGACGGGATCCTGCGCCTGTGGTCGCCGGGCACCCGGGAGTTCACGATGGTCCCGATCGGTGACGGGCCGGTCCGGGTGGCGGTCGGTGACTATGGCCGGCGCCTGTTCGCGAGCTCCGGTGACATGCTGACGGAGGTGGATCCGGCGTCCGGCCAGATCTTGAGCCGGATCCAGGTGCGCCGCGCAGGCTTCGCTCCCACCCGGATCATGTCGCTGTGCTGGTTCCCCACCGACAGCGACGACGGCGACGTCGCTGTGGGCACCGAGGACGGCTATATCCAGGCGTTCGACGTTGCCACGCTGGCCCCACGATGGGACGTCGCCCTCGCCCCGGCGGCCGTGTTCGCGCTCCAGGTAGCCCTGGTCCATGGCATCACCCTGGTCGCGGGGGGCGCTGATGGCGCGCTCACCCTGGTGGACACGGGCCCGCGCACGACGCGCCGGATCGAGGGGGCGCACTCAGCGCAGATCAACCAAATCGCGACGACGATGAACCGGGTCCTGTCCGCGTCCGACGACGGATTGTTGCGGTCCTGGGATCCGGTGACCCTGGCGCCGACCGGCCGCCTCCGGTCCGGCGGATGGGTGAACGCGGTCGCCGAGGTGCGCCGCCCGGACGGTGGCGATTGGATCGTCCTGGGCGACAGCCAGGGGACCGTGCATTGGTCCGACGACATGGCCGTGCCGGCTCTCAGCGACCGGCGGCATACGTCCCCGGTCACCGCCGTGGTCCCGTTCGACACCGGCGGGCCACCGACCGTCGCCGTGCTGCGCCGCGGCGGCGTCATCGAGCTCCATCGTCCACCCGAGCCGCCGGCCGCGACCGGCATCGGCGACCAGGAGTTCGTCGTCCACCTGTTCGCGCTGCTGGACGGCCCGGACGTGGCGAGTGCCGTACAGCAGATCCGCGCCGTGTGGGCCGCCTGCCGCCGGAGCCTCGGCATGACTCACCCGATCATGGAGGCCGGCCTCTCCGCCGAACTGCCGGCCGACCTGGCCCGCGCACCGGACGGCGCCATCGCCGGCATCCAGGACGCGACCGCCGACGTCCAGGCGGTCGTGCGTCGCGACCACGACGTGCTCAACCTTTCCCTGGCCATGGCCGCCGACGCGAATCGCAAGGGTGCTCCGGACTGGGCCGAATTCACCCGGCGGTGGACCGCCCTGGCGCCGGAAACAGCCGGCACGCTGCTCGGGACCGCCGTCGTCTACATGGGCCTGGCCGCGAACCCGTCGACGGACAAACTTCGAGCGGCGCTCGCGGCCGGCCGGGACGGCGCGCCCGGCTGGTGGCGCAGCCGCATCGCGATCGACGAGCTCACCGTCTGGGAGGTCGGGCTGCCGGGCGACGGCCCGGCCCGACGGCTGGTCGCGATCGGCCGCCCCGGCCAGCACGACTCGCTGAGCGGGCTGGCCTGGAGCGACGGCAGCGTCGCGATGCCGCCGCTGGCCCGCTACCTGATGCACGCCGCCAAACTGCGCTACCAGTCCCGGGTGCGAAACCGCGACGACCAGCGCATCGCCGAACTGACCGAACAGGCGACGACGCACCCGGAGACCGTCGACCCCGAAGTCTTCAACTCGACCCTGGTAGCGCTGCGCCGGATGCGTCGTTCGGCCGTAACCGCCAGCACGAACATGACCCGATCGCTGCCCGACCCCCTGCCCTCCGACCTGGCCCTGGCCAACACCCTGGTCAACGCTCTCGGCGACGACATCCGCCGTCTCGAGAGCGCCCGGGAACGTATCGGGCGATCCCTGCCCGCCGGGCCGGCCGAGGTCGTGCCGGCCTCCGAGCCGGAGGAAGCGGTGGAGTACCGAGTCGCGTTCGGGATCGATGTCGTCGAGTTCAGCTCACGCAGCTACTCGCGGCAGCTGGACGTTCAGCGCCGTCTGGCGGAGATGGTCGTTCAGGTCCTCGCCGCCCTCGGCCTCGAGCTGCACGAGACCGACCGTCAGGACGCCGGCGACGGCCTCATGATCGTGCTTCCGCCGCGGATCGCCGTCACCCACGCGCTCCCGGCTTTGCTGTACAGGTGGCGCGATGCCGTAGCGGCCAACAACGCCGGCCATCCGGAGGATCGGATCCGGCTGCAGCTATCGATCGTATCCGGGGCGTTCACCGCGTCGGCGCTGGGATTCACCGGCGCCACGATCATCCAGGTCGGCCGGTTGCTCGACAGTGCGACGGTGCGGGCTGCAGCCTCGGACTTCCCGGACGCCGACGTCGTGGCTCTGGTAGCCGACCGGATCTATCAGGACGTCGTCGGCGAGGGATATCCCGGGCTCTCCCCGGACGAGTTCACCTCGTGCACCGTCCAGGTGAAGACACTCCACTCCGTCGCATGGCTGTGGACGGGCGGCGCGGCACCGGTGCCGGCGGCCGCCACCCTCAGCGCGCATTCCGATCTGAGCCTGGGCGGCCCGCCAGGATCGTCGCGGGATGTCTTCCTCCTCCACGGCCGGGACATGCAGGCCGCTTCCGCCGTCGCCGGCCTCCTGCGGGCGCTGGACCTGCGCCCGCTCGCCTGGGAAGACATGGTCGTCCGGACGGGCCAGGGTGCCCCGAACATCGCCGACGTCATGCGGGAGGGGCTGGCCGGCAGCCAGGTGGTCCTGGCAATCCTGACGCCGGACGTCGCCGCGCCGGGCGGCTCGAACCTACTCCTGGAGTTGGGGATGGCGCTGGCCCTGGACGCGAAGAGAACGATCATCATGGAGATCGGCGAGGTGCCGCCGCTCAGCGACCTGGCCGGCCTCAACATCATCCGGATGAACGGCAGCGTCGTGGCTCTCGCCCAGCTCGCCGAACGGCTGCGCACGGCGGGATGTGCGGTCAGCACGAACGGCAGCGACTGGCTCAACACCAGCCGTTTCGAGGGTCTCGACGCACTACGCGAGAGCTAGAGCGGCGGACCGGAGCGTCGCCGCTCGCGGCCCGGCAACCGAGTCAGGGGTTGGCGCGACCTCACCACTTGTGCCTTCGGAACTGCTTCCGTCGCTTGGCCCGGCGATAGGGTTGGTCTCCTCGGCTTCCAGAGCCTCCGGTCGATCTTCCTTGTCGAACCAGTCGAAACGGTCGATCTCGTTTCCGTTACTATCAAGAACTATGACCGTCTTGGGTCGAATCGGATCGCTGTCGCTCTGACGATGCTTCGCCCATCTCTTCAGCCTTTGGGCGACATCCTTCGCGGCAGCCTAAGAGACTCCTCCTTCAATGCGCACAATGGCGCCTAATCAGCACACCAGCGTCCCGATGACCCAACCAGTCCGCGTCCAGAGGGGTACCGAGAGAGACCCCCAAAGGTGGACGACCTCGACATCCACCGGCTTCGCCGCTCGCGCTCTGACAGCGGACTCGCCGCTGAGACAGGTACTGACACGGACTGTTACAACCCACGGCATCGGGTCTGTGACCGCGACGCGCCCGGTCTCGTGGCGATAGATCGCTTTTTCGATGGCCTCAACCGTGGGTGTCTCGCGGATGCCGCGCTGTTGGCCCAATCGGTGGAGCTCTCGCGCGGCGTGCTTGCGGGACTCCCAACGGCCGCCTTTCGGCCTCCTGCCGAATATGCAGGTCATCGGCCAGGCGACGGTCCGAGGCAGGTCGGGCTCTACCGGGCCTTCCCGGGCCGTCCGTGAGACGGTTGTGACATCTCACGGGCGGCCCGGCTACGGAGAAGCGCTAGAGATCGCCACCAGCGCCTCTCCGCCACCGAACGCTCAAGCACAGACATCTCAACAGCTTGTACAACTTCCGGCCGTGCCCCGTACCCCGTACCCCGTGCTCCGACGTACGTGATTGGCGTTGGCGTTAGCGACCAAGCTGTCGATTCAACTCCTCGAGCATGTCGGTTGTTTCGAGTCGGCTGGCGGCAGCTGGCATGATCCGCGTGGTGCCGTAGGCGAGCTCCACCAATGCTGAGCGCGCGGCGGCAAGCTCCGTCGGCCGCCGGGCCGCCGGTGGCCGCCTCGCCTCAATGAAGGGCAGCTCCGGCGGGAGCTGCGGCGCGTTCGGCCTGGTCCCCGCCCCCCATGATCCACACGCCTCAATGAAGGGCAGCTCGGGTGGGAGCTGCGGCGGTTGTCGACGTCGGGGTCGGTGACGACGTCGAGGCGGCCTCAATGAAGGGCAGCTCCGGTGGAAGCTGCGGCCCCCCGCCGATGCGACGCATGTCGGGGATCTTCTCGCCTCAATGAAGGGCAGCTCCGGCGAGAGCCGCGGCTCGTCGGCGCACAACGCGTGTCTGTCGCCGAAGATCGTGCCTCAATGAAGGGCAGCTCCAGTGGAAGCTGCGGCCTCACCCGACGCGGTCAGCCGCACCCAACCCGGCTCGCCTCAATGAAGGGCAGCTCCGGCGGGAGCTGCGGCACGACGTGCAACCGATCTGCCCGTCGGAGCCCACGCCTCAATGAAGGGCAGCTCAGGTAGGAGCTGCGGCTCGACGCCGTCGGGGTAGGCGAGCTGGTCGATCTGGCCTCAATGAAGGGCAGCTCCGGTGGGAGCTGCGACCGGGTCAAGATCCTACCCATCCTGATCTGCACTTCGACCTGTCCACCGCGAAGGGTGTACCTCTCAAGGCAAAGCCAGCGCAGCAATAACCGCGATCAAGCCACACCACAAGGCACGTGAGCTGGGCTGAAACCCCCGCGACAGCTATACGCTCACGGGCGGGCCCCGGATGCGAGGCCACTGTCTCCGAAACCGTCCGCGCACACGGCCTACGCCACTGCCGGTACCGAGGACTCGCGAAGACCCACGTCCAACACGTCCTCACCGCCGCCGGCACCAACATCATCCGACTCGCTCAACACCAACCCGATTACCGCCAACGACCACGAAGCCGCCTACAAGAAATCTTCCACGCCAGTTAATGATCCACAACCAAGATCACGAACAGCATCTAAAATCTGTGCCAGAGCCAGTCTCAGCGCGTCGTCGACACCTACTGCTACACCCGGCGTATGGCGAAGAGGTACAGACTTGCGGCATAGCCGAGCGGGAGATGAAGGCTAGATGACCATGCCACGATCGATGGCCAGGTAGGTGTCGGCGGTCGCGGACTCGAGCTGCTGCGGTCGCCCGAGCCTAACCGGCGGTTCGCGGTCAACGAGGCTACGCCAGTCGGTGTCGCTCCCCTCTTCGAACCCGACACGCGCGGCGGCCAGCAGGTCTTGGCGGTGCTGCTGCGTTAGTCGCCGGTAGCTACTCAACCGCCACCAGTTCTGGACCTCCGGCTCCGTCCGCTCCCACCGTGGCGGCGAAGCGGAAGGCCTCGCCGTAGCAATCCCCGCGCTCGACGCATCATCGGCGAGGCGCCGCGCCATCGAGTCCTCATACTCCTGCTCCGCCTCAGAATCGGCACGCTCCGCTAGAGCCGCTTCGGTATCGATAAGCGACTGGCAGGCCGCGTACAGACGGCGGGACATACCCACCGAGATGCCGGCGCCCGGCAGTTCGGCGGTGAGCATGTCGACGCCGACTTGCGCCGCCAACTCCGCGGAGCGTTGGCGAAGGTCAACGAGGCGGGATCGAAGCAATGTTGAGGACTGGTCCGACTCGATCAGCGTCACGGGCGATGCGCGAGGCCGCGCCTGGGCACGCCGCGGGTCAACCGCAGCGCCGAGCGGTACGACACTGGCATGCAGCCGCGAAACACCAATTAGAGTCCGCCATCCTGTCTGCCGTTGACACGCACGCTGAGGAGCGGGCCGCAGCCCGACCCGCCAGGTCAAGGGGACCTTGACGGCTCGTACGGACGCTGGCGGGGCGGGCTGGGGCCTGCGCGGCTTCCCCGGGTCGATGGATGACAGGATGGCCCACCGCTACCACCCGCGGAGCCAGCGGCCGTAGACGGCCTCCGGCCATCCTGGAGCCGGAGCGCCCTCGCCGGAGGCGCAATAATCCGCAACCCCGCGCGGCACCCCGACTCGCCGACGCAGCGGATGCCCCCCCCCCGCACACAATGCGCATGGTCGCGCTGCCCTGCCCGGTGCCAGCCGAACGCTGGGCCGGTGGTGGCTCCTACCGCAACGGCGGGAAGGTGCTTCTGCCTCACATCAAGCGTTCGACCTGGAAATTAGAACACCAGTACGTTTTTGCCAGGCCATTTGTTTGCGCGTGTCGCTGGCATGACGTCGGCGAGCGCGATACGTTGTGCGGCTCGCTGCTGGGCCGACCTTCGGCCCTCTCCACTCGTTGTCCGGCACGTGACAAACGCGGCGACTGTCCACGGCCGGCAAGCCGAAAGGGCTCTTCGTGGTCGCCGAACACCCTTCGCAGCGCGTCCTGCTCACCTGGGCAGACATCGCCGCCGCCGCAGCGGGCCTTGAGCCGGATATGCGGGATCTGCTTCTGGAGCTAATCCGGGCCAAGAACCCGAATCTGGCGACAAGTGTCACCACCGCCGACGGGCCCTGGTACGTACGGAACGTGCATGTGCGCGGTCACGTCGGGGTCGCCGAGGAAGCCGTCGACCTGACCCTGAAGCCAACTACCGGTCTCACGATTGTCACCGCTCGCAACGGCACCGGCAAGACGAGCATTGCCGACGGCGCCCGGCACACTCTCAGCGGCGGAACCAAGCGGTCCTACCAGGTGCTGGCGAACAATGTCCACTATCCGCATCGCGACATTGTTGTCACAGTTAGCAACGGACGTCGAGACATCGAGATCGTCTGCGGAGCAGACGAAGTTGTCCAGTGGCGCGACACGAATGGCTCGCTCAGCACCCCGCCCAGCGAGTGGACTGAAGCATTCGAACGCTACATGCCGGTATTGCTGTACCCGGAGATGTCTCAGGTCATTCAGGATCCGAGCAATCTGCACGCGTTCTTGAAACACGCACTGGAATTGACCGCGCTTGAAGAACTGCAGGCCCTCCTGAAGACTGACCGGGAAAAGGGCACGGCGGCCCGGCGTGCGGTGGAGGCCGCACACGCCAGCGCGCTGAACGGCATCGCGAAGGCCGGCCAGGAGGAACTGGCCAGGATGGTGCACGAGTACGGCGCGTTCCCAGACGAGCAGGCGCAGGCTCGGATCATAGGGCTGGCCGAAACTCTCCCGGAGTCGGCACCGCCGCCGCTGGGTCTGCCCGACACCTGGACGATCGATGACGGGCTTCGGAACCGGGCCGTCATCGCCCTTTCACGGCTGGACGATGCCGTTCGATCGGATGCGGCCGGGGCGAACGCGCTCCTCGCGGTGCTCCAGAAGGCGCTCGCCCTTGGCGACACGCGGCTCGACGACCTCCGTGACCGGGACGTATGCCCGGTCTGCCGGACGGCCGGGCAAGAATGGGTACGCCGCGCTTCCGAGGATGCCGAGCGGCTGAGGACGGCCACCCGGGAACTGCGCAGTGCGACCGCCGCCACGACTACCGCCCTGCGGGGCCTTGAAAGATGCTTCCCGGCCGCGCTGACCGTCTCCCTGCGCCGGGCACTGACTCAGCTGACGGATCCGGCCACCGAGCTGCGAATACGGCAGTGGGACCGGCTCGTCCGCTTGGCTACCGATTTCGCCACCGTAGCCCCATCCATCGCATCGCTGACTGAGGCGCTGGACGAGAGCACCGATCTGGCCGGCTGGTACGGGAGCATCCGCGACGGCCTTCTTGCCCGGCGTGACGACGCCATCGCCGCGCAGGCGACGGTCCGCGCGCACATCGAATCGTGGATGGACGTCCGCAGCCAGGAACGCCCGGCACTGGTCAGGCTCGCCGTGGCGGAGCGGCTGGACCGCAAGGTCGACCGGTGGATCCGGACTGCGCGCGAGGACATCTTCGCGCCCATCGGCAAGGAGGTGATGGAGTTGTGGTCCGTACTGAACCCAGACGCGGACCTCAAGCTGACCGGCATCGCCCTGACCGGCGGGACGAAGCTTCGGCGGAGTGTGGCGCTAGACCTCGCCGACGGCGACGTGGCCCTGCCAACCGGCAAGAACAGCTCTGCGGTCCTAAGCACCGGTCAGCGCAACGCTCTCTCGTTGGCCACGTACCTGCCCCGGGCAACCCAGCCAGAGAGCCCGTTCGGATTCCTCATCCTCGACGACCCGATCCATGCGTTCGACACCTGGCGAGTGCGGTACCTGGCTGGGCATCTGATGACCCTCGCTGACCGCTTTCAGGTGGTCGTGTTCACCCACGACGACCGCCTCTGGCGTGAGCTCCGCGGCTTGGGCGCGATGCCAACCCACATTCGGATGGACCGGTACGGTGACGGCCGGCCGCAGGTCCGGGTGAGGCACGTGGCCAGTCCGGGGATTCAGCGGCTGGACGAGGTCCAGCGAATCCTCGGAGCCGAGAAGGGAGCGCCCATCGGAACCCCCGACGCCGTCACCGCGATGACTTTGGCAATGTGCCGGCAGGCCGTCGACACCGAGGTCGTCGCACAGATCGAGATCCTGGGCCGGCGGGTTGGCTCACCCGAGGCCACAGTCGTCGCCGACCTCCGAAGCGCCCGGAAGACTCTCGACCAGTTGGCACTCCTGAACAACTATGCCCGCCGTGCGGGTCTGCGCGCCATCGACGTCAACGGCTTTACCCCGACCGTGCACGCACTCAACGGCGCGGCGCATGGCCGCGCCCCCGAGGGGGACCCACAGCTCTGGGTACGCCAAACCCGGAAGATCATCAAAGCTGTCCAACAGGTCGGGAGCTGAGATGGCTACTTATCCGGACGTCGAGCTAGCGGACCTCCAGGCCGCCTACCGCGGGTGGCCCGGCGGCCCGACCGAAAAGGCGGCGCTCGCAGCGCTGGTGCTTCGCGTTCGCATCGAGCGCGCAGCGGCCGGGCTGCCCAGCACGGTGATTGCTGCGAAGCCTGACATCTCCATGGTCGAACGACGGCTGTACCTCAGCATCGGCGAGCCGGGGCTATCGCCTGAGGCCCAGGTTCGCCGCATGCGGGCGATTGCCGGCGCGCTGGAGGCATACGTCGCAATCTGCGAGATCCTGCATGGCCGCAATCCAGATCCGACACCTCCCCTGGAGGATGTCGATGCGTGGGCTTCGGCCGTCGACGCACTCGAGGATGACCTCTACCCGTCTCCCGCCGCTCGGGTCCGGACCCTGCAGGGCGCAGCTACGGGATGATAAAGCCGCAGTGACAGCAGGCCACCGGCCGCACCCCCGTGTGCGGCTCAGAACGCCGTCGAGCCGTGGCTGGTAGATCCCCACCAGCACCCCACGGTCAGACCTGGTTTGCTTCCGGACCCCGGCGCATCAGGCCTACGTCACCTACGAGTCCGTCCGCCGGCTTTGCTTCCTGTCCTCGGCGGCGACGCCTTCGTCCGCCAGTAGTCGAACTTCGCCGCGGCCTGCGTGTCGAGATGGTTCCGGCCTAGGTTCTGTCTTGCGGATCATGAGTCTCGCTCGTTAAGGCTGGTATGGCGCGAGGTGATCTCACGAACCACGAGTGGGCTGTGTTGGCCCCGTTGTTGCCGGCGCAGCCGGTGCGGGGTGGGCGGTGGCGGGATCATCGACAGGTCATCAACGGGATCTGCTGGGTGAAACGGACCGGGTCGCCGTGGCGGGACCTGCCCGAGCGGTACGGGTCATGGAAGACCGCTCACGGACGGTTCTGCCGGTGGGCGGCCGATGGGACGTGGGCCCGGTTGAAGGCCCACGTCATCGCCCTGGCCGAGCTCGACGACGGTATCGACTGGAACGCCCAGGTCGACGCCACCATCGTGCGTGCCCACCAGCACGCTGCCGGTGCCCGTAAAGGGGGCTGAGCCGGGAGGAGTCGCGGGCAGCGCAGGCCATCGGCCGGTCGCGGGGTGGTCTCACCACGAAGATCCACACCCTGGCCGATGGGCGGGGTCGTTCCCTGGCCACCCTGATCACCCCTGGTCAGGCAGCCGACACCCGCCAACTGATCCCGCTGCTGGGCCAGGTTCGGGTGCCTCGTCCCGGCGGTGTGGGCCGGCCACGTAAGCGGCCTGACTCGTTGACCGGTGACAAGGCGTACTCCTCTCGCGCGAACCGGACCGCCTTGCGGGGCAAGGGCATCACCACGGTCATCCCCGAGCCCAACGACCAGATCGCCAACCGGAAGCGGCGGGGACGACGCGGCGGCCGACCACCAGCGTTCGACAAGGTCGCCTACCAGTGCCGCAACCAGGTCGAACGTGGCTTCAACCGGCGCAAACACTGGCGAGGACTCGCCACCCGCTACGACAAGTTGGCCGCCAACTTCCAGGCCACCCTCGACCTGGTCGAAACCCTCGACTGGCTACGCGCCGTCCCCGACAACCAAGATCCGCGAGACAGAACCTAGGAGCCGAAGCCGTTCTCGGTACAGCTCGGCATATGTGCTTGCCGCCCCGCTGGCGTCCCCGGCCTTCTCCCGCCAGTATGCGAGGTTGCCACGAACGACCATGCAGGTCGTGCAATGTGTGTGGGATGGTCCAGCCGTGAGCCGTCGCCGGACCAGGGCAGGTCTGTATACGGCGCGCTGGACTGACTCCACCGCCGCGCCTCAATGAAGGGCAGCTCCGGTAGGAGCTGCGGCAGTCTCCCCCGACGGGTCGCATGGTCGTCCGCCCGGGCCTCAATGAAGGGCAGCTCTGGTGGGAGCTGCGGCATCGTGATGATCGGCAGACCGTGGGAGCCGTAGTAGGAGCCTCAATGAAGGGCAGCTCCGGTGGGAGCTGCGGCCCGGTGCGTGGTCCTGGCAGGCCGCTTCTACCGGCCTCAATGGAGGGCAGCTCCGGTGGGAGCTGCGGCGGGCACGATGGTCTGACCGCCGACCTGCGGGAACGTGCCTCAATGAAAGGCAGCTCCGGTGGGAGCTGCGGCTCGTACCCGTAGATGACCCGCAGCCCGAACCCCTTGCCTCAATGAAGGGCAGCTCCGGTGGGAGCTGCGGCGAGTACGCCCGCCGACCGGAGGCCCTGGTTGCCCATGCCTCAATGAAGGGCAGCTCCGGTGGGAGCTGCGGCCGACCCGGCGGCGACCCGGATGCCCGGCGGGTGTCGCAGCGCCCGATCACGCCGAGGTCGTGGCTGATCACATCGACTGCCCGGTAGCGCCGAGACCGCGACCCGGTCGGGTCGTCGGCCGGGGTGTGGGCTTGCGTTGCGACCGCCATCTGATGCGTGTCGGTCGTCTCCCCCATGGCCTCCAGCCAGGCTCGTCGCGGGCAGAACGCCTGATGCGCCACCAGACTGACGGGGATCAGCTCAGTCATCAGCGGCGACCGGTCTTGAGTAGTTCACCGAGCATGGCACGACGTTCGGGTGCGCTGTCACTGCCGAAACGGTGCACCGGAAAGCGTACGACGGCGGTGACGCCGCGGCTGGCCAGCCAGCGGCGGGCGGCGTCGCCGGGAGGCGGGTCGTCGACCGAGGCCCGGCCAGCGGCGTCCGGGGACAGTCCGGTCGCCGCGAACTGAGCCAGCTGCGCGCTCGCGACAATGGTCCGGTGCCGGGCGGTCCGCCACCTGCCGTCCCAGACGGGTACGTAGAAGTGACCAGCTGTGCTGCGTCCGAGATGGCCGCTGGTCTGGGCGAACTCGTGGGTGCGGTGGGCGATCGGGAACTGCGAGATGCCCCACAGCGCGCACCAGGCCAGCGCGTTGTCGGTCGGCCCTGGTGCGGCGAATCCGGTGGGCGTACGACTGGTTGATTTGTCCTTGCCGGTTTCGTCGCGGACGCTACGACCGATCAGTCCGTCACTGACCTCGGTGGCGGTTCGGGCCGCCACCGCTGCGGCGAGCGGACGGAGCCGGTTGCCGACGAACTCGGAGCCCTGGTTGCGAGGCTGCATCTCCAGCCGGCTGGCACCGTCATCCTGGAGCCGATCGCCCTTGCGGTTCCTTCGCCAGTAGCTCGGTTCCCCGAGCGCCGCGATCAGCCGGAGGTCGAGCAGTGCCCGGGCGTCGGTGAGTTGGTCGAGTACGTCGAGCCGCCGGCGTTGGAGGGACTGCCAGCCCGCACCGGTGGTGATGACGCTGATCCGGGGGCTCATCAGCGCCCGCTGCTCGCCTTCGCTGAGCTGTCGGCTCGGCCAGCTCTCCGGGGTGCTGTGCCGGGTCGCGTGTCGGCGGACGATCTCGCCGATTGTCTCCGGGCTGGCCTGCGGTGCGCTCAGTACCGGCCTGGGTGTCATGCCTGCGGTCCAGGACAACCGGACGCCTTCCATGCCGCCGTCCTCGACGATTGCGGCGAGTCCGCACAGCGCCAGGTGCGACAGCATCGTTTTCGGGTCGGCGCTGGCCAGCACGAAGTCGGTCATGAGCCCTCCGCGGAGACTTGCCCGTCGGAAGCGCGGAGCAGTGCCTCCAGGTAGGCGCAGCCCCACACCCCCCAGCGGATGTGCGTACGTTCGATCAGCTCGTCCCACAGGCCCTCGTCGAACAGCGTGGCGGCGATCTCGTCGGCGTTGTCGACCAGTTGCGCGCTCGTGTGCGGGAAGCCGTGCCGACCGTGCCCGTGGCTCGTGCCAATCAGTCGGGCTGTCAGGTCCCGGTCCTCGTCGTCCAGCGTTGACAGGCCGGGCCAGGCGGCGACCACGGAGAGCTGTTCGTGTCGCCAGCCGGTCGGCAGTCCCGAGGCGGCACGGAGTTTCCGGTCCCTCCGGGCGTCCCGTACCCCGCTCTTGGCCAGCGGCTGCGCCGATGTGGGGTTGGCTGCCAGCGAACGTTGGAACCGGTCGTCTGCCTTCCCGTCGTCGTGGTGCAGGCCGGCCAGGCGGAGCACGTTCACCAGCTCGGTGGTGAGACCGAGCCGGCCGGCGACGGTGCCGGCCCGCTCGGCTACCGCTTCGGCATGGGTGTGAAGGGGGACGGCTCTCCGGCGCGGGGTCCAGGTCTGCCGCAGTTCCGCGTCGGCGGTCGCCTTACGTAGGTCGACGACGATCAGCCGGGCGAGCGCTGGTTCACCGTCGTCCGAGTCCTCCCAGTTCAGGGTCACCTCGGCCCCAGCCGGCCCATCCGCGGGTTGGTCGAGCAGGTCGGCTGCTGCCGCCACCATCGGTCTGCGTGTCAACTTGTCGAGATGCGCCCGGAGCAGCCGTGCGATCTCCAGGGCCTGTGAGTCGGCGTCAGCCGGGTCGACGGCGGCGATGGCGTCGAGGAGTCTGCCGTGCGCCGCATTGTTTCGTTCGATCCGGAGCACCACTTCACCCGGGCGGGGTTCGTCGAGTGCGTCGAGCACGTCGTCGACCCGTTCGGTGCCCTCCGGGTCGACGACCCCGGCGGTGAACAGCTCGGTGGTGTCGTCGACGACGAGTTGGTCGCCGGCTCGGAGCCGGTCGCCGCCGACCAACGGTCGTGGTGCGTCATCGCCGGGGCGGACCAGCACCGAGCCCGGCTTCAGCCGCTCGAGGATCTTCGTGGCCCGCCGGATCGACACCGGAAAGACCTCGTACTTCCGGGGTGGCAGCGTCTCGATCAGTCGCACTGCCGCTGCTTCGTCGGCCGGCAGCGCATGCCGGACCACGATGCCGAACTCGTGGTCGGGCTCGTCGAGGTCGTCGGAGAGCCACAGGTCGAGGTCGTCCTGGGGGGCGGCCAGATCATCGTTGGTACGGGCAAGATGCCAGGCCTGGGCCAGCTCCAGGCGTTGCAGCAGGTCCCGTTTCAGCGCCGGGGCCGGCGGTCGGGGCTCACGTAGCGCCCACGGCGACAGACCAGCCGGGTCGGCGTGCCGCTGGGCCAGCCAGGCATGCGCCGCCGCCAGGTCCTCGCGCTGGTACGGCCCGGACTGGGCGTCAGTGGGCAGGTCGGTTGCCGGCACCACCACGGTGACCTCTGTGGCGCGCTGTCCGAGCCGGTTGACCCGGCCGGCCCGCTGGGCGATGGCTCCGCCCGGCGCCAGCTCGGTCACTGCGGCGGCCAGATCGAGGTCGACTCCGACCTCCAGGCTCTGGGTGCTGACGAGGACGTCGATCGCCGGGTCGCCGGCGATGCTGAGCAGCGTCGACCTCGGGGGCCTCAGTCGGGCGACGTCGTACGGGCGCAGCCGCCCGCAGATCAGCTCCGTTGCCATACCCCGGGCTCGCAGTTCCCCGGCGACGGCGGCGGCGACCGCGACGCTGTTGACGAAACAACCCACCGTCGGGCCGTACACCTCGCGTAGCCGTACCGCCTCGTCCGCCAACGCCGTGACGCCCGCCTTCCGTGCCGGGCCGCTGCGCGGTATCGGCCAGGACTCCAGGGGCAGCAGGTTGACCGGTTTGGGCGTGGTCAGCCGTTGCCGCAGCGTTTCGTCCGCCTCCAGATCGTCCTGCTCGACGCCGACCGCCACACCGGCGTCGACGCGGGGCGTGGCGGTGGTCTCGACCGCCTGGAGGGTCGGCACGCCGAGCGGCTCCTCGGCGACTGCGGCCAGCTCGGCGATCCGGCGGGCCGTGGTCACGAGCTGCTGGGACAGGTGCGCCTCGTCGACGACGGCGACGGTGTCGTACGCGAGCAGACCGGCCTCGCGGGGCCACGCCTGGGCCCGCGACCCGTAGCCGGACAGCAGCAGTCGCGAGCCCCACATGTCGGGCGTGGCACACAGCACGGCGCAGCCGAGCGGGTCGTCCAGCCATTGCCGGGACGGTGGCGCGCCGCCGCGCAGCAGCGCCGTCGACAGCGGGCTGACGGACGGTTCCCTCCGCCCGACGCGTAGCGAGTCGAGCGCGTCGGCCGTCCGGCCGAGGACGCTGGCGCCTCCCCGGGCTTGCGCCAGCTGGTTCGCAATCGAGGTCGCGTGCTCGTGCTGGTCGTCCACGAGGGCCCGCCGGTCGACGACCAGCGCCAGCCGGCGTGGCACCCGGACCGGGTGGCCGGAGGCCATCAGTGCCACCGCGAACACGTGGACGTCGACAACGCTCGTCTTGCCCGCTCCGGTCGGGGCGACGAGTTGGTCCGGCCACCGACCGGTCCGCAGCACATGGTCGAGCAGGCGCTCCTGCCACCGGAACGGCCGGTGTCCACCCCGGACCGCGGCGAAGAAGGCGCCGAAGTCAGCGCGCGCGACGCTCACCGGGTCAACCTCCGCACGATGTCGGACGGCAGGTCCCGTGGCACGAGCAGGCCACCGCCCAGGTGCCGGCTCTGCCCGATAGCCGCGATCGTCCGAGGTCCGGTCAGGTCACCGAGGCTCAGCACCGCCCGGTACGGCTGGATGATCGTGTCCGGGTTCACCTTGTGCACGTAGCGGCCGACGTCACCGTCCATCACCCGCACCGCCGATTCGACCCGGACCCCACGCCCGACCGCCGACTCGGCCAACGCCCGGTAGCGGGCGTCGCCCCGGCCTGGTGCCGAGATCTCGTGCCGCCAGACCATGGCGACCGACAGCGCGGCGGCGTCGGCGAGGGACCAGCGACCACCGCGCGGCGGCCGACTGTCCGGCACGGCGACCGGCTCGGTCTGCCACCACCGTTCGGTGCCGGCGGCCGGGTCCGGCCAGAACCGGTCGGCCGGGACCTCCACCGGTGGTTCGACCGTGAACGGACCGGTGGCGACCCGGACGTGCCTCAGCCGCTGCGCCGCCATCCGGATCAGGGTGAGGTCGACGTCGCTCGCCTCCCGCGGCAGCAGCAACGCCAACGCGGCACCGCCGACGTGCGGCGCGTCGGGACCGAGGAACTGGATCGCGCACCGGTTGCCGGGCCGCGACACGCCCGGCTCGTACGCGCCGGTCAGGATCGCAGGCGCACCGTCACCGACGAGCGCGACGAGTGCCCGGTGCACGGCGACCGCGTACCGCACCCGGCGTTCCGGCGGGATCGGCCGGTCCATCCGGAACAGCAGCACTGACGTCCATGGCGTCGGCGGTGGCGACGGCTCCGGCCGGGTGTACCGGCCGAGTTCCAGTCCGGTACGCGCCACCGGCGGCGCGGCGGTCGTTTCGGTCGACCGGTGTGCGTCGCTCTTCAGCGACGGCGCGACTAACGTTTCACGGTGCGCCGCCTCCAGGGCGTCGGTCCGTCCGGTGGTGGCCACCGCGAGGTCGAGGCCCTCACCGGCGAACAGGTCGGCCTCCCGGTCGAGGTGGTGTGTCGGCTCGGCCTCGGCGACCGTGAGCCGCACCGGCGACTCGCTGGTCCCCAGGTACGGCACCTCGTGGCAGAGCGCGGCCAGCGTGCCGACGACCGACTCGGGCGGCTGCTGTTCCCACGTCCAGGCGAACCGGCCGGTCACCGCGACGCCGGTCACCGCCGGCTTGCCGACCAGCTTCTCCGCCAACGGGCTACGGCCCTCCTTGACGACCAAGCCCTCCCTCCGATAGGCCGTCGCGGCACCGTCATGGGGCAGCGTCTCCGGCACGACAAGGCCGTCCGGGGGATTCGCCTCCAACCAGCGCAGCGCCTCGCGGTCGGCGTCACAGGGCCGCAGCCCGTCGCCGTCAGCAATGGCCCGGACGCCTTGTGCCGCCGCGCACAGCAGCGCGGCGTGCAGTCGCGCCGGCGACGGCAGCGTGTCGAGCTGACCGCTGCCCACGTGCCCCTTGTAGACGCCGAGGAGCGGCTCAGCGACGATGGCGAAACTCACGGGTTGTCGTCCGTCTCGACCGCACCGGAGACGATGTCCGGGTTGCCGGTGACCCGCATGGCCAGCCCTGACCAGGTGACGTCGGCGGCCTTCTCCGCATGCGCGAGCGCCTCACCGAGTAGCAGGTCAGCCGCATCGATGCTGAGCGGCTCGAGGTCCCGGAACACGCCGCCCCGCTGGTCGAGCCGGACCTTCGGCTGTTCCGCCTCGACCAGGTCGCAGTTCGCCCGTAGATACAGCTCGGCGTCGGAGCGGGCCAGTGCGTTGAGTGCCAACGCGGCCAGCAGCGCCCGGCAGGCGGCGTCCCCCTCGACTCCGGCACCGAACCGCATCTGACGCAGGGTGGCGAAGGAGAGCACATGGGTACGGATGATGGTGTCGCAGGCTACGCCGGCCAGCTGGTCGAGCGACGGCGGGATGCCACCGAGGCCGAGCGCGGACGCCGACTTCGCGTCGCCCGGCTTGATCCCACTGGCCGCCTTGACGATCTCGCCGTACTTGGACGGGCTCAGCTCCGCCTGTTGCCGGGTGGCGGTCTCGGTCATCGCCTTTTTGCCGAGGTTGATCTGCATGCCGACCGGGTCAACCCGCGCCCCGCCGCGCAGCCCGACCCCGGGCTTCCTCAGCAAGCCGGTCTGGTCGCGCCCTGCCGCGACAAAACCGATGATCTCCCCGACCAGGGCGCTGCGCCAGCGGCCCTGTCGGTTACGCCGGCTGGAGTCCCAACCGCCGAAGATCAGCGTCACCGGGCTCGTCTCCAGCAGTGCCCGTGCGTTGGCCGGACTCGCGTCCCGCACCGCTCGGTACGCCGGCGTCTGCGTGGTCGGTTGCCCGTCGATCGTGCCGGCCCGGATGTGGCCGTCGAACACCCGGTGCGGCAGCGTGAGGTCGTAGTAGCGTTCGACTGACCCGTCCCGCTCGTAGGTGACCCGGACGTGCGGCACTCGGGACAGCAGCGGGTGCCCGTCCTCGACGGCCTGGGCCACCGTCATCTCGGCCCGGTTGAGCTGCGACTGCTTTGAATCAATCACCACCGCGTAGCGGCTCTCGTCACCGAGGTAACGCTGCTCGTACGCGTAAACGCCGCCCTTTTTACCCCGCTCGGCGAACTTCGCCGGCGCCACCGACGAGTGACGCCCGCCGGCCGGTTCCAGCGTCGTCGCCGACGTCAGACAACTGGGCCCGCCGGACGATCCGGCGGCGAGCAACGTACCAAGATCCAACGAACGCACTCAGGCTTTCCTTCCCTAGCTACTGACAGAAGCGATCGGGCACCAAGACTCGGTGTCGCCGTGAGGCGCGGCGCACTCGTCGCTCAACTCTCGGTTGCGCCAGACAGCCCTTCCCCTTCGCTTGGGAGCGGGGTCTGCCGGGCGCGGGCGACGACATCCTCGGCGGGCAGCGGGGTGGTGGGTGAGGCAGAGCGGGGTACTGGCCTTACGGAACGGCTGCCCCTCGATCGCCAGGTAGACCTGCCCTCTGCTCAGGCGCGAGATATCCGGCACGTCGCCGCCCTTGAATCGAGCCATCTTCCGGGCTGCCTCGATGTGCACCGGGGCGTTGAGCAGCCCGAAGAACTGCGTCGTGGCGTTGCCCGGTATCTGGCTGTTCAGGCCTTTGGGCGCCTGGGTGGCGAAGACCAGACCGAGACCGTACTTACGGGCCTGCGAAGCGAGTATCAGGGTGTTCCGCGTGCAGGCCGCGACCGGGCTGGAAGGGGCCAGCGTCTGCGCCTCGTCCATCACCAGCAGTCCGCCCAGCGGCCGGTCACCGGCGGGGTGGCGTTTAATCCAGGAGAAGATGGCCAGTTGGAGCTGGTTGACGAACCCCTGCCGTTTCTCCTCACCCGGCAACCCGATAAAGCTGATGATGGAGACGCGGGCACGCTTGCCTGGTACCGGTGTAAGCAGCGTGCCCGGGTCGGCCGACTCGGTCGCAGCAGCAAGGCGCATCCCGGCCTTCCGAAGCTGGCGGCGAGCACCCGGGCGAGTCCGAGGGCACGCACCTCGGGCTGATGACGCCGGGAGTTTCGTCCCGACCCGGACAAGGCACCCGTCGCCAGATCGACTAGAAAGGGGCTGTACTGCGCCGTGCGCGATCGCAAGCGCCCTGACCGCAGCGAGCGCGGCACCGACCGCCATTGTGATGCCTTCCGCTTGCGGGAGCCAGGCAGGAGACTGTTGACCAGCGACCCGTTCCATCTCGTCCAGGCTGGAGTTGACTATCACGCTCTTACTCCGAGATCCAGCCGCTCGTTGGACGATGATCGCCGGAGTTTCCGGCGCAGCCGTCGCCATCGCGCCGTCCAGGTCGTTCGAGGAAAACCCCTCATCCATACCACTCGATCGACTGGGACCTCCGAGAGAGATACGATCACGGCTCACCTAACGTGAGAGTTCGGTATCCATCCTGGCGAGGCGGCAATCGGGCCGATAATAGCCCAGCCGTGGGACACTCGTCACTGACCAAAATCTGTCACCAGCCGATCAAGGGACGCCCACTCAGCCCGCTACCATGGCGGTCCTGGCTGGTTCCCGGACTCGTCCCACGAGCGTCTGATGCGTCATCGCCATTCGGACGTAACCTGCGACCGACTGGACCTCCGATTGGAGGATGCTGGTCTATTGCACAGGCCAAGGCACGTCGCGACCACTTCGACGACGGCATGCCTCTGGGGATCAATTCCGGTAGGAGCCGCCACATGTGCAGGATGGCCCGGGTCCCGAGGCAGGCGACGCCTTGATGAAGGGCAGCTCCGGCGGAAGCTGCGGCCCGGACAGGTCCGTATCGCACGAGGTCAGCACAAGGTTGCCTCAATGAAGGGCAGCTCCGGCGGGAGCTGCTGCGGAGGCGGGCAAGCTGTAGTGCGGCCACATACGCCGGCCTCAATGAAGGGCAGCTCCGGCAGGAGCTGTTGCAGGGTCAGGATCCTGCCCATCCTGAACTGCACTTCGACCTGACCACCGCGAAGGGTGTGTTTCCCGAAGGGTAAGGCGGCGCAGTAATACCACGGTCAGTCCGCACCACAAGGCGCGCAAGCTGGGCTGACACTCCCGCGACAGCTGGACCCTCATGGACGGGACGACGGAGGCTTCGCCAGCGGTCTAGAGGACCGGAGCCTGGCCTGGATCGACGACCAACTCGCCGGCGTCACCCGGCCCGGCCGCCGCCAGCGCGGCGACCGGTACGACGAGGACGACTACTGAACCCGGCGCTTTCCGTCATCTACCACCGCGTGACCGAAAACTGTCCGCAGCGATGAAGTGCAGATGTCGGCGCAGGATGCCGCCCCGGAAGTCGGAGTCTTTGCCGTCAGGTGGTGACCTTCTTCGTGCCCGGGTAGGTGGCCTGTGTCGGACCGCTCTGGCACGCTGGCGTGGCGGTAACACAGGGCAATCTCTCGGTAACGGAGGATCGTGGACGTGGAAGAACCGGAGGGCCGCCAGCGGCGGCTCGGGATGGGCGCGGTGGGACAGCTGCTGGGCGTGCCCCGGCTGACCGTGTGGTGGTGGGTCAAGACCGGGAAGCTGACCGCGACCGGCATTGACGACGGCCAGCCATGGTGGTCCGAAGACGACGCTTACGCGTGGGCGCTGAGCCAGCGCGGAGACCGATGGTCGGGACGGGTGCCGGTGACGGCCTGGCCGCCGACGCCGTACGCCACCGCCTTCATGCGCGCGGTGGAACTGCCTGGGGCGGTCGCCTTGCTCTGGCACACCCGGCAGGGCCCGATCCACCTGGTGTGGCCGCTGCCCACCCGCCAGCGGATACCGCACCAGCACCGGCGGTGGGCCGAACAGCTCGCCCCGCGCGGTGAAGGTGCGGTGGTCGTGGTGTCGGGCGGGTTCTCCCTGCGGCACGGGCCGGAACTCAAGGCCCTGCTGCCCGGCCTGCCTGATCGCACCTATACCCCGACCTGGCTCGACCTGGCAGGGGTGCTGGGTCAGCCGCTGCCGTGGTGGCCGCTGACTCTGCGGGACAAGCAGCTGCTGCTGGACTGGGAGCCGTCGACGGACACGGTCACCGCGATGGCCGTTCCCGCGCTGGATACCGGGGCGCTGCTCATGATGGCTTCCACCTACCCCGAAGCCCACCCCGCTGCCCGAGTGCTGGTCAACCTCGCACGTCTCGCACACGCCCAAGCCGCTGCCTCCGCCGAGCAGCTCGTCGAGATGGTCGAGAAGGCCAAACTGCCGGACGGGGTACTGCGGATCGCGGCACGGCCGATGTCGGTGCCCGAAGCCGACCTGGACGACATCGAACCCACCCAGCGTCGGGCCGGTTGGCTCGACCTACTCGCCCGTACCGACGACCTCGCCCGCCGCTGCGTCCGTGAGGTCACCGACTGGGATGCCGGTGCCGACCTGCCCTACAGCAACCCGCAGCACATCGAGGAAGTCGAGAGCACCTGGGCGTTCAAGTGGACACAGCGGCTCATCCCCACCCAACGCACCGCCGCGTTCGAGCTACTCACACGGTCCGGTGAGCCGGGTGACGCCCTGGTCGATCCGGACACCGATGCCCCGGTCTGGCGCAGCGGCGGCGGCGAGTACACCGCCGCCATGCCGCAGCGGCTGCCCGCGACCGCGCCGCTGGCCGAGCTGATCCTCGACGGGCCGGTCTGGATCCGCACCGCTGACGGGAAGGTCTATCCGGCCCCCCGCGACTCCTACTACGGCATCAGCTGGGGCTACGGCGGATCTGGCCCCGGTTCGCTCGCTCTGCTCGTTGACGCGCTGCTCGACGACATCAACGCCCAAGCCCCCGCCGACATCAACGGCGCACCCGAGGGCCTGGAGGCACTGCTGTCCCGCAAGCTGCCCGAACACACCGTGCTCACCCGCGCCCAACTGGAAGCCGCCCGCCGCGGCGAGCCGGTCATCATCGCCGTCGACGACGTCGACCAGGACGAAGACGGGGACGACGAATGAGCACCGGCACCACCACCGCGCCGACCGGGCCTGCACCGATCGAAGACACCGACACCAGCTGGCCGGCCATGCTCAACGAATGGGCCGGCGACCTCTGGCGCCGCTTCCACCGCACCCGCAACAGCGACGACTGGCCTCCCGAGTGGATTCTGCCGGCGGCTGGTGTCGCCGGGGTGCTACTCGTCGCACTCCTGCTGTTCGGGCTCGTCCTTCCGCTGCTGCGCTGGATCGGCCGGATCCTCGTCGACGCCGTCGACGGCGGCCTCGACTGGCTGCGCGACTGGAACCTCACCCACGTCGTCCTCGACCCGGTCCGCGACTACCTCACCGCCCACTCCGCCGGCCTGCCCATCGACGCCGAAACGCTGTGGTGGACCTGGTGTGCCGCCGGAGTCGGCCTGTTCGCGTTCGCCTTCCTCTGGCGAGCCGTCGCCGCCCGGCTCGGCTGGGTCCTCTTCGGCGCCGCCACCGTGGCCATGGTCTGGGCCACCACCACCGGCCCAGCCCGCACCACCACCGCCGGCATCGCCGCCCTCTGGTGGATCGTGCTCAGCCTCTTCGCGCTCCGCCGGCCCTGGACCCAGCAACGCGTCACCGTCCACCTGCCTGAGCTGCCCTGGCTCGCCCGCATCGTGCAACGCCGCGAGTAGCACCCCTCACACACCACAGGGCCCCCACCGAAGCGCATGTACCGCACTACCGGCGCCGACGTCGAGCTGCCGCTGCGGCTGCGGGACCTGCTGAAGGTGCCCGAGGGCAAGCGGTTCTCCGAGCTGGAGTGGCTGCGCAAGCCGCCCCGGCGGAACTCCTGCCTAGCGACGGGCAGGCCCTGGGCCGGGTCGACGAGGTGCTCGGCGTCGGCGCCGGCACGGCGCAGGTCCAGGCGGCACCGGCCAACCGGATCGCCGCCCTGGCGAAGCACGGTATGGCCGGCAAGCGCCGCCGCTCAAGGGACTGGCCAAGCCGCGCAAGACGGCCACGCTGCTGGCAACCGTCCGGCAACTGGAGGCCGCCGCGGTCGACGACGCGTTGGGCGTGTTCGATTCACTGAGGGTCACCCGGCTGATCAGCCCGGGCCGGCGGGCCACCGACAGGGCGAGGCTGGCGGCGATGCCCCGCTGGAGAAGGCGTCCGCGACGCTGGTCGCGGTGACCCGCACCGTGCTGGAGATACTGGACGCCACGACCGGCGCGGTCGATCTCGCGCAGGTATGAGCCGCGGTCGAGCGCGGCCGGGCCACGCGAGCAGGTCGCCGGCGCGGTGGCGCCGCGCAATCGAGAAGGTGCCGGCGCAGCGCGTGGTGGACGTCCTCAACGCCGCCCTGGCTTCCCGCCGTGGTCCCACGCCCGATGACCAGGCGGACTATCCGGCCTGGAGCGCGTAGCGCCGAGCGAGGTCGTCGAAGAACTGGTCGAGGCGCTGCTCGATGCCAGGCTCGTCCAGTTCGTGACCGCCGAACCGGTAGACCTCGTAGCCACGCAGCCGCAGTGCCCGGTCTTCGGCCATCATCTCGGCATAGCGGCTCGGGTTGGCATACCGGCGCCGGTTGGGCAGCAGCAGGAGGAAGTCCATCCGCTGGCGAGTCAGCGGCGGAGTGTTCGTACCGTAGCGGGCCTGGTGGTAGGGGTCGTAGTGCAGGTAGACCTGCGGGATCAGGGCTGCGATGTCGGGGCCGAGGCGCCGGTAGCGCCTTTTGTACGCGTCCAGGATCTGGCGTTCGCCGGGGTTGCCGCCCAGCGAGCGCTCCAGCCGGTCGTGCAGGTTGTTCCAGACCTCTCGCTCAGGCAGATGTGCCAGGTCGGCGTGGTTGGTCCACCAGTCGCCGAGCTGCCGCCAGGTGAGGCCGTCAGCACCCAACGGCCGGTCGTAGATGAGGCAGTATTCCTCGTTCTTGATCGCTTCGAGATCGTTGTTGAGGGCGTCACGGAAGACGAACTCGGGCTTGGGGCCATCGGCGGCGAAGATGAGATTCTTCATCTCCCCGGCGACACCGGCACCGCTGCCCCGGGCCACCAAGTCCGCGAGCTTGGCCGCGTCTTCTCCGCCCTCGCACTCCTCGAGCACCTGCAGCGCGAGCTGGACCAGTTCGGCCTGTGTCTTGCCGCCCAAGCGACGTTCGACGTAGGCGGCCTTGCTGGTAATGGCGACGTCGTCCGGCGGATTGGGCGGGGCCAGCCCGATGCCAGTGCAGAACTGCTCGACCTTCGGCGCGGTCATCGCCTCGCGCAGCGCCTGACCGATCGCTTCTCGCAGCTTGCGCGGCGTCGCCGTTCCCATCGCTCGACCTTACGGCCCGGTTCCGACAACCCCGGCCGGGCCGGGGTGACCTTAGTAGTTCAACGAGGTTCGTCGGGTGCGGCCGACGGCTGAAGCCGGATGTCGATTCGGTTGCCCGGCAGGCATTCGTAGCGGGCCTTCACCGGCGCCCCGGTCTCGGCGGCGGCCCGCATCTCGCCTGCATTGACCAGGGTGACCTGCGGGGCGCGGATCTCGACCGGCCCCAAATCCATCCGGTGCTCGCCACAGGTGACGGCGTACCCGCCGCCCAGGGCGGTGATCGCGCCGGGCATTCCCTCGTGCTGACCCTGCAGAAAGGCGTCGATCGCCTCGGGCTTCACGGTGATCGCCAGCACATTCTCGGTGAGGGCGATCGCCTGGCCGTCGAGTAGCTGCGCGGCCAGCAGCAGGTCGGCACGCTCCGCCGCGGTGATCTTCGGGGGGACCGGGAACCGCTGCCCCGTGTGGGTCTGGAGTCGGTCCAGGGCGGTGATCAAGTGGCCGTCGTAGCGGAACGCCAGCAGGATCTAGCCCATCTGCTCAGCGTCGACGTCGACCGACGGCCCAAGCGGGCGATCGTTGAGACGCACCTCGATCCGGTCGGTGGCCTCGGCATGACGGAACAACTGCAAGGCGCCAGCCAACTGGTACGGGTGACGTCCGGCCAGGCTTTCGCTGGTGAGGTGGGTGGTGATCGAGCCGCCGTGGTCCGGGTGTTCGGCCAGCAGGCAGGCGGTGAACAGTCCGGACCCGTCGCGCAGGATCATCCGGGCGCCGCGCCGGCCGGACGTGACCGAGTCGACCTGCAGCGCGAGCCGATCGCGAACCGTCCCGCGCTCGCGGTGACCAGGGCTAGGTGGAAGGTAGTGGCCAGGTCGAGCTGAGTGCCCACCGCAGCGATCAGGACCTGATCGTTCGGGCCGGTCAGCCCCAGCACCTGGGCGATCGACGGGGTATCGCTGTCGGCCGGCGCGGTCAAGTACCGGCCGTCGACGACCACCGACCCGCCGTAGTCGCGGACTCGGACAGGCCGCGCTCGACCTCGGCGGTCGCGGCGTCGCCGCCGGACAGATCGAACAGCGGCGGCAAACCGGACCCGTCCGGGTCCGGGGTCTTGGGGGTGAAGAGCAGGCCGATGCCGTCCGGCGTGGTGGTGATGTCCTGGCGCCAGGTGTCGGAGAACGCCTGGACCCGTTCGGTGAGCATCCGGACCCGGGCGAGGACCTCGGCCGGGGAGCGCAGGGCCTGGTCGGCCGCCACCGCCTGCGCCGTGCGCTGGTTGACGGCAGCGAAGGTCAACACCCGGCGGATCACCCGGTCCTGTTTCTTCGCGGCCCGGGCGAGTTTGCCGGTCACCAGCGTACCGGCGAACCGGTTGTTGCTCTTCTCGCGGTTGCAGGGCCCGCAGATCGGCGCCAGGTTGGCCGGCGTGTGCAGGTCGAACCCGGCGGGCAGGTCGTGCTGGCGGATCAGGTCGGCCAGGTGGTCGGCGGTGGCCGTGGCCGGCAGAATGTGGTCGATCTCGACGGTAGCGAACAGCACTGGCTGCTCGCACCAGTAGCAGCGCGACTGCCATTCCTCGAACAGCACATGCCGTAAGAGCCCGTTGTCGCCGCCCAGGCGGTACCGGACGTCGTCCACGCTGTTGTAGCTGGCCACTGCTCCCCCGCGCTGGGTGTCTTCGGTTGCCACGGTTCAGGGCCGCGCGCCGGCCTCGACGTCGGAAGCCTGCGAGCCGTAGGCGCCGGGCAGCGCCGGCTCGCAGAGCTTGCACCGCTTCGGCGGGGACTGGCGCCGGGCCAGCCACGCAGTGAGCTCGGCCGGGGTCATCCGGGTGGAGGCACCGCTGGAGCGCAGGCCGAGCGTCCCGCAATACTCGAGTCTTTCGTGCACGTACTCCTGCAAGGTGCGCCCGGGGTGCTGCACGCGCGGCTCGCGGGGCTGGCTGCGGCAGTTCCAGGCGTGGACCTTGCCGGACGAGCTGACGGTGTAGGGGTGCGACTCCGGGGTGAGCGCCGCCTGTTTCTGCTCTTCACGGGCCAGGGCTTCCTCGTACGCGCGCAGCGCGCGGGCGTAGGGGTCGGTGGCCCCGTCGCAGCGCGGGCAGCAGCCGCTGCGCTCACGGAAGCCGGACATGATTTGCTGCAGCGCGGACCGCAAGTCGCCCGGGCCGATGGCGCCGGTCTCACACGCGGCCACCAGGCTCAACACGACCGGCATGTCGATCATCCACCCCGTGCCGTCGCCGGTGTCCGGGCCCGATCCGTCGTACAGCAGGGTGACGTCGTGGGTGGTGCCGGCGACGGTCGCCTCGGCCCGGAACTGGTAAATCGGCACTGGGGAAGAATAGTCGGTTGGGCCGCTGTGACAGGGCTGCGCGGGGCAACGGCGTACCGCCGGTTGGTGTCAGCGGCTCGCCGACGGCCTCGGTGGGGTTCAGGTCCGGGGCGTAGGCCGGTAGTGCCTTGACCACGAACGTTCGCGGTGTTGGGGTCAGGCTGCGCGGGTAGCAGGTTGGCCCCATCGTCGTTGGCGTTCGCTGCGGATGCGGGCTCGTTCGCGGCGTTGGGCGGCCAGGACGTCGGGGTGGCGGGCGTTGGCGTTGCGCCAGCGCAGGTAAGCCTGCAACCGCCGGGTCAGCGCGGGGTGGTGGGGATGGTTCGAGCCGGCGATGACGAAGGTGCGTAGCGGCCCGAACTGGGCTTCGATCGGGTTGGCCCAGGAGGCGTAGGTCGGGGTGAAGCACAGTTCGACCTTGTGGGTCTTGTGACGTGTTTGTGGGTGTTTGGGCGCGTCGTTGGTGGCGCACGCCGTTGTCCTGCCTAGGTTCTGGCTTGTCGAAGGTCAGAACTGATGGGCGGGGCAACGGCGTGCGTTCGGTAAGGGTATGGGCTCGGTTGTTCGGGGTCGAGCAGGCGGTGGTCGAGGGTGTCGAGTTCGATGCGGTCGAGTCGGTGGTGGTGGCTCGGGTACGGGTGCGTCGGGGTGCTCGGTATCGGTGTCCGCATTGTCGTCGTCGGTGTGCGCGGTATGACGCGGGTGTTCGCCGGCGGTGGCGGGCGTTGGATCTGGGGGCCGTGCGGGCAGTGGTCGAGGCTGATGCGCCGCGGGTGTCTTGTCGGGTGCATGGGGTGGTCGTTGCGGCGGTGCCGTGGGCGCGTCATGGGGTGGGGCATACCCGGGCGTTCGATCAGATGGTGGCGTGGTTGGCAGTGCATACCGCGAAGTCGGCGGTGTCGCAGCTGATGCGGATCAGTTGGCGCACGGTCGGGGCGATCGTGGCGCGGGTGTGGGCCGACACCGGTGCCGTGGTGGACCGCTTCGAGGGGCTGCGCCGTATCGGTGTCGATGAGGTCAGCTATAAGAAGGGCCACCAATATCTGACTGTGGTGGTGGACCACGACACCGGCCGGTTGGTCTGGGCGGCGCCCGGTAAGAGCGCGGCGACTCTGCACGGGTTCTTCGACCTGCTCGGCCCTGAGCGGGCCGCGAAGATCACGCACGTGTCCGCCGACGGGGCGGACTGGATCACCACCGTTATCCGCCGTCGCTGCCCGAACGCGGTCCGCTGCGCCGATGCGTTCCACGTCGTGGCTTGGGCCACCGACGCCGTGGATCGGGTTCGCCGCCAGGCATGGAACGAAGCCAGCGGTCGCGGGGCAGGTCGTCGCGGCGTCGCCGTCGGCGCGGCCCGCGAGCTGAAGAACACCCGCTGGGCGTTGTGGAAGAACCCGGAGAACCTCACCGATGCCCAGCAGGCCAAGCTCGCCTGGATCGCCAAGACCCACCCTCGCCTGCACCGGGCCTGGGCGTTGAAAGAAGGCATGCGACTGGTGTTCACCCTGGCCAAGACCAGCCCCACTGCCGCGGTCGAAGCCCTCGACCGGTGGATCGGGTGGGCGCGCCGCAGCCGCATCGACATCTTCGTCGACCTGCAACGACGCGTCACCCGCCACCGCGACCAGATCATCGCCGCCATCGAACACGGCCTGTCCAACGGCCGCATCGAGTCCGTCAACGCCAAGATCCGCCTCATCACCCGGATGGCCTTCGGATTCCACTCAGCAGACGCCCTCATCGCCCTGGCCATGCTCAGCCTCGGCGGCCACCCACCCCAACTCCCCAGAACATGATCACCAGCGACCCACACATCCAACACAAGACCCGACCTTGTTCCGGGCCGCCCACCTGCGGATCTTGAGCCCTTTGTGCGCGGACAGGTTGTCCAGGATGACGTAGATCGGCGCCCCGTCCGGGCGGGCGGCGCGGATCGACCTCAAGGCGGCGAGAGTGTTCGCGGCGCTCTTGCGGCGTCGGACCACGCCCCAGAGCTGGTCATCGCCCACTGAGTAGCAGCCGTGGAACTGTCGGACCCCGTGCAGCTTGTGATAGTTCGCGGGCAACCGGTGTGGGTGCCCTGCCGGCGCCCACCCGGTGCCGGCCTGCGGGCGGATCACCAGGGGACCGAACTCGTCGAACGCGAACACCCGCTGCGGGAAGTGGCTGCTCACGTACTCGATCCGGGCGAGTTTGGTGTCCCGGTGCGGGTCGGTGGACTCCTTCCACGTCTCGGTCCGCTGAAAGGTGATCCGGTGCCGGTGCAGGAGCTGCCGCAGCCGTTCCCGCTCGATCCGGACCCGGCGAGCGGAGTGGGCATGGAGGTGGTCGGCGAGCTTGCGGATGCTCCACCGGGTGAACGGTCGCCCCAGCGTTTCGGGGCGGGTGGTGGCCGTCTCGACGATGAACTGCTCCTCGTCGCTACTGATCTGGCGGGGACGGCCACCCGCCCACTGAGGGTCCAGGCTGGCCATCCCCATCTCGTTGAACCGGTGGACGACCTGCCGGATCGTGTCCTCATCGGCTTGCACGAGACGGGCGATCGCCGGAACCGTGTTCCCACCGGCCGAGGCGAGCACGACCATCGCCCGCCGCAGTCGGATCGGTGAGCCGGTTCCCCGGCGGGTGATTCTGAGCAGCTGCTGACCCTCCAGGTCACTCAGCCGCCGAACGCGAACGGGTTCTGCCACCGCCACAGCCTGACCGCAACGACGCCGCCCAGCCGGCAGGCCAGACGGCGTGTCATCCAACACCGCGAACGTTCGTGGTCAAGGCAGTAGCCGGATGACGGTCAGCCAATCCCAGGCGTCGATCATCTGCCGCATGGCGGCGCAGGCGTGGGTGTTCAGGTTGTCCCAGACGCACCCGATCGGGCCGCTGAGCTGCTGGTGGGCGGCGTCGAGCAGGGCGATGTAGTCGCGTTCGCTGAAGCTGCGGCGCTCGTTCTTGCGGCCGCGATGGGTGATCGTGCGGTAGATGAACCGCTGGCCGGGCCGGTAACAGGTCAGCCCGGCGATCGAGACCCGGCCGGAGCCCTTGCCCGACACCGGGACCACGGGGGTGTGTCCGCATCGTCCCCAGGTGCGTGCCTTCGGTGGGCGGAGCGTCTGACCGGCCTCGTCCTCGAAGACCAGCCACGCCTGCCACTGCGCCGCTACCGTTTTCCCGCCGGCCACGTCTCCCGCCGCCAAGTGGTGATCGCGGCCTCGTCCCGCTCGACCGCACGATGCGCGGGGACCTGCACTGACTGTCCAGGCCGCTGGGACTTTTCGCCGAGGTATCAGTGCTCAGTTCCTCTCTGGCCGTCAGCGGATCTCGCACGGGTGTCAGAGAAGGGCGCGAGGACCACCGTTCGGAAGAGTCACGCTAGCGATGATCTTGGGATGATGGGGCCGAGCCTGCTGGCCCAAGCCGACCGGTGCGTTAGCCGACTCTCGCCAGCCCGACGCAAGAGCACCATCGGCGCCTAGGATCGCCGCCATGGAGCAGCCCGAAGAGCCATTGCCCACACCCGACGCGGCGATCATGAAGCGGCTCGGATACGTCCGGCTGCTTTTCGACCAAGCCGTCAGCCAGTCCTACGCCCCACCGCCGCTGGGCTTCTCGTCGGTGCTGGCGTTCCACGACGTCATGGAGTTCTTCTTCGTGATCGCGGTCGACCATGCAGGCGCCAACCAGGGCATCAACCTCAAGGACGCGTTCGTCGACAACGCGAAGAAACTTCGCCCAGCCGACAAAGCCCGGATGTCCTGCCTGGACGCAGTCAACCGGATCGGCCACGACCGCAACGGTTTTAAACACAACGGCTCAATCCCTGGCCCTGACCAGATCGAGGCCGCTCGCCGCGGTGCCACGCGCTTCCTTGAGATGAACTGCCCCCGGTTCTTCGGCGTCGACTTCGACGACATCTCGATGCTCCACATCGTCACCCAGGACGACGTGCGCGCCCGACTCACCGCGGCCAGAGCCGCGGCCGATGCCGACGACCTGCGTACCGCCATGGCCGAGGTGGCGATCGCCTTCCACCAACTACTCAGCGACTGGGGCTACGGCAAACGCATCGGCACCGGGTCAAGCCGCGAGACCCTGTACCTGTCGCCGTACCAGGATCACCGATCCAGGCGAAGAATCTCGCCCTCGTACCAGGCCCGGGACAACGACGCGAAGCAGGCGATCTCCGCGCTCCTCTCCTCGGTGACCTCCGCGTTCGAGGAAACCGACAACGAACTCGCCACACTGCGGCGCGTACTGTGTGTGCAGGTCGCCGGCCTGGACATGGCCCGCTACGCTCGGTTCTCGATGCTCACCCCCCACGTGGACATGCAGTTCGGCGGAGAGCTCTACGCTGTCCACCTGCACGGGCAATTCCACTACAGCGCCGAGAACTACGACTTCTGCGAAGTATTTGTTGTGGACTCCGCCCTGCGACTCGGCGCAACCGACTTTAGCATGTGGACGCCAGAGACGTACGGCGATATCACGAGAGCGGAGGAAGCGATGAAGGCAAACGGCGGGAAGCTGCCAGAGGGCTGGAAGTAGTCACCCGGCGTTCGGTCAACTTCGGTCCGGTTCCACAATAGGAAGCTGACCGCCTACGGCAGCCAGAAGTCGTTGGGGGCACTTTTCCATGATCGAAGCGGTGCCCCGCTACCCGATACTGTCCGGCGATCACGCGACGATCCTCGGCAAGGTCCTCTGCGTCCTACACCGCCCCTGATCCGATTCGCCGCCAAGACCTACTGCCAGCAGTACGGCGCCCTTCTAAGATTACCGCTCAGTCAGGTCCGGGCGCGCAAACTCGGCCCGCATTCTGGTCAGATTGATTAGATTCCCGTACATGCGCTGGTACGGCAGCCTCCGTTCGGGGTCATGGCTGGAGTTCGAGGTTGAGGCGTCGGGTGTAATGGGCTTGGCGGACTCGGGCTTGATGGCGGCGGCGCCAGTCTGACCAGCGCAGACGATGGGTGAGGTCGCGGATTGGGCGGAGAACGAGGGTGTTGATCAGCCAGCGGGTCTCGTTGACGGTCAGCTTGATCAGTCTGGTGTCGGTGGAGTCGTCGTCGGTGTCGGCGGCGCAGATCGCCAGGACGGCGAGGGCGGCCAGGGCCAGGGTGGTGAAGCGGTGCCAGGAGTCCAGCGGCGGACCTGGTGCTGGTCGAGACCGACCTGGCCCTTGGCGGCCTGGAAGCTCACGGTGACGCCGCCGCGAGTAGCGAATTCCGTCGGAGGTGAGCATTGGAGATCAGGGCTGTTCCAGGAAACGGGCGATGGTGGGCCGGACTCCGGCCACCACGCCGTGCGCTTGTCCGAATCGTTGCATCGCCTTGTCGAATGCCTGTTGTCGGTGCAGCAGGCCGGCGATGCTGGGGGGATCGACGATTCCGCGGTATCGAGCCATCGTCCGCCCGGTATATGCGGCGGCTGCGAGCGCGGGAAGTACGGAGCCGGCAACGTTGATCGGGTCCGAACCCCAGGTGATCTCCCGGTGCCCCTGTCGCATGCTGTCGGCCAGTCCCCAGGGCATCCCGTGTACGACCGCTGAGAGCAGCGCATATACCTTGGGCATGTCCGGAAATGCTTGCTCAACCAGCTTTGCGGCCTTGGTGACCAGAGGGAACTCGGGGCCGCCTGGACGTACCCGGATGCTCTTGATGAGGTTGCCGGTCTTGTTCAAGACCATTTCGATCCTGGCCTGACGGACCAGCTCCCGCAGCCGATCCCGGTCGGCCTGGACTCGCCTTCCGGGGGCCGACATGTAGGGGTTGCCGGGAATTCCGGCAGCACCGCTGGCGGCGGCATCGGCGTCGGCGAGTAGGAAGGCGACGCCTCGCCCGAGTCGGACGTCCCACGGCTGACCATCCGCGAACAGGTGCACCACGAGGGCGGCGGCCTCCACCGCTGAGCGCGCCAAACTTGCGTGCGCATACAGCGGCACCGCCTGCTGTGGTCGCGCTAGTAGGGCTCCGAGCCACCGCACCTGATCGGCGACGGACACCGCCAGGCTCAGGCCGGCCACCACCGCTTGGCTTGCGAGAAGGCGCCGGTCCGCGCTCCGCAACGCAGCCAGCAGTGCCCGATGGTCCTGGGTCGCCGGCGCGGCGTATGGCGCGGTCCCCTCCTGCACGACGGCGAGAAGGGTCTGTAGTTCGTCGGCCTGCTCCCGGCAGTACCTGCCCGCGCGGGTCAGGAACTCCACGGCGGGACCATTCTGGGTCACAACGGCCTCATCTCGAACGGGCAGTAGACCTCGATCATGGTGCCCGTCGCGCCCATGCCAGCGCATCCTGGAATCGGACCGGGCTCCCGGCCGGTCGCGGCCTCTGTCGGCTCCGGGAAAACTATCGGCACCGTCTGCCCGTCCTGTGGGCAGGGTGGCTGCCCACACCCGTGTTGGGCAACTCGTCCGAAAACCGGAAGGACGGAAACCTAAGTTCTCCTGTCCAATCAACGTCATGACGCAACCGCTCCCGATCTACCTCGGGCCAGGCCTGCCCCGCTGGACGCCCCGCACCGCCGCCGACGTCGAACGGGCAATCACCGACGGGCTGCTGCGGGAGACCCACTGGCTCGATGTGAAGTTGGAGATCAGCAGCGGCAGCGGTGCCAACAAGGAGACCGCCCGCGACATGGCCTCCTTCGCCATCGACGGCGGCGGCATCCTCGTCGGGATCCGCGAGGACAAGCAGGCTGGCACCATGGCCGTCGAGCCGGTCGACCTGCACGGCCTACCTGAGCGCGTCGACGAGATCGCCCGGTCCCGGTGTGACCGCCCGTTGTACATCCGCTGCCACCCCATCCCCATCGACCCCGCCGATCCTCACCGTGGCATCCTGCTGATCGAGATCCCGCCCAGCGCGATGGCCCCGCACATGGTCGACGGCCGCTACTACGGCCGAGGCGACACGACCAAGCGAACCTTGACCGACCCGGAGGTCGAACGGCTCCACGCGGCACGGTCACTGCGGCACCTCGATGCCAGCCAGATCATCGGCCGGGAGATCGCCCGTGACCCGGTGCCAACAGCCCTTCGGTGGCGGGGGCACATCTACGTGGTGGCTCAGCCGATGGCTACACCGCAGGACTGGTTGACCGAACAGATCGAGCAGAGAGACGTCAGCCGCCTCGTGCGCGACACGGTCAACAAGATCAGCAACGAGTTCAGCCCCGGGGTCTCCCTCGCCAGCAACGAGTCGCACCGCGCCGAGGGCGTCGCCTTCTCCTCGTACAGCCTTTCGGCTCGCCAACTGCCCGAATCGTCGGACCGGGACCTCGAAGGCCGCACCGTCGATATCGAAGTCGGCGACGACGGCCGGGTCACGGCCTTCTGCGGCCGAGCCACGGACTCCCGCCCCGGAGAGCAAGAGCAGTTCGTTCTCGACATCGGTGTCGCGCACCACGTCCGAGGAACAGTCGAGATCGCCGCTGCCCTCGGCTCCACCTTCGGCTATGGCGGGCGCTGGCTTCTAGCGGTGGGCGTCACCGGGCTGCAAGGCCGGTACTCGACGGCTGCCCTGGACGGCCTCAGATCGGGCGGCACCCAGCCGTTCACCACGGAGCAGTACACCGAATCCACCGAGGCCGTGACCGCGGAACTCCGCGACAGGCCCGGGGCGATTACTCACCGGCTGGTACGCCGGCTCATGCGCGGCCTCGGCGTCACCGGCGACCGATACGCCGACCTCTTCAAGGACTAGCTCGCCGGCGAGGTTGGACGTCTTCGGCGGCACTGGCCTTGGGCGGACCGCCAGCACGTCGTAAGTAACAGGCTGGTCGGGCGGGCCAGGGTGAGGGAAGATCTCCGGATGGATTCCGTGCCCCACGACGGTGCTGTCGATGAGGAGCGGCTCCGCCTTCTCCTGGGCTTGCAGACTGAGTTGCCGGCGCTGGACTACAAGCAGAGATACGACCTCGCGACGGCCGGCAAGTCGAAGTTCGACTTCGTCAAGGACTGCGCCGCCATGCTCAGCCGCCCCCACGGCGGCTACCTCGTCGTCGGCGTGGACGACCGGGGCCAGCCGGTCGCCCCTGGGCTGCACGCTGCGGACTTCGACTCCAGCCGACTGCGCGACATTCTCGCCAAACACCTCGAAGGCTCCATCGATGTCCGCAGCGCCGTCCACGACATCAACGACGTTCCGGTGGCGTTGATCTACCTCGCCCGGCGAGCCGACGGCCTGTTCCCGATCATCAAATCCGACTTCACCTACACCGAGCCGGGTGGTGCCCAGAAGACCGCGCTCCGCGCTGGCGACGTGTTCGTCCGCGACGGCACCAGCACCCGCCGATGGCGCTCGGCTGACCTTCCCACGCTCCTCGCTCCCTACGTGGAAACGGCCCGACGTGAGGAACGCGCCCGCATCGACGACATCGTCGCAGCCGTTCGGCAGCAGTACCGCGGCTTGGAGGCCGCAGTTGGCCCCGCCGCCGCGTTGACCTGGCAACTGGGCCAGGACGACTTCGACACCGCCATTATCGAACTGTCTCGCCGTCGCGATCAGGTACCGATCCGACTGCTCGGCTTCGATATCGCCCGGGACGGCTGCGCTCTGCTTGACGATCCCGGCACCGACGCATCCGGCCGGTTACAAGATCTTCTAGACCGGGCCGTGTCGGCGCTCGCCTACGGCATCGTGCTCGACGACGAGGACCTGGTCGAACGACTGACTCGCGCGCTCTACAAGATCTACATCCACGGGCTGGTCCTGGATCAGCCCCGTAACGACGTCGACGCCACCGTCCAATTCACGATCGTGGCGCGCGTACTGGCGGCCATCGCGCTCGCCGTGCGCATCGGAGCGTGGTGGGCGGTCCGACCACTCACGCTGCAACCGGTCGGCACCGAGCCTGACGCATACGAGCGAACGTCCTGGCTCCGACACGCGATGGTATGGAACTCTCGGTGGAACACTGCACCCACCAGCGCCGACGGGCACCCGATTCCTGGTGTTCTGATCGCCCAAGCCCGCGAGATCATCACCCGAGTCCCGGCACTCCGCCGCGACGTCGCCGCACCGGTCGGCGCGTTCGCAGTCGGCGAAACACCACAGCGCGACGACAGCCTGCTGGACTCGCTCTGTCAGGCCGACCTGCTGTGGTGCCTCGTCGCGTTCCTGCACGGCGGCAAGGACGGCACCCGAGACTTCTACACCAGTTTCGCGGCACTGTATGAGCATCGTGTCCAGCCGATGGTCCATCGTCTACTCACTGATGATCTCGTCGTCACGGCCGTGTTCCCAGACAGCACTCCCGAGAATCTCCGAGAAGCCATCGCCGTCGTCCTAAGAATGGCAAGCAGCGAGGGAGCCCGATTCGGTCACATCAACTTCGGCCTACGTAATCTCGCTTGACGGTGCGGACCGCAGCACACCTCGACACCTGCCGATCATCGCCCGGTTCAGGCTCCCGCCTCGCGATCGCCGCGGTCCGCCAGGAACACCCGGTATTCCGCCGGGCCCAGGCACATCGCCACTCGGACTTCGGGCGACAACTGACGCTGGACGACGTCGAGAAGCGCGCCGGTCGCCTTAGATCAGATACGCACCCTAACAGGGCAGCAATCTTCGGCCACCAAGCCAAAAACCGCCAATGAGTGGCGGCCGAGCGCATGGTTAGTCAGGGTGATTTCGATCGCCAGGCTCAGAGCCCTCAGGCTGCGAAGTTCGGTCGGCTGAAGGGCTTTCCCCGAGCATTTCAAGGATCCCGGACACTGGAACCAGGTAACGGTGGCCAATCTTCAGGATTCGGACAGGGAATTGTTCTGACTTTGCGAGTTCGTACGCCTTGGTCCGGCCGATCCCCAGGGCGGCTCCAGCGGTCACGAGGTCAGTTACTGCGCCGAGTGCGCGGATGCGCCCGATAGTCCATGCAGCAGGCAGCGCCTCACCGGGGCGCCGTGCAACGTGGTCGCTCACGACAACTCCTATATGTTCTGAGCCGGTACCGCCGAGGTCATAGCCGACGGCGGCCGGGCCTGATGACTTCATGACACGTACCGACGCTCATCCGGCTGTCAGTCAGCTCCAACTGCCTACGCTGCGTCGCAGTCATACCCGCTAACGTCCCAGGGTAAGAAGCTATCGACCTGGCAAAAGCCGCTCTGGCGCTTGCGGTCCGCGCTTCCAGGGAAGCTCCCACATGTGAGCTGACATAGCGCCGCTAGCGCATCCTAGGATGAGCTTCTCTGGCTGTTATTTATTGGTTGGGCGACGGCTGGGCCAGGGTGTGTCACGCCCGGCCCGGCTTCGCTGGACCCTCGGGTACGGCATGCTGAACTGCCGTGCGGGTGGGAGGTTGTCCGAAGTCGACGCCGCAGTTCCGCCGAAAAGTCCCAGAGCAGCCGGGCGACGGCATGGCTCTGGGATCCGAAGCTGGAGGTTGCGAGGCCGGTCGGTCCTCGCGTGCGCCACCATCGTATGGGGCCGAGATAGGTGCCAGACGGTTCATCGGCGGTAGAGGCGAGCAGCAGGGGACGTGCCCTGCCCTCCGGCGACTGCGCGACGATCACTCGCAACGTCGCTACGGCTGCTCGGTGTCTTGCGCTCCGGGCCTTCGGCGACAGGAGTTGTGTGGTTGCCCAGCCTGGTTGGCAGGCGATGCTGCGCATCGCGGCGCCGGCGGCGGTGATCCGGCGGTGGAGGTGGTAGGCGAAGAGAAGGTTCGCCAGTTTGCTCGCGGCGGTCAGGAGCAGGGTGACCGCGGCGGCTAGGAGCTGCGGCGTCTTCGTGCCGAGTTTTGGCCCATCGGCGTCGGGCCGGGTGGGGTTGAGCGGAGACATTCTTCCTCCTGATTGCCGTACGTGCAGTGGGCTGCGGCCGGGAGGGGCGGCGCGCTGATGGTCGGAATGATGTGTGATGGCGTCACCGACCGGAGGTATGGAAGTCGGTGTCGCCCGGCGCTGCTGCGGCACTGGGGGCCGGGCGGAAGGCGGGCGAAGCGGTCGCGGCGCTCAAATCCCCTTGCTGGTATCCGGTCGGGTGGTTGGGCAGTTGAAGACTGGTTCGTGGCGGGCGTCGCGGAGGTAGGGGGTGCCTTCGGTGTAGCCGGTGCCGCTGCGTTCGGGTCCGAGGATGCGCACGGCGAGCCGGTAGTGGGTCTGTCGCCACTGCTGGATCGCGGCGGCGAACTCGCGCATCGCGGCCCCGAGGACCGGGGTGGGGGCCGATTGCTGGGCGGCATTGAGGGCATCGTCGATGCTGACCTGGCCGCGCATGATCGCCGTGCGGACCTCGGGCACTGACAGGTAGGCAGGCGAGGCGAGGCGGGCGTTGCGGGGTGTGCGGCACAGTGACTCGACGATCTTGTAGTGGCGGGACTGGATGGCGCTGGCACCCTCGGTGAACGTTCGGAAGGTGCGGAACGCGGCAGGCTGGATAGTGGCCAGCAGCGGCCAGAGCGAGGCGCTCTCGCGCAGCAGCGATGCGGCGGCGGACAACTTGCTCGCGGCTCGCGGTGGCTGTCCGGCCTCGACGGCGGTGATGACGTCGGTGAGGTCGGTTGCCAGGAGCGCGAAGGTTGTCTCGAAGGCTTGCAGGACCCGGATGAACATCCACTCGTCGTGGACGGTGTGTACGGGCAGCATGCTGACCTGCAGGGCGCGGCGATCTTCCGGGGTGAGGTCCATGGTGACGGTGGCGACAACGCGCCGCAGCAGGGTGACCTGGGAGCTGTTCGTGGTGGGCTCGACGAGGCTGAGGCGGCGCAGTGCGGGCATCGCCGCACGGAGCGCGTGTCGCAGCCGCTTGGTTGTCATGGCGGGTGTCGGGCGCATTCGAGGCAGCGGCGTGTGCTCGTCGAATGCTGCTCGTAGTTCGAAGGCGATGAGGTCGGTCAGCAGGATCGCGTGTAGGCGGTCGCGCCGGGCGAACTGTTGTGCCGCCGTGCCCTTCGGGTGGTCGGGGCCGGGTAGGCGGAGGAGCGGCAGGCCGAGATAGGAGCGGTAGTCGTAGGTTCCGTCGGCCTTGTCGAGCGCGCAGGACAGGAATGCGGACAGGTGCCTGGTGTTGGTGGCGTTGAGCTGTGGGAGTCGGTCTCTCGCGGCAACCAACGCGTGTGTCCAGTCGTGGGGAACGAAGTGTTTGCCGTGGTGTTGGTAGGCGGTCACGACCGCGTCGTACGGGAAGCGCTCGGCTGAGGGACGGCGCTGTGCGAGCCACCGACGCACAGGTTCGGGGCTGGTCATCGCGATGCTCCGATCGGCGTGTGGGCACGGGACTTGACTCGGTAAATGGCGATGGCGTCGCAGAGCGCGTCGATGTCGGTGTCGCTGGTGTAGGCGTGTGTGGCGACGCGGATGACGTTGCGGCGGGGAGCGACGGCGATGCCGTGGTGTTCGAGCCAGGCGGCCATCGCCCAGGCGTGGGGCTCGATGAGCGTGAGGTGCGCGCCTCGCTCGTCCGCCGTGTGCGGCCAACGCACGACTTCGCCTTGGGCGGTCAGCCGGTTCGCGGCGGAGGTGAGGAGCCGCTGCGTGTGCGTGCGGACCGCCGCCAGGTCCAGGGTTTCGATGAGCGACAGCCCCGCGACTGCGGTGTAGGCCGCGGCGACGGACGGCGTGCCGGTCTCGAACCGGCGGGCGTGCGTGGGGAAGTCGAGCCGGGTCGGGTCGAGTGCGTGCGGGTCGCACCGCCCGAGCCAGCCGGTCAGGGCCGGGGTGGTTGCTTTCGGGTGGCGGGCGTAGAGGAAGGCGAGGCCGGGCAGACCCAGCAGGTACTTTCCGGTGCCGGCCAGCAGGTAGTCGCAGCGCAGGGCGTCGACGTGCAGCGGCATCACGCCGGCGGCTTGGTAGGCGTCGACGATGACGGTGGCACCGGCGGCGTGGGCGGCGTCGGCGATGCGGCGGATGTTCAGGCGGGTCGCGTCTCGGTAGGTGACGGCAGGTACGGACACGAGCGCGGTGTCGGTGGTGATGGCGCGTAGGTAGTCGGTGGAGCTGATCTGGCCGGTGGGGGTGCCGCACCGGCGCACCCGGGCCCCTCGCTGTTCCTGCGCCAGCCACACGTGTGCGACGCCGGGGAATTCAGCGGTGGTGCTGAGCAGCTCGCGTCGCCGGCGCCATCGCATGCCGGATACCGCCTGGTGGGCGGCGATGCTGACGTTGGGCAGGATCGCCACCTGATCGTCCTCGGCGCCGATGAGTCGGGCGAACCGGCGCCGGGCGTCGGTCACCTGATCTTCGGCCGCGGCCCAGAAGCCGGGGCGGGCCAGGTCGTCCAACATCGTGGCCAGCGCCTGGTCCATGTCGATGCTGCGGGGGGCGATGCTGCAGGCGGCCAGATGGGCCGTCTGTTCCAGGCTCGGGAACCGGCTACGGACCGCTGCTGGCAGCGCGGCGGTCATTGCGGTGCCTGCCGGCTCTGGCGGCCTCGTGGGCTGGACTCGGTCAGTTCGGTGCGGGCCTCCCACAACGTCGGGAAGCGGCGGTGGGAGATGAGGCGGGTCAGGCTGTCGACCGGGGTGTTGCGGGTGCCGAGTACACCGTGGCCGATGATGCGGGTGGCGACGGTGTAGTGCTCGGTGCGCCACAGGGCGATCTGCTCGTCGAGGGACACCAGTGTCTCGGCAAGCCGGTACAGCGGGTCGGAGGGTTCGCCGCGGTGCAGGTCCACTGGCGTCAGGTCGAGTGAGACGAGCATCTTGCTGAAGGCGATGTCGAGTTCGGTGGTGGCGTCGCGCAGGTGCTTCCAGCCGGGGGACTCGAAGCCGGAGCCGTTGCCCAGCGCATCTCGGAAGGCGGCGAACCGTGCCGGGTGTAGGTGCCTGAGGATGTGCAGCTGGTCGGTGACCAGCCGCAGGCTCAGCGCCGCTCGCTGGATGAGGATGTCGGCCGCGCCGGGGTGGTCAGCGGCGATGTGGTCGACCGCGCGCGCCAAGTCGTCGTGGATCAGTTTGAACCACAGCTCGGAGGCTTGGTGGACGACCTGGAACAGCAACTCGTCGGGGTGGGCCCGCTCGGTGGGACTGCGCTGGAGTGACAGTAGTTCGTCGGTGCGCATGTAGCGGGCGTAGTCGGTGCTGCCCGGACCGGGTAGCAAGGCGGGCAGGGATGTCGTGGACACGATGTGGTCCTCCGCGTTGATCGATTCGGTGTTGTCGCGGTGAGCGGGATGCTGGCGGGGATGCGAGGGTCAGGCGCGCCGCACGGTCAGTGCGGCTGCCTTGCCCGATGTCGGTCACGGCCCCTCGCGCCAGTGGCGGGTTCAGTTACTCGAATTCTCATTCTTCGACGAACCAATCTGAGGGCATAGCGCATCAGCCCGACGCAGCAATAAGGCGGACCAAAGAGCCCCGCCCCTCCCCCGTTGTCGAGCACTGGGTCTGACCGGCATCGAATCCACCACAGCACCCTGCCCGTGTCCATCGATGCAGCTAAAGCTAGCTGAATATGAGCCAACGCCGACAACGCGTCATATACCCGCTGGGCTGGGAAAACAATGGCCACTCTGGCCGCTACCGGCATAAGGGAGATGGTGTCCGAGTCTCGGAGACGCTAACGTCCAACCGGCATTAGCGGTCGCGGCAGCATCGAAACATGCCCCACCGCAAAGGCATTTCTTAGAAGAAGGGGATACCAGTTCGTGGATGCATCTGCGCAACGCGCGCGACGACACCTGACCGCCGCAGCGGTCACCACTTCCACCCTGATGGCCGTGGCGCTTCTCGCGTCACCTGCCTGGGGCGAGACGACCCCGTCAGCTGCCGCAGCCACGACGGCCGGCACTGATGGACCGAAGCCGCAACGGCCCCATATGGCAACCAAGCCCCCCGCGGCAGCGGAGCCGGCAGACACCGAAGCTCCCGACCCGACCAACCCACCGCCCGACCCGGATCCCACCACTGCCCCGCCCGCTCCCACCACCCCACCCGATTCCGCCCCTCCGCCGGGCCCCGATCCGAGCACCTCACCGCCCGATTCCCCTCCCCCGCCGGAGCCGACCCAGGCAAGGCCGCAGCCCACGAAGAAGCCGGCCCGAGGCAGGGACACGGGGCTTCAGCCAGGCGCGGACACCGCGGAGAGCGGCGGCGGCGGACCGCAGGCCCCCAGCGCAGACTCCGGCCCGTCGCTGCCGGTCACGGGCGACAGTCTCGCTCCGCTCGTCGGCACCGGCGGCGTGGCCCTGATCGCCGGCGTGGGCCTGCTGCTGGTTGGTCGCCGCAGAACCCGATGAGCCACGGCCAAATCACCTGCAACAGCAAGGAGTAGCCAGTGACGACGCCGCACCCGGACCGGGCAGTCTGGCCATCCTCGACCGAGGACGTCCCGGCCACCGCGCCCGGCCGGGTGCCTGCGCTCTCCCCCGTACGCCCGGCAGCGTCGCCTCCACCGGACGACGGCATCGGCACAACGACGGACCTGCCGCACCCCGACCGCCAGCGTTCAGCTACCTCAACCCCTGGCCCGGGCCGGCACCGACGGTGGGACCGAGGACCTGCGGCACTCGCCTTGGCAATTCTGCTCACCGGCACCAGCATCGGATTCGGGCTTCACTCATGGGTAATGCCCCGCCCCAGCCAGACACCGGCAGCCGCCGCACCCACCCCACCCGTCGGTGCCCTGTTCCATCAACGACAGGCAGCCGCTAACCGGGCCCGCCTGCCGACGCCCGAGCTCGCCGACTTCGCCAGCCCGTGGCTCGGCATCGGCGGCTGCTCCACCGACGCCATCAGCGAGGCCCAGCGTCGCAACGGCGAAACAACCCGCACACGCTGCACGGCCGGCATCGTCACCAGCTACTGGATCACCTATCGCAGCCTCACCGACAGGGATGCCGCCCATGCGCGGTACCGCACCCAAGCGATGATCACTCCGAAACTGGCAGCAGGTTCGACGGCCCCGACACAGCAGATCGCCGCTGGGCGAAGGGTCCAGTACATCGAGTACGCCTATCGAATCCCCTCCGGCGACCGAGCCGGACACATCGTGGCCGCGATCTGGTGGAGCGACCCCACAGAGCCGCTCGCCGGGGTCTTCACCTGCTACTGGGACGATCTAGCCTCGTCGTGGATGCCGCTACGAGACCTGTGGACGCCGGCCGACACGGCCCTCCGGTCAGCGATAGCCGGCTCGGGCCGCTGAGGTGCCGGTGTTTGCGAGGTCGCGGATTGCTCGATGAACGTGTTCGGCGTTCACCAAGGCCGGGCGGCCGCTGCCGGGAGTCCGCAAGGTCACGTAGTGGCAATTGGCGCACCATGTGCCCGCGCGCCACACGCTCGTCGCTCGCGTCGTCGTCGCGGTTTGCCGCGTACGTCGCCAGCGCGTAGCTGCCACGGCTGCGGCCAGGGCGGTGGTCGTGGTAAGGACCGCCGCCACGCACAACGCTGCTGAGGCGTCTTGCGTGGAGATCGTCGACGAGGTCAGCAGCCCGTAGAGGATGGCAAGGGCTAGCGCCGCGCATCCTGCCGCTGCTGCGGCTGGCCGTGACGCGGAGCGCTGCCGGGCGGGGGGACGCAGTTGTGTCGCCAGCAGGCTTGATGACCGGGTCAGGTTGCGGCTGCGGACGGCGACCGCGCCTCCGAGGATGGTGGTGGTCGAGGTGCGCGTCATGCGCGTTCCTGCGGCGTGCACTGCGGGAAGGGTGTAGGTTGCGCCCGTAGTTCCACAGTGGTGGCACGTCGACCCGTTCACCATGCCTTGAAGTATGGCAAGCACCTACGGCAGCCGGCCAGGGCTTTCGCACCGTGCTGTCTCGATGCTCAGTTGGTTGCTACCGCGCCCCGCATCGGTGAACCGCCGGGGGTCGTGGCGTAGGGGTCCGGCTCGCTCAGTTCGGGTCGCCAGTTGTTGAGGGGAACAAGGCCGGGTGCCATGAGGCGGTACTCGCCGAGTAGTGCGGCGATCTGCTCGTCGGTGCGCAGGGTGATCTCGGTTGCGGCGCGGGCAAGGAACACCTTCTTAGCCGTGGACACGCCGTCTTCGCCATAGGTGTCGGTCACTGCAGCGCTCAGGTGGGAGATGACGATGGCGCTGCCGGGGGCGAGCCGGTCACGGATCGGCGCGACGACGTCCATGATGCGGTCGTCGGGAACCTGCTGGAGTACGGCGCAGTAGATGAGGGCAATGGGCTGGTTGAGGTCGATCACCGTGGCGGGGTCGCCGTCGTCGAGGGCGTCCAGGATCAGGTCGGGGCGGTTGAAGTCGCCCTCGATGGCGCGGCAGCCGGGGTTGCCCATCAGGATCTCGTTGGAGGCGACGACGGCGACAGGGTCGATGTCGACGTACAGGACCCTGCTGGCGGGGTCGACGGCTTGGGCGATCTCGTGCACGTTGCCCTTGGTGGGGATACCGGAGCCGAGGTCGAGGAACTGCGTGATGCCCGCCTCGGCCAGCACTCGGACCGCGCGGCGCAGGAACAGGCGGTTGGACCAGGCGATGTCGGCCGCCTCGGGAACGGCCTGCAGGAGCTGTCGTGCCGCCTCGCGGTCCGCGGGGAAGTTCTGCTTGCCTCCGAGGAGATGATCGTAGATGCGTGCGACGGTGGCCCGCCCGCCGGCTGCGGCGTGTGTATCGGATTGCTGGTCGCTCACTGCTCCCCCGTCTTGTGGACGTGTGCGGTGGAACGTCGATGGCTGTTGATGAGGAGGGGGAGCTTAGCCGACATCGTCTGTTCCAGTGGGGAGGGCGATGATCGGGCACCCGCAGGTGGCCAGTCGGACGCTACACTCTGACCTTTCGATCGTTACTGATCGTAGTTTGGGGGGAGGTTGCGGTGGTTTGGGCTCGCGCGCGCCTGCGGCGGCGACTGCGTAAGGCGAGGGTGCCGCCACCACCCGAGCCCTACACAGTGGAAGCGTGGTGCCGGGCGATCGGAGCTTCCCAGGGCCGGCCGTTGATCATCCGGTACGAGCGGTTCGGAGCGGACTACCCCTCGGGTGTACTTGTCCCTCTGGACCGGGCTAACTACATCCTTGTCGACGCGAGCTTGCCGACGCTTGCGCGCACGCAGAGCGTGCTGCACGAGGCCGCTCATCTCGTCCTTGGCCACGGCGGACACGCGATGCACTCCGACGTTGATCCCGCCGTGGAGGCCGAAGCGGAACTGGCCGCCGACCTGCTGTACCAGCAGATGACTCGCGCCGCCGCCAGGTCCGGCGGCGCGCCGGACAAGAAGCCGGCACGGCTGCGGTGCTGGCGGCCGTCGGCGTGGTGGGCGGATCGTCGTGCGGACTGGCACGTCAACCAGTTGTGGGTCAAACTGCGTACCGGAATGCCCGACGCGACGATCGTCAGCACGACCACGGGTGTCCCCCTCCCGGTAGAGGTCGGCGGTAGCCGGCACCGCCACCGCCGAGTCATCGAGGTTCACGACGCTCTGCGGCTACTACGTCCCTGGTGCAGCAGGCGGGTGCACGCCAGCGCGCAGCGACGAGCGCATCGCTATCGCCTGGACACCGCTACCGCCGCCGCGGTCGCGGGCGCCGTCACCTTCGCCGTCGCGCTGCGCCGGCGCCAAGCCGCGCTGCCCGTCGTCGATGACCCGCTCGATACGACACCACCTGTCGACATGTCTGATGTGCGAGGGGAGACCCGGCGCCTCGCACGCATCTCCTGCGCGTGGCACGACTCCCCCGTGGTGGCGGCCGAGGTCGCTCGCTGGGCCTCCCTGGTCGCGGCCATCCACCCGAACGACATGCCACGCCACCCGCATCTCGCGCCGGTACTGACGGGCGGCACTACTGCCTGAGGGCATCACCCCGCCCGGCCGGTCAGCCCGAACGGTGTAGCCGCAGCGCTCTCGCCTGGCCGGGTAGAACCTGCGGCTGCCACAGCCGCGCGTGGTTTCTCAACTGGCTGGGGAACATCGCGCCGCCGAACAGGGAGCCACTGCCCATAGCGCAGCCGAGGGCAGCCAACTCTTCCCGCTCGCCTTCTCTGGCGATTCCGGGAGCGATGACCGCGAAGCCCAGGTCCATGGAAAGGTCGACCGCCGCCCGGGTCACGGAGCGCGCCGGCCGCCAGCCGGCGTCCAACGCATAGGCCGGATGCAGGCGCAGGAAGCTCCAGTCAGCGGTGTTCAGTGCCTCGAAACTGTTCTGGTCGCTGCCGTAATTCGCCAGCAGGAGCCGTACTCCGTAGTGCCGCAACTGCTCGACGGTGTTCTGATCATGCATCGCGGTAGCCTCCGCGACTTCCAGCACGAGCGATGACGCGGCCACGCCATAGGCGCTCAGCATCTCGCGCAGAGAGTCAGCGAGGTGGGGGGTCAGCGCACGTGCCGGCACCGGCACGATCATCGTTGTCCGAGGCAGTGCCTCCCGCCACGTGGTCGCCGCCGACATCGAGCGCGAGATCATCTTGCGCGCGAGGTGCTGCAAGGCTTCCTCATCGTCGATGAGTTGGTAGATGTCCTCGTCGGCGGCGAATACGTCGTGTCGGGAGTAGAGGAAGCGCGGCGTGGACTGCACCATGACGATGCGGCCGGTGGTGAGGTCCACGATTGGCTCGCATGAGATCGACATGCGCGCGTCCAGCAGTTCTCGGGCCAGTGAGTTTCTGGGCACGGGGGGCGCCTGGTAGGACACCAACCGGTCCTGTCCCGCGCGAACCGCCCGCCACATCACCCGCTCTGCGGCATCCAGCAGGTCGTGTGCCTGAGCTGCCGGGCCCGACGTCATGCCGGCGCTCGCCCGCACGCTCAGCGGGCCCTGCTCGTCGGTGACCAGTCGACGCAGCGCCGCCACCGCCCAGCAGGCCCGCTGGTAGGCGGTGTCCTGGGACAGGTTCCACATAACCAGCGCGAATTCCGCGTCGCCGATGCGACCGACAACGGAAGCCGCGTCTCGCGCCGCCTGACGCAGCCGGATGGCGAGTTCGTTGAGGATCCTCAGCGCGCGATCCCTGCCGACCGCGTCGGCCAGGAACTGGTAGTTCTCCAAGCGGATGACCACTACGTGACATGTTCCGGTCGCCTTCGCCGTCACCTGAGACAGCAGCGCCGTCCGATTCGGCAGACGGGTGTCCGGATCCTGGGTGGCTGCCAGCTCGTGTCGGTGCGCATCTTCTGCCAGCAGCCGGTAGGCGTGGACGCCGTCCAAGCTGGTCGACAGGTTCGCGGCGAAAGCCCGCAGTGTTGCCTGCTCACGCACTGACAGCGCATCGCGCCGGCCCGTCAGGTACAGCCGCACCACGCCCTGCGACCCGGTCGCATCGCGTCGGATCTCATGCCGCACCACAGTCCGAGCGCCGGTCAAGGTGGGAACCTCGGACGCAGGGCCGTCGTACAGGACCCCCGCCTCCCCTGCTGCGCTGTCGGCGCGCACTAGCCGCTCGCCGCCGTGAATCTCAATATCGGCCGCCCGGGCGCCGAACAGTCCGACCGCTCCGACTGCGGCAGTAGTCAGGACGGTGTGCAAGTCGCGGGCCGACAGCGCGTCGGTCAGCGCCGCCAGGTGCTCCCAGGCGCGCCGCTCCTCGCGAATGCGCAGCCGGTACGTCACTGCCAGGTGCAGAACGAGCATCACCGCGGGCAGGGCGATCATGGCCCGCTGGTCGAGTCCGATAACGACCGCGAACAGGCCGGCAGTGACGATCTCGCCGACCGCGACGATCAGACGGGTGCGCCACAGGGTGCGCAGCACCAGCGTGAACGGCTTACTGGTCGCCAACATCACTGCGGTGCCCGTGATCAACTCCTCGATGGCGAACACGACGACCGCCGCCACCAGGAGACCTGCCCCGAGCCGTGCGAGACCTGACGTTTCCATCTCGGCCTCGACGAAGCCGGGCCGGACCCCGAAGACATACAAGACTGCCGCTGCGGCAGCAGCCGCAACGATGTCCATGCTGGTGTTCTGGATTGCCTTCTGCAGGCCCGACGCCCGGGGGTACCGCGTCACCATCCGTGCCACCGCCACGCCGACGGCCGCGGACAAGATCACCCAAGGCGCCGGCAACGCCGCGGCACAGACCAACGACGCGGTGGGCGTCAGAGTGATCCGAATTGGCATCCGTTGCGGCAGTGGCGCCGAGCAGATCGCGCCCACCGCCATCAGCGCCACACCCATCAGCGGATACACGAAGTAGTAACGCGCCGGTTGCCCCGCATGGGTTACCGCCCACAGGAGGCACGCCGACGCAAGAATACAAATTAAGGTTGTCAACGCGACCAGCGCCCATCTTCCGCGCTGGGTTGGCATCAGTCAGGCCCCCGTGATCATCAACCCTGCCCTCTCGTGCAAGTCGTCCACAGTAGCAGCTCATCGCCGGTTTTTTAGCCCCACTCGACGCCTTTGCGCATGCCCCCACCTCCCTAGGTTTGATCGAGATCAGTGGAAACGTATGCCATCACATAGGCTTCAATCAACGCCAAAAGGTCTTTTTGGTCACCACCCACGCACTACGGCGCTCTCCGACGGCAAGGCAAGAGCGAAGTGGGTGGATACGCACTACCGGCGCTAGAGAGAATCTGCCGGGCTAGTGCCGGTTCAAGGCACCAGAATGACCACAAGGGGTGTCCACACGCGGCGAGCAACCGACCCCCGCCTGCTGGTCACGGTTGACGGTTGAGGCGGCCGGGACATCGTCGGCAAGCCGGCGATGCGGCAACCCCGGCCGCCGCTCTTCAACCAACACCTCATCCGCGCCTGTACACCCCGCTAAGGCTTCGAGCGCGACCGAAGTGCCGGCGATTCTACCAGCGGCATCATTCCGGTCGTCCGGACGATCGCCTGCCCGCCTCCTGCTGCTACCCGCGTAGGAGCGGCTTTCCGGCCGAGGCGGATGTCGCGTCGTTGTCGGTCCACTCTCATGTCGTCTCCCGCCACGTCCGGGACCGTCATGCCTGCACTAGGGCAGGAAGGCCCATTGATGCTTCTGGACCGCTGTTGCGGCAGGTCGCGTGGTTCTGCAGTTGGTCGAGGTGCTCGGCCATGCGGTGGGTGGCGGGGTGTCCGGGGTGGGTGCGGCGGTGGTGGGTGATGGTGTCGGCGAGCAGGGTGCGGGCGGCGTCGTGGTGGCCGAGGTCGTTGAGGACGAGGGCGGTGGTGACTCTTACGGCGAGGGTGGGGTGCGCGTCGGGGCCGGCGGTGGTGGCCAGGTGGTCGGCGAGTTGCTGGTAGAGGCGCAGGGCGCGTTGGTGGTGGCCTGCTCTGCGGTGGGCGGTGGCGAGGGTGTGGGCGGCGGTGAGGGTGGTCGGTGCTGTGGGCCCGTGGAGGTGGGTGAGGCTGCGGTGGGCGTAGTCGGCCCAGCGGATCGCCGCCTTGCTGTGCAGGAGTGTGGCGAGCAGGTGGGCGGCTTCGGCGTGGAGGGTGTTGGTGGCGGTGGTGGTGGGATCGACGCCGGTGAGGATGCTGTGCAGGAGGTGGTGGGTGCGGGTGGGATCGGTGCTGGCGAACTGGCGGGCGAGGTGAAGATCCTCGGTCAGGGCGTGTCGGGGTTGGCCGGCGGTGGAGGGCCAGGTGATGCGTAGGTCGGTGGGGTAAGTGCCGGCGGTGATTCGGGCGATGAACCGGTGGGCGTGGGTGGCGGCGATGCTTGCGCGCTTGGGGTGGGTGTGGGCGGGTACGAGGTGCGCGGCGTGACGGAGCACCAGTTGGCCGACGGTGTGTGCGATGGCTGCCGCGTTCAGCGGAGGGCGGTGGCATGGTGGTGGGCAGTCGTAGACGAGCCCGGCGTAGGTGAAGAGCGGGGTCATGGGCTGTTGGCAGAACTGGCAGTGGAGCAGACCGTCGGGCAGCACGACCGTGTCATTGGTGACGTCGGTGCGCGGTGTGGCGTGCGGGGCGGCGGTGGCCGCTTCGGCGCGGGCCTTGCTGACCCAGGTCTGGAGTAGTCGGCGGTCAAGGTTCAGTTCCTGGGCGACGGTGCTGATCGGGCCGCGTCGTCCTGTCGCGCGGGCGCTCTCGACCTGGCGTACTGCGTCGGCGATGACGTCGGAGGTGTATTTGGGGGGCGTGGCCATCAGGGGGCTGTCCTCGACGGGCTGGGGAACGGGGGACGATGTGGTGTTGGCGCTGCCGGAGCGATCGTCTGGGCGGTCGGACGGGTGGACGCCGGCGTGGGTGGTCCCGCAACTGGCTGCGGGATGGCGGTGGTCATGGCCAGGTGAGCGGTCCGGCGAGCGAGTGCAGAGCTAGCCGGATCGGGCCCTGGAGTGTGGACAGGCCGGCGGTCAGTTCGGGGAGGACCGTCAGCGTGGCGGTCATGTACAGCCGTCGTGTGGCCGGCAGGTGCTCGTCTCGATGCACCAGGGCGCCATGTTTGCCGGGCCATCCCGCGGTGTGGTGCGCCTCGTCGACGACCAAACGACTCGCGGCGGTGCCGGCAGCGCGCTGCCCTTCACCGACAAACGCGGCAGAGACATGGGTGACCAGAATGAGCCGCAAACAACTGGCGGGAGTTCGCCGGACCCAGTCCGCGATCTCACCCGGCCGCGTGGTGACCGGACACTCAAGGTCCGCCGTACGCACCGCCGTATCGGCGACGGAGCCATCGCTGCACACCGCGAGGACCCGCGCCGCCATACCCGCAGCGGCCCACACCGCCAGGGCCTGCGCGAACAGAGGCAGCGACGGACAGGCCACCACCACCAGCCCGGACGGGCACAACCGGACGGGGCATGCACCGGGACCAGGACTTGCCGCTACCGCAAACCGCCCGGAACTGGCCGCGACCACCCTTCGCCTGGCCCTCCACGATCGCGTTGACGGCCTCCTGCGGGTAGTCCCGCAGCGGCGGCAGCGTCCCGACCGGCCGTGGGTCGCTCACCTTCGAGCCCTCCTGCGGCGAGGCCCGGCCGGCGGGTTGCGGGGACTGCGCCGCCCTCCCCTGGCCGGGTCGACGCCCTGCCCTGGATGCGGGGAGCCGCCGGGCCGGAGGGCGGGATGTTGGCAGCCGGCCGCCGGGGTGCGGGTGTTCGGGGTGCGGCGGCTGTCGACGTAGAGCCGGTAGTTGGCGGCCTCGGCGATGATCAGCCCCGGGAAGTGCGGTCCCAGGCGCGGGTCCAGGGGTGGGATGAGGCCGGTGATGGCGCTGCGGGCGGCGAGCAGGACGCCACTGTGCGCGTCGATGGTGAGGATGTCGCGCCGTGGCACGCCAGAGCGGTCGGTGTACGGGAGGATGAGGTCCATGCCGGGGCGCTGGACGCGGTCGGTGACGCCGGCCTGCACCAGGAGGCCGGGCTGCTGCGCGAGGAGCCGCAGGACCGCGGCCCGGACCGGACGGGTGGGCGCGTGGCGTTCGTAGAGCATCGCGATCCCGCCGACGATGTCCTGCGGACGGTCCTCCTCAGGGCGGCCCGCGATGAGCAGGTGGGTGCGCAGAGCGTCGGGTTGTCTCGGCGGTGGCTGGTCGAACCGGTCCCCGGTCGCGCCTGCCCAGTTGCTGTCGCCGCCGTCGGGGACGCAACCTCCATTGTCGACGTGCACACTGACCTGCCGCCCGTCGGCGGCGTCGTCGGTGCGCCACAACTGGTCGACGCGGACCCGTTCGGGCCATCCGGTGGGGCCGGACGGACCGATGAGCTGCTGGTACCAGGTGCGGCGCTCGATGTACTGGTAGGCGCCACGGGTGGTGTCAGCGGCCGCGTCGCCGAGGGTGGTGGCCAGGCGGGTCAGGACCGGTCCAGCCGGGACCGGTGGCGCGCTGGTTGGAGGCGACGTCGCCGGCGGCGGGTCGGGGTTCACGTCGGCGGGTGGTCCGGCGCAGGCCGCGAGAAGAAGCGACGCGGCGAGCAGCGTCGCGACGGTGCGGGTTCGGGTCATCGCGTCGCCCGCGTCGTGTCAACCATGGACCCCTGGGAGTAGCAGACGACGAGGACGGATGGACGCCGCTGTGGGGCCTTCTTGTCCAGGTCGGACGGCGAGCCGGGTCGGGACCCGTTGATCAGGTTCGTCATGGTCTCAGATGGCCTTGTTCGCGTGGATGAACTGGCGCTCATAGGACGTCAGGAGGACGCGGGGGTCGGCCATGAGCGCGCCGAACTGGTCGACGTCCCCGTCGCCGAGCCCGTTCAGGGTGGGGCGTAGGTGCGTGACGATGTCGGCGAGGAGACGGCATCCGGGGCCACCTCCGGTCCAGGTCTCGATGCCGGTGTGCGTGCAGTGGCCTGCCATGCCGCTGTCGATCAGCAGGGTGTCGATGTCGTGGGTCCACGTCTGCGCCCCGTCGCGACCCACGAGGGCGCAGCGCACCTGATGCATGACCTTGCCAAGGAGGTGGCCGTCCTCGGCGTCGGGTACGCGGTAGATCCGTGGCGGGGCGGACGTGATGTGGGCCAAGGTGAGCGAGCCGCCCGGCCGTATCCGGGCGATCATCTGCTGCACCACGTCGATCGGATCGCGGAGCGGGCCGTGCGGCCAACGGGCTAGGACGTGGTCGTAGCTGTCCGTCGTGCCGGGCAGGAGCTCCCGGTCCAGATCACGTCGTTGCACGTCGACAACGCTGGTCGGGGTGAGTTGGCCGGTGTTGGTGTCGACGGCGGTGACGGACCCGTAGGGGCCGACGAGCTGCGCAAGGCGGGTGGTGATCTCGCCGGTGCCGGCGCCGATCTCCAGCACCGCCTGGGACGGTGTGATGTCGAGCCGGTGCAGTTCTGTGCGGATGGTCGAGTCAAGGAGTTGATGTGCGGGCACCGGGTATGTGGGCAACTGTGTGGTGCTCATGAGTTTCCTCCAGGTGAGGGCGCGGGTGATGCCGGCGGCATCAGGGACGGCTGTGCCGGGGTGGCCTGCTGCCGCTGCTCGTGTGGTGCCGCCAACGCAGTTCGATGGCGTCGGGGTGCACGAGGACGTGGTCGATGAGGCGGGTCAGGTCCTGGCGTAGGTCGGCGCGGGTGGATTGGTGCCAGTGTCGGTAGGTGATCAGTGGTCGGGCTGTCGCGGTGCGGCGGTCGTGGGCGGCGGTGTGGCCGACGACGAGGGCTTCCAGGTGTTCGGCGGGGTGCAGGGTTAGGCAGAAGCAGACGTAGAAGCGGCGTCGCGGGGTGGCCGCGTAGGGCTGGAGGAGTTGCCAGCAGGTGGTGCAGCGGGTCAGGTCGGTGAGCAGCCATAGGATGGTGTCGTCGTCGGCTGTGGGGGGACCGCCGGGACGCGCTTGGTGGTGGGTGGGGTGGTTGGCGACGGTGTTCGGGTCATCGTCGCCAACCACCTGCCGCTGTCCGCCCTGACGGGGGTGGGACGGACGGCGGTGTCCACGGGGCCCGGTCGGGGTGGTGGGCCGGGTGAACCACGGCGAGGCATCAGGGATCATCTCGCCGCTGCGGGGATTGCGGGTCAGGTTCATGTGGTCACCGTCGTGGGGATGGTGAGCAGGTCGTGGAGCTGGTCGGGGTACTCATGCAGGTCGGCCGTGGCGACGTGGCGGGCGATGCGGGCACGGTCGAGGACAGCGATGTCGTCGGCGACCTGGACAGCGAAGGTGAGGTTCTGCTCGGCGAGGAGGACGGCGGTGCCGCAGTTGGCGAGGCCGGTGATGGTCGCCGCGATGTGGTTGAGGATGACGGGGGCGAGTCCTTCGGAGGGTTCGTCGAGCAGCAGCACCTCGGGGGCGGCGAGGAGAGCGCGGGCGAGGGCGAGCATCTGTTGCTCGCCGCCGGAGAGTTGATGGGGCCGGTGGTGGCGTCGGCTTGCGAGGGCGGGGAACAGGTCGAGTACCTGCGCCACGGTGTGGGTGCGGGGACTGGTGGGACGGGGCTTGGGCAGGGCGAGGTGTTCGTCGACGGTGAGTCCGGCGAATAGGCGGCGTCCCTGGGGGACAAGGCCGAGGCCGGCGCGGGCACGGGCACGGGCGTCGTGGCCGGTCAGGGGTTGCCCATGAAGGTGGATATCGGTGCCAGGTCGGGCAGGGTGCAGGCCGGCGATGGTGTTGATCAGGGTGGTCTTTCCGGCACCGTTGCGGCCGACAACCGCGCTCACCCGTCCGGCGCGGATGTCGAGGGTGATGTCGGTGAGCACAGAGGCACCGGTGTAGCTGGCGCGCAGGTTACGAACGCGCAGCACAGGGGCTCCGGTCGGGTGTGCGGACATGCTGCCGGGACTGGTGTCCGGTGGTGGTCCGGTGGGCTCGGTGCCGAGGTACACGCGGCGGACCTCGGGGTGTTCACGGATCTCGGTGGGGGCGCCGGTGGTGAGGTGCTGGCCGAGGTGCAGCACGGTGATGGTGTCGGCGACGGCAGCGACGAAGTCGAGGTTGTGGTCGACCAGCAGCACCGTGATGTCACCCGGCAGAGCACGGATCAGCTCGGTGAGGTGGGTGATCTCGGTGGTGGTGAGGCCGGCGGAGGGCTCGTCAAGCAGCAACAGCGGGGGCTTGGCCACGAGCGCGACGGCGATCTCCAAGCGCCGCTGGTCGCCGTAGGCGAGCTGCGCGGCGGGCCGGTCGGCGTACGGGGTGAGGTTGACCTGGGCCAGTGCCTCGTGGGCGGCGGTCACGAGGCGTGGCTGTGGCTGTAGGGAGGTGAGGCGTTGTCCGGGAACGGCGAGCAGCACGTTCTGCAGGGCGGTGAGCGGACGGGCGAGTGCCGGGTGTTGCCAGGTGCGGGAGATTCCGGCGCGGGCGCGGCGGTGCACCGGCCAGCGGTGGATGTCCTGCCCTCGGTAGTGAATGTGGCCTGAGGTGGGACGCAGGGTGCCGGCGATGAGATGCAGCAGGGTGGATTTGCCGGCGCCGTTGGGTCCGATGATCGCGTGCCGGGCCCCGGGGTGCAGTTCAAGGCTGACCTCGTTGACGGCGCGGCGGGCACCGTAGTCGAGGCTGACGGTGTCCAGGCGCAGCAGCGGCGTGGTCATGTGCGCTCCCGGGCGAGTCGGGTGGTGAGGCCGGCCAGCCGGTGTCGGGGCAGGTAGGCCAGGAGGAGGAAGCACAGGCCGAGCAGGGTGGGGCCGTGGCCGGCGAGTAGTCCACCGGCCCAGTCGCGGGCGGCGACGAGGAGGATCGCTGCGGCGCAGGCGCCGGTCATGCTGCCGGCGCCGATAAGTGCGGCGGCGAGGGCGAGTGCGGAGATACCCATGGCGGCGTCGGCGGGTGAGACGTATCGGGTGATCGCGACAGTCAGTGCGCCGGCTGCTCCGGCGATTCCGCCGGCGATCGTGTACGCGGCGAGGAACAGTCGGCTGGTGTGCTGGCCGGTGGCTTGCAGGCGCGGTTCGTGAGCGGCGGTGCCGCGTAGGATCAGGGCGAAGCGGGTCCGCACGAGGACCGCGACCGCGGCGCCGACGGCAAGGGTGCCCGCGAGGACGTACAGGTACACCCAGCCGGGACGGACCATCGGCGCCAGACCGGGCAGCGCCACGACGGGTGGGGTGTGGATGCCTTCGCTGCCGCCTGGTGCCCACACGTTCGCGGCGGCGTGGATCAGTTCGCCGAGGCCGAAGGTGACCATGAGGAACCTGGTGCCCCGGGCCCGTACGGCGAGCAGGCCGGTGACGGCGGCGGCGACAGCTCCGGCGGCGGTCGCCGCGAGGAGCTGGACCGGGCCGAGGCTGGTCAGGGTGGCGGCGGTGGCGGCGGTGTAGGCGCCGACGGTGAGGTAGGCGCCCTGGCCCAGCGGCGGAAGGTCGGCGAGTCCGACGAGGAGTTGGGTGCTCATGGCGAGCACGGCCATGACCAGCGCGGTGGTGGCGAGAGTTATGAGATAGGCGTCGACCAGCCACGGCAACCCGACCGCTACCACGAGCACGGTGGCTCCCACCGTGGGCGTCCACCACGATGGGAGCCGGCCGAGACGGCGGGCACGCGTGCCGCCGGTCGGGTCGCCGAGGGGGGTGAGGGTGGTGGTCACGCGGGTCGTCCGGGGAGCGCGGTGCGGTGGCGGACGGTCAGGGCGGCGAGCATGGCGGCGCCGAGGACGAACGCGGCGGCTGCGGGCGCGATGGCGACGCCGAGGGTGAGGGTCTGTCCGACGCCGAGTGCGGCGACCAGTGCGCCGCGGATGCTGCCGAGGCCACCGACGACGCAGATGATCAGCGAGTGGACCAGGATGGTGGTGTCCACCCCGGGTCCCGGGCCGATGACCGGGGCCCCGAGCACCCCGGCGGTCACGGCGAGGACTGCGCCGCCGACCAGCACTCCGGTGCGCACGGCGGTGGTGCGCAGGCCGTTGGCGGCGGCCATCCCCGGATCGGAGACCACCGCCCGGATGACCGCGCCGGTGCGGGAGCGTTCGATGATCCAGAACAACGCCACCACGATCAGCGCGGCGACGGCGATGAACCCCAGCCGGTATGTCGGGTACTGGTAGTCGCCGAGGCTGACCGACCCGGCGACCGCCCGGGGTGGGGCGACCGAGCGCGGTTCGGCCCCGAACATGGTGGCGAACCCGTCGGCGGCGATGTACGCCACGCCGAGGGTCGCCAGCACCTGGTCGAGCGGCCGGTTCGCGAGGGGACGCACGGCGGCGGCGAGTCCCGCACCCCCCGCCGCGCCCAGCGTGGCGGCGGCGGCCAGGGCGACGGCGAGGCCGGTCCAGCTGCCGTCGGTGAGGTGCCAGGCGAGGTAGGCGCCGGCGAGGTAGAGGGTGCCGTGGGCCATCGTGAACACCCCGGCCACGCCGAAGATCAGCGTGAGGCCGGCGGCGATGGTGAACAGCAGCAACCCGTACGCGACACCGTCGAGGGCGGTGATCGTGTAGGCGTTGACGAGCCCGTCCAGGCCCACGGCATTCCTCCTTCCGTTGCGGGGTTGGTCAGGCCTGGGTGGGGCGGCGGCCGACGGTGGTGTGCATCAGGTAGCCCGACAGCATCAGGTCGGGATCCATCAGCACCTGCCGCAACTCGGCCAGGTCCTCAGGCGTCATGCCGGCGGTGAGCAGTTCTGGTTCCCGTTGGATCGAGTTGGAGTGGTGCAGCAGACAGATGCCGGTGCCGCCGCGCCACGACCGGGACTCGATCCGGCTGTCGACGTTGTCCAGGCCGAGGCGGAGCATCGCCTCCGGTGCCCGTGTGGCCCAGCCCATGTCCGCACCCCGTGACTCGCCGAAGGACAGCAGTGCGTCCTGGAACTGTTCGATCAACTGGGTGGCGCGAGGGCTGGGGCTGCGGCGGATCATGTCGCGCCAGGTGCAGTCCCAGTCCGCGACGACGAGCGCCCCGCCCGGGGCGAGGGCCCGCACCAGGTCGGCGAGGACCTGTTCACGTTCGGGTAGGTGCATCAACACCAGCCGGGCCACGATGGCCTGCTGTGATCCCTCCAGCCGCAGGTGCCGGATGTCGCCGGCCCGTACGGTGATGTTGGGGCCCGTGGGGATGTGGCGGGGGTCGAGGTCCACGGCGGTGACGTGCCCGTCCGGGGCGACCTGGTCGGACAGCCAGGTGGTCAGGGTGCCTGCCCCGGCCCCGATGTCGGTGACCTTCCACCCGGGCCTGACACCCAACTCGTACAGGGTCCAGCGGGTGCCCGGGTCGAGGATCGCCCCGAGGTGACGCAGCTGGTGGGCGGCCTCGTCGGTGGCGTTGTCGAACATGTAACCGGTGCGGTGTTCGCCAGTGGGCGTGGTGGTCATGATGTTTCTCCGTCTCAGGAGCCGAGGGTGGTCAGGGTCTGCACGGTGCGGTTGACCCACACCTGCCCGTCCTGGGCGACCTCGCGCAGGTAGTACGCCTGCACCGGGGTGTGGTGCTGCGGTCCGAACTGCCAGGCGCCGCGGGGTGAGTCGATCGACCCGACCCGGGACAACGCCGCCGTCAACGACTGCGACGTCAACACCTCACCCCCCGCATCGGGCACGGCCAGCGTTGCCGAGGCGCTACCCGTCGCGGCGGCAGTGGGGCTGGTGGAGGCCGGTGCCGTCGCCGTCGCGGCGGTGGGGGTTGCCGGCGGGGTGCTCGGTGGGACAGCTGCTTCGGCGATGGCCTTGTCCAGCACCAACGCGGCGTCCCAGGCGCAGACGTGGTAGATGTTCGGTAAGCGCCCGTCGTTGGCTGCGGTGTAGCGGCGCACGAAGTCCCGGTTCGCCGCGTTGTCCAGGGTGCTGGAGTAGTTCAGCGCGGTGTAGATGCCCTTGGCCTGCTCCCCGAGCGCTACCAGAGGTGCGCCTTCGGTGAGGAACCCCGAGGCGTACAGCGGCACGTCGACGCCGTACTGCCGGTACTGCTTGACGAACTCGATCGCCGACGCCCCGGCGTAGAAGGTGTAGACCGCCGCCGCTCCGGACTCCTTGATCCTCGTCAGGTACGGGGAGAACTCGGTGGTCGGTGCCGGTGCCCACGGCGTCCACGTCGGCTCCCCACCCGGATTCGCCAACCGCCCGCCAGCGTTGCGGAACCCGGTGACGAACCCCCCGATCTGGTCACGCCCGCCGATGTAGTCGGGGCCGATCACCCACACCCGGCCGTCGCCCACCTTCTCGCGCAGGTATCCGGCGATCGACGCGCCGGTCTCCTGGCTCAGCCACGAGGTCGACCACAGGTAGGTGGGATCGGCGACCGTTGACGGCCGGCCGCCGATGCCGATCAGCGGCACCCGGGTCTCGTTCAGCAGCGGATACAGCGTCTGCACCGTGTCGGCGGTCGCCCCACCGACCAGCGCGAGAACCTTGTCCTGCTCGATGAGCTTGCGGGCCGCCGCGAGGGCGGTGGCCTTGCCGTCGCCCTCGTCGGCCTCGATCACCCTCACCGGCCGGCCGCCGAGCTTGCCGCCCAGCCTGTCCAGGGCCAGGCGCCATCCGGCGGCCTGGTCGTCGCCGATCGCCTTGTAGGGCCCGGACTTGGGCACGATCAACCCGATTCGGATCTCCTTGGCGTCGGTGTCCGGGTCGCCGAGGCTCGACCCGGAACATCCGGCCACCACGAACAGCACGGCGGTCACGGCGGCGGCGATCGCCAATCGCCACCGGGAACGGCGGGCACTGTCTTGAGGGGTCACGAGAGTGGAGTCCTTTCATCCATGCATATCGATCAAGAGGGAACGGATGGCGGTGGTGCGATCTGGTGGCCGGCCCGTTCAGAGGGTGATGAGGTGACGCAGAACGGCCATCACGGATTCGGGTTCCGTGGCGTCACAGGTCAGGACCGGCACCTGGGCGTCCACCCGCAGGGCACCGCGAATCTCCCGGCGGTTGCGCGCACCACCCAGAGGCCGGTTGATCGCCACCAGGAACGGCAGATGACGGGCCTCGACGTAATCCAGGACCGGATACGAGGCCGGAAGACAGGTGGTGTCGACCAGCACCACCATGCCGACCGCGTCGACCGCGAGCTGGTCCCACACCCACCACCAACGCCGCCGCTCCGGCATAGCGCGCAGCACGACGGTGACCCCGCCTGGCAGGGTGACGTGACTGACCTCCCACAGCCCGGCCAACGTGGTGTGACCGTGTCCGGCGGCCCGTAGGAAACAGGTCTTCCCCGCCCCCTGCCCACCGGCCACTACCACCGTGACCGCGGCGGATCGCTCCGGCGCCCCGCCGGGAAATGCGTTCATGGTCGTCACCGTCGGGGCGGTTCAGCCGGCGGCCCGTGGCCCCGGGCTGACCTGCTCGCCGATACGCGCCGCGAGCGCCGCCAACTCGTAGGCCACCAACGACGGGTCGCAGTCGGCGCGCGCCAACGCGGCCAGCGACGTCCCGTCAGGCACCTGCTGCACCACAAGGACGCCGTCGTGCATCAACAGCATCTGGAACTGCATTCCACCGGTCTCCAGCAGGTCGGTGGCGCCACGCGCCAGACTGACCAGACCCGACACGATCGCCGCGAGCTGATCACCCCGATCGACGTCCAAACCGGCGGTGCTAGCCAACAGGAGTCCGTCGCCGGACACCGCGACGACGTGCGCCACGGCGGGTATCTGCCTGGACAGGCCGTCCAGGACGACCGAAAGCTGGGGGTTGCGGGGCGTGGCGGTGATGACGCTCATCAGCGTTCTCCTGTCAGAAGGGGAGGGGTAGCAGACGCAGCACGCAGGCCGCGTAGCGTGCCGGCGACTTGCGCTCGGATCGCTGCGGGATCGATCGGCGCGGACGGCTCGGAGCCGGTGCGCTGCGTCGGCAACCCACCTGGCACCACGTGCGCCTGCGGGCGGCGCCGAGGCAACCCAGAGGCGGTGCGCCCATCGGTGGCAGGGTCAGCTGTGGACGCCGCCGCGTGCCAGCCCGTGTCGGCGGCGGTTCGGAACCCGCCGTCGTCACTGTTTTGCGGCCACAACCATGGCGATCGCGCCGCGACCTCCCGGAACATCGGTGTGTCCGGTGGCCGGGAGCTGCCCGGTGCCGGCGGAAGCACCGTGCGCTCTCGTCCCAGAAGCGGCAACTCCATGGTCACGTCCGGCGGCGATGGCGCCATGGTGGGAGACAGAGTCGTCGGGCCGACGCCTCCGGTTCCGGTCACGGGCGACGACGGGACCGCTGGCGGCACCGGGGCAGGTGCCGGGTTGGGTGGCAGCGCGGGGGCCGGCCGGATCCGTCGCCGGACCTGGCTCGGTACGACGATCTCGCGTACGTGCACGCGGGTCACGTACTCGGCCGGCACGGTCACCTCGGCCGTGATACCGGTCGGGCGGGTCCCGTTCAGGCGCACTCGCATCCCAAACTCACGCGCCAGGCGGGAAATCACGACCAGCCCCATCTGATCGGTGACCGCGACTTCCGCCTCCGGGCTCGCCAGCAGTGCGTTGGCGCGTTCCAACTGCTCGGGAGCCAACCCGAAGCCGGTATCCACGATCAGGACCTGAACATCACGCCCGGACCACATCGCGAACACGCGCACCTGTTCCGCAGAGAACCGGGTCGCGTTGTCCAGCAGCTCCGCCAAGATGGACTTGACCGCGTCGACAGCCCGGGCGTCGATCTCCACCTGGACCAGCCGCATCACATTGATCCGTGCGAAACCCTCGGTCTCCGACAACGCCGCGTTCACCAGATCACCGAGCTCTACCGCCTGCCGCTGCAACTGGCCCGGTCCACCGCCAGCCACGATCAACAGGTTCGCGCCATACCGTCGTAGCCGCGTCGCCTGCTGGTCAGCGGCGAACACCCTGGCCAGTCGGTCTGGATCCTCCTCATCGCGTTCGAGGTCGTCGATGCTTCCCAGCAGTTGCTCCGTGAGTGCCTGCACCCGCCGACCGATAGACGTGATCATGGCGCTTACCAGGGCACGACCTCGTGCCTGATCCACCGTCGCGGTCACCGCCGCCCGCAACACCAGGTTGAACGCATCCGCGACGCGGCCCACCTCATCTCGGCCGACCACCGGCACCGCTACCCCACCAACGTCCTCGATCAACCGTTGCGCCGCCGCAGGATCCGAGGTCGCCCGCAACCGCTCGACCAGTTGCGGCAGCTCGACGTCCGAGACCAGTCGTGCGCCCTGCTGCAAGGTGGAAAGTTGGCCAACCAGCGATCGCGCCACCCACAACGCGGTGAGCACCGCGACGGCCAGCATCACCGTCAGCACACCTGCCTGCACCACCGCGGCGCGAACCTGCTCCACCCATAGGTCATCAGCGGCGGCGCCGATGTCACCGTTCACCGACGTCTGCACCTGGGCCAGCAGGTGGGCCCGCGTCGTCATCACCCGGCCCCACTGCTCGGCACCGCCCGGCAGCCGTACCGGCTCATACACGCCAGTGCCCGACACCGCCCCGTCCAGCCGCACGCCGGCCAGCACGTCCGGGCCAACCAACGTCCGACCCAGTAGCGCCCGCCACGACGGCCGCGCGAGCCCATCGAACTCGCGCAACGCCTCGTCCTGCACAGACCGGGCAGCCACGATCTCGGCATGCAACGCGGGAGTCAACCGCCGTGCCGCCAACGCCTGCAACACCGCGACCTGTTGCCGCCCCACCGACTCCCGAGCCCGTGACAGCGCGGCCGACGCGCGCATCTCATCAGCGAGCTGCGGGGTGACCCCACTCTGCGCCACAGCAGGCAGCAGAGCGTCAAGCTCGGCGACGACCCCTCGGTAGCCGAAAGCAACGGCCGACAGCGACACCAGCCCATCGCCACGCACGCGCTGCCGCTGCCTGGCCACGTCCGCTAGACCGGCCTCCACCCTGGCCAGCACCACCCGCACGGACTCCGGGAGGGCATCAAGCCGGCGGCGCTGCTCGTGAAACCGCGATACCACCTGATCGGTGTCCTGAACCGCACGCTCGAAGTCGGCTTGAGTGACGTTCGAGCCGGGCAGAGGCAGACCCACCGCCGTGTTCCGCTCGACCTGCAACTGCTGAGTCACCTCTGCGGCAGCCACAGTCGCGATGAACATGTCACCGGAACGCTGCGCAACTCCAGCCTCTCTCACGGAGGCCCAGAGTCCGAACCCTGTCGAGAGCACCGCAGCCAGCACCGTTGGCACCACGATCAGCGCCGCCTTGAGCCGCACAGGAACATCCGCCAACGAACGCTTCCTCGCGACAATTCTTCGCTTCGCGGCACTTCCCAACCCCGTCACCTCAACCCCGGTCCTGCTCGAACTTCTTGCTGGTCTTCATGAATCAGCTGACCGCCGCCAGAAGCTGGTTTGCAGGCGACGCAGCTTAGGGAGCCGCCGCACCGGCCACACCACCTTCGGGAAGATCGATAGGTGACCATCCCGGCCAGCCAGCCGAAAGCCAGACTGACCAGGATGGCGATCATCAGTAGCAACATTGCGGGCACCACCTGTCTGAGTCACCGTCAATCCCGGTTGGCGGTCGAACGCTGAAGCTGAGCCAATTAGTGATCCAAGAGGATCATGCAGATCATCGGCTTGCGCTGGGAATACCGACCACCGGTCCGACCTCGGGTTCCGACCTTCGGTCCGACTGCCACCTGACCTGCTTACTCATTGCAGACCATCGGCGGCATCAAGATCATTGCGCTGACTGTCGGGGTTACATTGGATCCACCCAGCCGGCTGCGATCGTCGACTGGGCGTAGATGCATCAGTGGAGGCCGCCGGTGAACCGCCCCAGTCCGTATGTCCGTCGGCGATGGTTGGGCCGCGAGATCCGCCGCTTACGTGATGAGCACGGCGCATCGCAGGCGAGCCACTGGCACGCGCCGTCGGCTTTCCTCGGCAGCAGCTGAGTGCACTCGAGAACGGCCACGTTGGTCCGGATGTCGACCTGGTTAGCGCAATCTGCGACTACCTGGTCGTTGGCGTAAACCGTCGTACCGCCATCATGGACGCCGCGGCCGACGGCTGGGCGCGCGGCTGGTGGATGACGCCGTGTCGGCCGCGTACGCCAGCGCAAGGAGGCCACACTGGGCGCTGCGCCACGGTGAGGTGCTACTCGTCACCGAGAACCCGACGCGCAGCGGATCGAGGCGCACGCCGAGCACGAGGTGAGTTCGCCTCCGAGTGCCTGGTTAGGGCTGGCCAAATCAGCCGGTTAAGTTGACCGCGTTAGCTCGGTGATGAGGCGGAGTGGAAGATGGCGTCCGACGCTACGCCCGCCGCGTTGGCATTTCATCGGCCCCCGGGCCGGACGGTTCTGCGGGCGACGAAGCCGAGTAATTGATGATGTTACCGAACATCACCCCCTGGGCTGTAGCACCGGCTGCGGTAGCGTTGACGTACTGTTGTACCCACTGCTGCTGCGATGTGGGCAGCGCAGCCAGTAGTTCATCCCGCAAGGTGCGTACGGCGGCGCCCGCTGCCGGATCCTCCTCGATCAAATCGGCTAAACGGGTCTGCCAAACCGGCAGCAGTCGACAACGGACCTCGTCACGGTGCGCCGGTAGGGCCCTTTCGACCTCAGCAGCTAGAGCGTCGAGCCGCCGCCTCGCGACGGTTTCGCGCTTCAGGTCGCCGCGGCCTAAAAGTCTTGTAAATCCCAATCGGGCTGAATGCCAAGCATCTGTCGCAGCCGACTGGACCAACGCCGCACCGCCAGTCGCGGCCAACTGTGTCAACCAGGCGAAATCCACCGCATCCTCCTCACCTGGATCCAATAAGTAGCCGATCGGACGTGGCCGCGCAACATCTCTGACCGAAATACGACACGGGTAAAGACTATGCGGTCGCTGGCCTATCTTCTGGTCTCTGTGTTCTAGCCGGTCGGGGGGTCGACGGTTGCCCAACGCCTTACGGCTCAAGCTGCGAAGCCTCGCCGTGTCATAGCCGCAGCTACTTAGCCGCCGCCCTGCCTCAGCAGCACACGAACTCAGGAATCCTGGCCGCGAAGGACGTCGATAGCGAGGTTGTTCGGTGGAATATACCAATCCGTTCTCTTTGCCTCTTGATGGCGATCGCCTTCAGTCCAAAGACGCTTACGCCCAAATAGTGTATGCAGAACCCGGAAGTAGGGTTTACGCCGTACAATACGGCGACATGCACATTCGCAACGGGGAACCCCTTTATCGGTTTGAGCCTTTTCCGATCCAACCCCGGCCCGTGGTAGCGGAAAACGTGCATCCCAGTCAACTACTCTCCGCTGACAGCCGGATAGTCCCCTTTAGTGGTCGAGTGCAAGAGCTAACGCAGCTCGGGGCATGGCGCGATTCCCCTACGCCCGGCGTGTCGGCAATGCTAGTCCACGGTCCTGGGGGGCAGGGTAAAACGCGACTAGCGGCCGAGTTTGCCAAAGAGTCGGCAGCGGCGCATTGGACGGTGTGGGCCGGTTTTCATGTTAGCGAGCCCAGCGCCGAGCAAGTGGTCGTGCCCGGAGATCCCGGCGATGCGCTCATCGTAATTGTCGAATACGCTGAGCGTTGGCCGGTAGAGGATCTACAGCTGCTCTTGCAAAATCCTATACTATCTCGGCCTTTCAAGACTCGTGTCTTGCTCGTGAGCCGGCCAGCGGAAAGCTGGTGGCCCGCGCTAAGGCATCGTCTCCGCAAATTGCGTATCCAGGTCGCGGAGACCCTGGCTCTTCAACCTCTTGCCCAGACGGCCAGCAAGCGCCAAGAGATATTTGATGTGGCGTATCAACGGTTTGCGAGTATTTTGGGCATGGCTAAAGCTGAAGATGCGCCGACGGCAGCGCTCAATGCGGATGATTTTAACACGGTCCTTTCCATCCATATGGCCGCTCTGGCCGCTGCGGATTCCAGTAAGCATTCCAGACAAACACCGCAGGACCCAGTTGGGGTGACCTCTTACCTTTTGGATCGAGAATACGATTATTGGCAAGCATCATATGAGAACCAGCGGGTCGCGACCATGCCTCGCGCCATGGCTCGCACAGTTTACACCGCAACCTTAACTCGGTCGATGCAAACCGCCCAGGCATCGGCGTTTGTTGCGCGCCTCGGCATAGCGCTGACCGCAGAAGCCGATTTGGTTGTACAAGATCATTTGGCTTGCTATCCCGCTCAGCGTGCTGATGTTGCTTTCGAGCCACTTTACCCAGACCGGCTTGGTGAGGACTTTATCGCACTTCTGGCAGCTCGCGAAGGTGAATTCGACTATCCTGCCGACCCCTGGGCCGTCACTGCTCCAGGACGTTTATTACGGCCCGATGAAGCTATGGAGGACCCACCGAGCTGGGCGCGACACTCAGTGACGGTGTTGACTGAGGTGGCGCGACGGTGGCCCCACGTCGCTCACCAGCAACTCATCCCGTTGCTGCTTCGCGCCCCTCATTTAGCAATAGCAGGAGGCACCCCCGTCATCGCTGCTCTTACTGAAATCCCCGGCATTCCTCTCCAAGTGCTCGATTTAGTCGCTAACGCCCTGCCAGGCCGCGATATCAACATAGATGCGGGAGCTGCCGTCTTAGCAAGACATTTAACTGCGCTTCGTTTAGAGCTAGGAGTGGATCCTCAGTCCCGAACCGAACTTCAGGCTGCTCTCGCGATCCGCCTATCCAATGCGGGCCTACATGGTGAGGCCCTTGAGATTCTAGAGGAAGTGGTCAGAGCTTATAGGTCACTTGCCGAAATTGCACCGTGCGAGTTTAATCCCCTACTTGCAAGAGAACTTGCCCACCTTGGGAACACTCTCGCCGAACTGGGGCGTGAAGACGAAGGGCAGGCTTCAACTGCTGAATCCCTCGACATCTACCGCAGGCTTGCGGAAGTTGATCCCCAGACTTTCAAACCGTATGTCGGTTGGGTGTCATCTTTACTTTCCGGGTACCTGAGAAGCGAGCCAAGTGCGGCGCTATCTTTAGCAGAGGAAGCAACGGCACTACTCTTTCAAGGGGATTCCTCAGAGAAAACGTGGGTGGAAAGTGGATTTGCCGGCCACGCGCTTGCCGCGATGGCTACTAAGGGCAGGCGCCTGCGTGACGTCGGACGCTTGGAGGATGCTGTCAAAGCGCTAGAACTACCGGCACGAATTTATCGGCAGTTGCCAAGGATAGGACTCAGCATTCCGGAAATAGTTGCGATATTTACTGATCTCAGTGGTCTACTGTCGCGCCTCGGAAGAACCGAGTTGGCTCTTGCGGCATCACAAGACCAGGTTCGAGCATATCGAGAGCTTGCACGCCTCGATTTAAAGCAGTTTCAGTCCAGTCTTGCCATGTCGCTTGGTACTTGTGGCTTACGGGAAAGCGAGCTAGGTCATCATGATGCTGCGGCCGCACTATTTCAAGAAGCCGTTGACATATTTCGGCAACTTGTAGCCGAGAATTCCGGTCTTTATTCACCATACCTTGCCAGAGCGATGAGAGACCTGGCGCTGTGCCTGTCGGAACTAGGGGAACATGAAGTCGCCGCAGATTGGTTAATGCAAAGCGCTGGCCTATACGGAGAGATTCGAGCGAGCGGGAGAGTGGAGTACGATGTCGAGTTAGCGCGATCGTTAGATGGTTCCTCCGCAGTGCTATGTCGGCTAGAGCGCTGGGAAGACGCGCTTTCCTGGGCGCTACAGGCGGTCGAACTTCTGAGAGCCAAAGCTAGCGTTGAGCCAGATGACTTACCAAAAAAGCTTGTCGTGTTAACTAGGTGCGTAATGCTGCTTGCCAAGACCGAACGCTGGGAGGACGCAATCGAATGCGCCGCCGAAGCTACGGCTACTTACGAGGAGCTGCCAGCCGTTGAGCGACAGGCGGAATGGGAGAGGTTTGTGGTACTCCACGACATTCTTGGCGTGGCGTGCGGCAGAACGGCTCGGGTTGAGGAAGCGCGGGGTGCGCTTGAGGTGGCTGCGGAAATATACCGCAGGATGATTACCCACTCTCCTAAGTATCGTCACTCGCTTGCAACGACCCTCAGCAATCTCGGGCAGGCGTTGATGACGCTGGGCCGGTCGTTCGAAGCGGAAAGTCAGATGCTGAAGGCCGTAAGCATATTGCGAGAACTTTCCGCCACCGATCCCGCCCGCCACTTGCCAGATCTGCTTTTTGCCCTTATGGGTCTCAGCGAGATTCGGTACAATCTTGATCACCATACGTCTTGCCTTGAGAGCATGCAGGAGGTTGTCGATGTTTGCCGTCAGCTTGCGCTGTTAGATGCAGCAACATATCTCCCTAAGCTGGCTGTAAATTTGTATAATTTGTCGGTTCTTTTCGCCGATCTTGGATTAGTCGACGACGCAATCGCGCCCAATCTCGAAGCCGTGCAGATTGGGCGCCTCCTGGCGAGAGATTCCCCACGCGCTCACATGCGCTTTCTATCGAGCGCGGTATTCAACTTGGGGGTCCGAAATGTTGAAGCAGGCAGGTGGCCAGAGGCCTTGGAGCCGGCGATGGAAGCGGTTGAGATTAGGCGCCTGCTTTTCCGGCTCGATCAACCAGCGGCGAGCGACGAAGGTCTTGCTGTTGCACTACACAATGCCGCTGCGATTCTCATTCGACTAGGGCGTCATGAGGACGCAAGAAGAATAATTGCGGAAGAAAGAGCAGTAAGTCCCAGTCTTGAATCTTAATACAGAGCCCTTGTCACCTTGATTGTGCTGGTGACGGTGGGTGTGGGTAACCCGGAGATCGATGAGGGCGAGGCTCCAGGTAAGACAGCAGTCGACAAAGATCCGATGCCCCGACCGGGAGCCTTGCCGTGCTGTCTCACCCCGCCACGCTTCCGGTGTCCAGTCGAACCCTGAGCCACCTCGCCAAGCGCCTCCGCGGCCACCGTCGGGAGCGTCGATCCCGGTGGCGGCGTCTGGATCCCGGTCGGCAAGCCCTGCTCGCCCTCGCCCACCTGCGCACGGCGACACTTACACCCGCCTCGCAGCCGGGTTCGGCATTGGCGTCTCCACCGCCTGGCGCTACGTCCGCGAAGCTGTCGACCTGCTCGCTGCGGCGGCACCGACACCCTCGGCCTGCTCCTCGCCGTCACCGTCTGTGCCGCCAGTCCCAGCGACAACACCATCGGCATGGACCTACTCGACCAAGCCACCACCACCTACCCCACCCTGACCAAAACCTGGTCGACGCCGGCTTCAAGAACCGCGTCGTCGAACACGGCGCCCACCTCGGCGTCGAGATCGAGATCGTCACCAAAGACCCACAGATCAAAGGCTTCAGCGTGATCAAGCGCAGATGGGTCGTCGAACGCACCATCGGCTGGCTCATGCACCACCGCCGACTCGTCCGCGACTACGAAACCCGACCCGACAACTCCGCCAGCATGATCACCCTCGCCATGATCGACAACCTCGCCAAACGCCTCACCACCGAAACCACCCCAACCTGGCGAAAAACCCTAAAACCGCAACATGCCCAAAATACGTGAATCAGACGTCCTCTGAGCGGGCCTCCTGGCCCTTGGGTCGCGATCTTGACATGCTGGACATCGACCGCACTTTTCGTCCCGCGGATTCGAGTAGTCACAATCAGCAGCGAGGCGCCGTGCGGGCGGACTTGACTTTGAGAGGGGAAGTCATTGCGTCGGGATCCTGGTCACGGCGTCGTGTTCAACACGCAGCTCAGCGAAGCCCGCCGCAGAACGGGTTCGCCCTCGCGGTCCGTAGTGGGCATATCCCGTAGCGAACTGGCCGATCCGATCGATACGAGGCTCGGCGACCACGCTCCTGGACGCAACCAGGCCACCATCGCCGTCGATGCTCGCGGGTTCGACAAACTCGCACGTGGTGAGCGCCGTCGGCCCAGCGAGGAACGCCGCGCCGCTCTCCGCCACCTCCTCGGCGCCACCCCCGACGAGAATCTCGGCCTTCATCGACCGACCTATTGGGAGCAGTAGTTGCCTCGTCATCCGGATACGGTTATCACGCCGAACACCCTGCTCAGCGACGCCCGCCACCGACTGCCATCACCTCGGCGGGTAGGCCAGTGCATGTCGCGCAGCGAACTGGCCGACGGCGTCAACGCTGCCCTCGACCGGCTCTACCCCAGACGTAACCTCACCGCCCACTACGTCGACTCACGGTGGATCGGCAAGCTGGAGCGCGGCGAGCACCGCTGGCCCAGCGAAGAACGCCGCACTGCCCTCCGCCACGTCCTCGGCGCCACCACCGACACCCAACTCGACCTCTACAGCCCACGACGCACCTATACCAGTAGCGCCCTGGCAGAGCCAGCGGGATCACTTCACGATGCCGCCCCCAGCACCGAGGTCGACCTTACTGAGCTACGAATCAGCCTTGACGCGTTCGACATGCCTCCGGACGGTCCAGTCCGCACGGCAGCCAGCCTTCGCGCCGCTGTGGACCATGTCGTACGACTACGCCTCACGTCGAACTATCACCAGCTCTCCAAGGCCATCCCCGCTCTGCTCGATGAACTCCACCGCGCCCAGTTCTCCGCGACCGACGCACGGCGCGAGTTCACCTCTCTTCTCCTGATGCAGGCATACCGGGCCGCCGACGCCCTTGCCGACAAGTTCGGTCACCATGACCTGTCAGCCCTGATCATCAGGATGATGACTAACACGGCACAGGACACCTCCGACCCCGCTGTCGTCGCGACTGCCCAGTACGTGCGCGGGGAACTGTTCTTTCATAACGGGCGGCCAGAACTCGGACGGGCGATGCTTGAGCAGGCCGCAACCCACATCAGCTCCGGCACAAGCCCGACCGCGCGGGCGGCATACGGCGCCCTGCACATGCGGGCCGCCGTGCTCGCCGGCCTGGCACGCCGACCGTCCCACGCCCATGACCATCTCAGGGAGGCTACGGAATGCGCGCGAAGCTTGCCCGACGGTGAGTACCACGGCACCGCGTTCGGCCCTTCCTCCGTTCGTATCCACGAGGTGACACTCGCGCTCGACTCCGAGGACCCGGACGCCGCCCTACGTGCCGCTGGAAACTGGGTTCCGCCCGAGTCCGTTCCGAGGGAGCGGCAGTCCCATTTCTACATCGACCTGGCTCGCGCCCACACCCAAGCAGGCTCGCCCAGGCGAGCCGTCGATGCCCTGTTGCAAGCGAGAACAGTTGCGCCCGAACACACTCGCATCCATCCTCACGTCCGCGACATCGTCACCGCGCTGCGTCCCCAGGTATCGGTGAATATCCTGAACGAGTATGCGAGATGGGTATGGGGAACAGCCAACTAATGTGGCCGAACCAGATCCACCAACTGCTCCAACGACTCCAGCACCCACACTTCACTACCGGCAACAGTTGGGTCGTCGGCCCACAGATGACCCCACGGGCCGCGCTTGATCAAAGCCGGCCGCAGGCCCGCCGCCTGGGCAGCCCGGACGTCGTAGTCACGATGGTCACCGACGTAGAGGATATCGCTGCGCTCCCCCGGCGCGAAATCGGCAACTCGGTCAAAAAACCGCAAGTCTGGCTTAGCGACACCCCACTCGCCCGACGTAGCAATGGCATCAACGGGCAAATCCAGCTTTCGCAGAAGCTCAGCAGCCCGGACGGTCTGGTTACCAGCCACCCCAATCCACACCCCGCGCCTTCGCAACTCGACCAATGCAGGGCGGACATCCGGGTAAAGGTCCACCTCATCAATCTGCTCGCCGCGACCGGCACCCTCACGCCGCGCCCGCTCAGCGGCAAGGTCGATGCCAGGACGTAGGTACTGGAAAGCCTCAGCGTTGTTGCGGCCCTGCGCGACCACAATCCCCACGAGAGCCGACAGAGTGTGCCTCGGCACGTTCAGCCAGTCAGCCCATGCATGAAACTCACGCGTGTCGTCCAGCAGGGTCTCGCCAACGTCGAACACGACTGACCTGATCACGGCGACTCCAATGCCAAGCGCGTTACCCCACCCTGTGGAGCTGGGTACACCACAAGCACCTGTTGCGAGGCCAGCCAGAGGGCTACCTCGGTCTCTCGGCGGGGATCACCACCCGTCGCTCTCGGTACCACCCGGCCCATAACACCAGCGCTCGGCAGCAGGATCACGCCATTCTCGCCGATACGCACGACGGTAGCGTCGTCAGCCGGGATACCCGCTCCGGTGGCCGCCGACGTCACCGCGTCGATCGCCTCTTCCGCACGCACCCCATCATCCTCTCAGCGGCCGGAAGATTGACGCCCCAGGGACCCCGGGGGGAGGGTGGCACGGCCATGTCCCTGGGCAGGTCGCCGGGGAGACCCGCCCCGAGGCGATGGACATCATCCAGGCCCGCATCGCAGGACTGGTCGACCTTCTCCTCAACGCGCCACTGGACGTGCCGATCCTCGCCGACGCCGGCTACGAGGGGCTGGGGGCCGACACCGGCGGGGCGGTCATCACCCCCAGACCCACGCTACGCAACGTCAAACCTCCTACCACCGGGTGTCACCGCCGCCCACGAGGCGGCCCGCAAACGGCTTTCTACCCGCGCATCCGGGTCGAGCACGCCACCGGACACCTCAAGAACTAACGAATCCTCGGCCGCTACCACGGCCGGCGGGAGACCTTCGACACCACATCCGCGCGATCGCCGGCTTCCTATCCGACCACCAACACACCGACCGCAACGAGAACACCACCGACGGCATAGGGGGACTACCCGCCACACCTTACGTCCGGTGACAGGCCACTCATCTTCATGCCACCAACCGTGCAGGAGGACGTAAGTCGGACCGCAGGTCGGCATTCCCGAAGATGCGACCCGCGAGCGATCGTTGGTGACCGAGCTGTCGGACAGCTACCGAACCGGCGGCCCGATCATCTGCTGGAGGCGCTGATGCCCTTGCGCTTTGCCACCACAACATGCTCGACATGACGTTGCGCCCGACCGATGGGCCGGAGGCTAATCGGCAGCGCCGGTGGTGCAGATGATTGCGGCGATTGACCCGGACGTGAACGCGTTGCAGGAAGTGAAGTGTCCACCAGAGCAGGTCAGCGTGTTGATCGGAGAGTTGGCGGAGCGGACCGGTCTGACCAGCGTCGTGCGGGATATCGATGGTCGGGATGCGCCGCTGCCAGGCGATGGGTGTGCGGACAGCCGCGGTAGGCGGTTGAGGACCTGTCCCACCACCTTGGCGGGCGGCTTCTGCTGGAACAGGCGCGCATCCCTTACCCGGCACCCCATTCTTGAGTGAGAGAGGCATGGCTGTGGTGACCGATGCCCGGCAGCATGAGTCCCGCCGTCAAATGTTCTCCGGAAGGGTGTCGTCGCCATCTTCAGCGGGTCATTCACCACGGCGGAGTTCGACGCCCTTCTCGGTGTCACCCCGACTTCCCGCTGCGGTGGGTGTTCCCCGCCTGCTACGGCCTTGTCGCCCTGCTGCGTGTCAATTTGGCGATGATCCTGCGTCGCACCCGACCGGGCGTGTACGGGGCGACCGTGTCCTGGCGCTTACCCCCACCACTCACATGTAAGGACGACTCCCGAGATGATTGACACCGATGTGACCGTGCGTGCGGCGACACCCGACGACGCCGACTCCCTGATTCCGGTCCTGGCCGAGGCGTTCCTCGACGGCCCGGTCGCGGACTGGCTCGTCCCCGACCGCGCCGAACGCCGCCTCATCTACCGTGCCTACTTCACAGCGGTGTTAGGGCACGGCCTGGCGCACGGGCACGTCCACACGAACTCCGACTGCACCGGAGTAGCGATCTGGTACTCCCGCCTGCGCTCCCCGACCCCGCCAAGCCGGGAGCACCTAGATGCGTTGGGGAAGGCGACCGGCCGCTACGCGCCGGTGTTCGCCCTCCTGGACGCCGTGTTCGAGGTCCACCACCCCCACTTGCCGCTGCATCACCACCTCGCCTATCTCGCCGTGGCTCCCAATCGGCAGGGCTGTGGTGTCGGCACTGCGCTGCTCGCTGACCATCACCGCCGGCTCGACGCCGAGGGTTTGTCCGCCTACCTGGAGGCCATCAGCCTGCGAACCCGGGCCTTGTACGAGCGGGTCGGCTACCACGCCGGTACGCCGATCCGGATTCCGGACGGCCCCACGATCTGGAGGATGTGGCGACCCGGCGGCACCGCCGCGTTCCCGCCTGGGTTTTCCGCCACGGTCCCCCTGGATGGGCTGTGCCCTGACCGGCGCGGGACCTCCCTCTACCCACGTCGGTACCCGTACCCGTTGCTGGGGTGATGCCGCCGGTATCACCCCAGCAACCGGCCAGGAAACGTCGACTGCGGACACACCTGCCCCGGCATGCCCGCCCCTACCACGACCGAGACAAGGCCAGTATGACGACCAACTTCGACCGTCACGACGAAGAGAACCTGGTGCGACGCGCCCAGAACGGGGACCACCACGCCTTCGCCGCGCTCTACCACGCCAACAAGCCCCTGGTCGTGGGCTACCTACGCCAGCGGATTCCCCGCGGCGACCCTTGGCTCGTCGACGACATCACCGCCGAGACCTTTGCCCGAGCGTGGCGATCCCTGCACGCCTACACACCCCGCAGTCGCCTCAGTGCCTGGCTGTGCACCATCGCCCACAACTACCTCTTCGACCACTATCGAAAAGCCCGGCACGAGACGCCCGACGGACTGATCCCCATCAACTCCGCCACCATCGAACCGGCCGAGGAAACCGTGCTGCGCAAACACGACTTCCAACACACCCTCGCAGCCGTCCGCGCCCTCCCGCCCACCACACGCGAGTGCATCCTGCGGTCCGTCGCCGGCTACACCCCCACCGAAACCGCCCACGCCCTCGACATCGCCACCGTCACTATGCACAGACGGCGACGCGACGGGATACAACAAATCCACCAACTCCTGTCCTACAACATTCCACTCCGCCAGTGGTACCCCAAGCCACCCTCGCACGCCCACCAGAACCCGCCCCGACGCCAGCCGGGCCGCGCAGCTCGGAGCGAAGTCGGACCGCAGGTCGGTACGCCAGGTGGGACCACAAGTCGGCATTCCCAGAACCCCTCAGGCTGAGCAATCCTGGGCACATACATAAATGGCTCGGGGTTTAGCTTCCCCGACTACACGGCGAAACAGGCGACCTCAGCGATTTGCTCAATCCACCGCCTGTCATCCTGCCAGCCCAGCACGAGCAAGGTGAGACGGGCAACGTTTGTGGCGTGACTTTGCACATCGACCGAAGCGCTCCATCACAGACCTAAAGGAGAATCTTGTGGGCCTCGATGAAATCCCGATGCCGCCGGGCAGATTCACCATCGGCAAGCGGTTTGACTTCGAAGGAGGTCACCGTCTCCCGAGCCTGCCGGTGGAACACAAGTGCTCCCGCCAGCACGGACATAGCTACGAGGTCGAGGTCATCCTCACAGCTCCCGAACTGCAGAATCCAGGCTTCGTCACGGACTTTGGCGCACTCGCACCCTTCAAGGTCTTTCTGGCCACCCAGCTCGATCATCACAACCTGCACGAGGTTCTTCCCTTCGAGCCGACCTCGGAGCTCTTGGCCCAGTTCCTGGCCGGATGGTTGATCCAGAACCTTCAACCAGCCATCCCTGGCCGCTTGGTCGCTGTCTGTGTCCGCGAGACCGGGCGAAGCTGGGCACGATTCGACGTAGAGGGGCACTGAGCCGTGCCGGCGCCCAATTCGGTCGGACCACGGGCAAGCATCACCGGCGAGTCGCTGATCGTCGCGGAGTGCTTCGGCGTCCAGACTCCGACCTTTCAAGGCGAGGGCCCCAGCGCCGGGCACCCTGCGCTGTTCATCCGCCTCTCCCGGTGCAACCTGACGTGCACACGCTGCGACACGAAGTACACCTGGGACTGGTCCCAGTTCGACCCGCTTACGGAGTCGACGAAAAGGTCGGTGACGGAGCTGGTGCAGTGGGCGACGTCCTCTCCAGTCGAACTGGTCGTGATCACCGGCGGTGAGCCACTGATCCAGCAGCGGCACCTGGCGTCCCTCATCCGGCGTCTGCTGGCCGCCGGGAAGCGGATCGAGGTCGAGACCAACGGCACGATCGCCCCCGACCCGGCGCTGTTGATCGACGGAGTGCGGTTCAACGTCAGCCCCAAGCTGTCGAGCTTCGGGATGCAGGAGAACAAGAGCATCGTGCCTGCCGCCCTGGAAGCCTTCGTGGCGTCGCAACGAGCAATGTTCAAGATTGTCGCCTCCTCCGTCGCCGACCTCGACCGGATCGCCGAGGTCGCCGCCACCCACCAGCTCGCCCCGATTTGGGTGATGCCGGAGGGCACCACCGCCGAGGCCGTCATCGAGGCGACTCGTCGACTGGCAGACGCCGTCGCGGCTCGGCGGTGGTACTTCACCACGCGAATGCACGTGCTGGCCTTCGCCGACACGCGAGGCCGTTGACCAGAACCCTGCCCCTGCCGTATCCCGGAAGAAGCGAGAAGATGCCGTGACAAGCTCCTCCCTCGCCGGCCTCACCGCGACCGCCTGCAGCACCGAACGCGCTCTGCCCGAGCCGCGCGTCAACACCGATCGAGTGCGAGAGCTGATCTCTCAGCTTCTGGTCGCCTTGGGCGAGGACCCCACCCGCGATGGTCTGACCGGCACTCCGGCGCGCGTCGCCTCCTGGTGGAGCACCTTCCTCTCGGCAGAGGCTGCCGCGCCCGCAACGGTCTTCGCCGAGTCACACCTGAGCGGCCAACTGGTCGTCGTGGGTGGCATCAGCGTGTGGTCGCTGTGTGAGCACCACCTGCTGCCGATGCACCTGAGGGTCGCCGCCGGATACGTACCCGCCGGCGAGGTCCTGGGCCTGTCGAAGTTTGGTCGAATCGCTCAGCGGAACTCCGCCCGTCTCCAGGTTCAGGAGCGGTTCACCCGGCAGGTCGCCGAGGACCTCGCAGCGGTGATCGGCAGCGACGACGTGGCCGTCGCGGTCCGCGGCACGCACCTGTGCATGAGCATGCGGGGCGTCCGGATGGAGGCGGCACGCACCAGCTCGTTGCAGGCAGGCGGTCGGTTCCGCAGCGACTCGGTGCTCTCCCAGCAGTTCCTCACCCTCGCCCAGGACGAGGTCCGTCCCGACTGAGAGTAGGTAAGCCCGTGGACACCAGGGCCAAACACCCCACCAACCCGCAGCACACCCCGGTCGTCGTGCAGCGCGTCTTCGAGCACCGACGCGTCTGGCGTCTGACAGAGGGAGCTTTCACCTCGGCTACCGCGCTGATCGCCGCACACGAGCCGACACCGGACGTGGTCGTCGGTATCGCGCGCGGCGGGGTTCCGCTGGCCCGGATGCTCGCCGCCCACTACGGGGTACCGGTCGTCGAGTTCGTGGCGCGCCACAACCGCAGCGACGTTCTGCACCACCCTGCGACCGGACACGTCGAACTGCCGGCGGCACCCGACGCCGCGCTCACGGCGCACCGCGATGCTCACGTGCTCCTGGTCGACGACATCTGCGGTAGCGGCGCGACGTACCTCGCGGCGCTTCCCTGGCTGGCCACACACCTGCCCAGGTCGGTAGTCCGTACCGCTGCGCTCTGCCGGAGCAAGGCGGCGGCCTTCACCCCGGACACCTGGGTATGGGACACCCTCGACTGGGTCGTCTTCCCCTGGAATGACCGTGCGCAGACGACTGAAGACCTGATCGTGCCGACTTCGCCGCGAGTCCGCCCCGCAGGCAGCGCGGGCGGGGCCGTCGGAGCCGATCGGTCCCCCGCGCTCCGATCCGACGTACACCTGGGAGGCGAATCATGACCGCAGCACAGCTGCCGGAGCAGTACCGAACCCGTCCGGGTACCCCGATGGTGGGGCCGTACAGCACCAACCAGATGGATGACTTCTATGCGGCCTTGAGCTGTGGTGAGGTCAAACCGTCGGGCCTGATGAACCTCCTGCAGCACCTGCTCGTCGCCGAGCGGTGCGCACCGGGCTCCCGCGTAGTGGACGTCTGTTGCGGTCGCGGGTTGACGCTGCCGCTGCTTCACCGTTACGCCCCGACGATTGGAGGGTACGTCGGGCTGGATATCAGCACCGCCAACCTCGATGAGGCGTGGGAACGCATCGAAGGCCTACGCGCGACCTACGGTGAGCCGTTCCCGGTCGACCTGGTGGAGTGCGATGTCGCCCAGCCGTGGCCGGACCTGCCCGTCTTCGACGTCGCCATCTACACCTCGGCGCTGGAGCACCTGCCATTCGAGTTGGGCGCGGCGAGCCTGCGCAACACCGCTGCGGCGCTGGCGCCGGGTGGGGTGCTCTACCTGTCGACCCCCGCCGCTGTCGGTCCTCCACCGCGGCCGCTGCAGTACCGCGTCCATGTGTACGAGTGGTCGCGGGAGGAGATCGCGCAGGTGCTCACCGAGGTGGGCTTGGTCGTCGAGGACGTGATGGGTCTGCTGCCGCCCGATCCGGACGCCGTTGCCGCCGCGCTCACCCGCCAGTACGGCAACGCCGCCTCCGGTTGGTACCGCGACCTGGTCGCGCGCGTTCCCACCGCTCTACTGAACGTGGTTTCGGCGATCGCCGTGCCCGACGTGGCCACCGAGTTGCTGTACGTCTGCCGGCGTCCCGCATGATCAGCGCACCGGCGCAAGGTGCCGCACCGGTGTGGGTGAGTATCGAGGGCATCAACGGTGTGGGGAAGACGAGCGCGGCTCGCGCGGTCACCGCACAGCTCGGCGAGCGCTGTTTGCTCCTGGACGAACTCACCGACTCCCGCGGCACGGTGTTGCACGGGCGCATCATCACCGCACTGAGCGAGCACGGCGACCCCTTCTTGCGCGCCGGCCACCCGGTCGCGGAAACCCTCGCCCTGCTCGCCCTGCAGATCGGCAAAGCCGAGCGGCTATCGGAACGGGACTTGACCGGCGTCGAAGTGATCCTCGAAGACCGGGGCGTGGACTCCGTCGCGGTGTATCAGGCGGCGATTCTCCGCTCGGCGAACCCTGACTCGACGCCGGAGGCGGTGGCCAGCCACATCCGGTGTGGATTCCGGCGGTGGCGGCGACTCCCGGACATGACCATCCTTCTAACCGACGACCCGAAGGAGTGCGCACGACGCTTCGCCGACCGCATCGGCCGAGCTCTCACGCCGGCGGACCTGCACCTGCTCAACGAGATCGACACCCTGTACCGGAAGGTAGCGGCCGACGACCCCGACTACGTCCAGCTCGATGTGGCCGGCATGTCGCAGCAGTGGACGGCCGGCGCCGTCGGTGAGATCGTGGCCGCCCTGCTGGATCGGCGGACCGCCCGTGCCTCGTGACGTAACCCTGCTGTGGGGCCTGCGTTCCCCGTGCGCGTTCGCCTGCCCGCACTGCTACTTCGGCACGATCGAAGAGCACAAGGGCAACCTGCCCCAACAGGCAGGTGTCCTGTCGCACCTGTCCCGCGCCGACCTGACCGCGCCGACCCTGACGGCGTTCGCGCGCACGCTGACCGGCTCGCCCGTCGAGCGGGTGATCATCGCTGGCGGAGAACCGCTGGACTGGCCCGCCACGCTCGGGATCATCTCGCTCATCAAGGGCGCCGGCTGCCAGGTCGTCATCGCCACCAACGGCATCCCGCTCACCCGCCCGCACATCGTCGAGCAGCTCCTCGCCCTCGGCGTCGACGGCGTCTCGGTGTCGCTCGACAGCGCAGACGCCGACACCAACGACACGATGCGGCCGTCACGATCGGGCCGCTTCGGCTACCACGACGTCCTGGCCGGCATCAGCGCTCTGCTCAAGGCCCGCGGTGACCGGCCCGGACCTCGAGTCGGGATCTACACCGTCGTGACCCGATCGCGCCCGCAGGAGATCACCGACGTGGCGCGGTTAGCAGCCGACATCGGCGTGGACTACTACGTACCCCAGCCGGTGTCACTGCCCTCCGACCACCAACTCTTCGACGCCCTATCTCACACCCCCGCCGACGTCGCCAGCGTCGGCGCGCACCTCGAACGCCTCTACGCAGATCCCCACGGCCTGGCACTACCGGACCCGTCCTACCTGCAACGATTCGTCGCCGCAATTTCCACTCAGGACAGCGGACACGTGCCAGACTGCTTCGGCGGCGCACGCCTGTACTTCGTCCAACCCGACGGCTCCCTCTGGGACTGCCCGTCCGATCGCCGGATCGCCGCCACCGCACCCGAACACCAGCGCACCATCCGCGGCGGCGACGCGCGCACCCTGTTCGCCGCCAGGCCCACGTGCACGAACTGCTCGCTGTTCAGCCGCGACTGCGTCAACATGTGGCCGCTGGTGCTGGACATGCCGCGGCTGCTGAACACGGGAGTGCCGCGATGACGCCACCCACCGCCGGCACCGACGCAGCGTCGATCGCCGACCATCTCGTCGGGGTGCTCGATCAGATGCCAGACCCCAGCGGCGGCCCGGCCGCCGGGCAGCTGGAGCGCGACCTGGCCGAGGCGTTTGGCGTGCCGCATGCCGTCGCAGTCTCCTCCGGCACCGCGGCCCTGCACGGTGCGCTGTTCGCCTGCAGCATCGGCCCCGGCGACGAGGTCCTCGTGCCGGCGCTGACCGTCGTCATGACCGTCGCCCCGCTAGCCGCCCTCGGCGCCACACCGGTGTTCGTCGACAGCGACCCGAACACCCTGGACATCGACTACGACGACGCCGCCCGCAAGGTCACCTCACGTACTCGGGCGATCCTGCCCGTGCACCTGTGGGGCCGGGTGGGCGATCCGGCCGCGTTGACGGCGTTCGCGGCCGCGCACGACCTCGTCGTCATCGAAGACGCCGCCCAGGCTGCCGGCAGCACTCGCGCCGGGCAGCGGGCTGGCACGATCGGCACCGTCGGCTGCTTCTCCCTGAAAGACGGCAAGATCTTGTGGAGCGGCGAAGGCGGCTTCCTGCTCACCGCCCGCCGTGACCTGGCCGAGCACGCCGCGGCGTTTCGTAGCCACTGGCAGCCGGCCCCGCCCGGTCAACAGCCGCTGAGCCGACTGGCAACCAATTCCCGGCTCGCGGCTCCCCTCGCAGCGATCGCCCTGGCCAACGTTCACCGCTTTCAGGATCTGCTCGCGTGGCGCCAGGAGCAGACCCGCCGCCTGCTACACGCCCTGGAACAGGCACGCGGCCTGATCGCTCTCGAACCGGCGGCCGACGAGCAGTGGAACAGCTTCTCCCCGCTGCTGCGCGTCGACCTCCCCGGGGCCCGGGCGTTCACCGAGCACCTAGCGCAGCAGGGCGTGCCGAACTCCACCGGCAGCTTCCGGCTCGTCCCCTGCGACACCCGGCCGTTCGCCCAACCCAGTCGACCGTGCCGCGGTGCTGCTCAGATCCTCGACCACATGCTCGCGGTGCTAATCACCGACCGCGACACCGAGGCCACCCTCGACCATTACGCCGCCGTCATCACCCGGGAGGCCACGACATGGGCCGCATAGAGGACGATGCAGCACCCAGGCCCCGGGCATCGTTGCGGGACATGACCTGCCCGCGCGGCCCGCTGATCTCCGTCGACGGCGTCACCGGAATCGGCAAGACATATCTGACCCGGCGCGCTCTCGAAGGCGTCGACGACAAGCCGATGCTGCTGGAGGAATTCTCGCGGCGCACCGACGGAGGTCCAGGGCTCGGCAAAGCCCTACTACGGGCACTGATCGACGCCAGCGCGGGAGACCCCTTCCTGCGCGGAGGTAGCCCTCTGGCCGAGACAATGCTCTTACTGGCCATCAAACGCCACGACCTGGACACCGTACTCCCCGCTCTGTCCAGCGGACGCACCGTCATCGAGGGCCGCAGCGTCGATACCACCGCTGTGTGCCAGGCACTCCAGCTGCACCCCGACGACCGCGACGCCGCTCTGGATACGGCCATCGCCCTGCGGAACTTCGCGTCCACATACCGGCCGCTGCCCGACCTCACGATCCTCGTCACCGACCACCCATCCATGGCCGTGACGCGGACACAGCAGCGCGACGACTACGTCCTCACCAACGAGCAGGTCACGTTCATGGCGGACGCCTGCGCGCTCTTCGAAGAACTCGCCGCCACCGACCCCGACCGCCACCGGGTGCTGGACCGGCGCCTCTTCGACGAACACGAGGCAGCAGACCTGGCCCGGCTCTGGATCCAGAGTGCCGGCACCGGGCTGGGCTGCCTGCGCGAACCATGGCAGGGCCCGCAGGCACGCTGCATGTGCTGCGGAGCGCACCAGCGCCAGCCAGAACCAGACCGCCAGAGCCACAGCCTGATCAGGGGATCATGATGCCTGTCCTCCACTCGACCAAGAACGTCGAAATCGTTGTACCTCCCACGGCTGCCAAGACAGGCATCGGCGTCTTCGAGTACACCGACCACTACACGGTGTTCCACTACGGCCGGATGCCCGATCTGATCCCCGGCAAAGGCGAGGCCACCTGCCGGATGGCCGCATTCAACTTCGCCAGGCTGGAAGCGGCGGGCGTGCCCACCCACTTCCGCCGGTTCATCGCCCCTAACCGGATCGAGTTCGACCTCGCCCAGGTGCCGGATCCCGACTCCGGGCCGGCCCCTGCCAGCACCGGAAACCACCTCTTACCAGTACAGGTCCTCTTCCGCAACGAACTTCCCCAAGGCAGCTCCGTTCACCGTCGGCTCGCCGCCGGCACCCTCACCCAAGTCGAAGCCGGGCTCCGCCGCGCCCCGTCCATCGGTGAAAAGCTGACCCAACCGCTGATCGAGTACGCGACGATGCTGGAACCGGTGAACCGTTTCGTCGACCGCCCCGAGGCGCAACGCCTCGCCGGCGTGAGCGACTACCAGTTCCAGACCATGACCGACCTCTCCCTACAGGTAAACGAGATTCTGAGCCGGCGCGCCCGCGAAGTGGGGTTGAGCCACTGCGACGGCAAGGTCGAGTTCCTGACGACGAGTGACGGCCGCATCGTGGTCGCCGACAGCCCCGGCACACCCGACGAGAGCCGCCTCATGTTCCGCGGCGTGCACTGCGGCAAGCAGATCCTGCGCAACTGGTACGTGGCCCACCGACTCGACGTACCAGTGAACCAGCTGATCGCCGCCGGCGTACCGCGGAACCAATGGCCACAGCCGACGCCGCTGCCACCCGAGTTCCTGCCGGCGATGTCGGACCTCTACCGAGCCCTGAGCGAAGCCTGGATCGGCGAACGCCTCTGGAACGCACCCGACCTGCACACTGCCACACAGTCCGTCACCAAGCTCATATGGTGACAGCCTTCGACGCCGGCCCGGCGACTCCCGCACCCACCCCACGAAAGCGGTGAACCATGGGCTGGTTGACACAGGACGCCGACTTCCTGGCGACCACGTTCGTGGTCATCGACTTCGAGGCGACGACCCCCACGGGCTACCCGGCCCAGCCCGTCGAGGTTGCCGCGCTCGCACTACGCTACCGAGACAGCGCCTGGACGGCAGTCGGCAGGAGCACGTCGCTCATCAGACCACCCGCCTTCGCCCCGGTGACTCCCGCCTTCACTGACCAGACCGGGCTGACCGCAGAACAGCTGAAGCTGGCTCCCACCCCAGCCGACGCGCTGGGCGCGCTGGACCGACGATTCAGAACTAACAGGCGGTACCTGCTCGTCGCGCAGCACGCCGCGACGGAGGCCAACCTCATCCACAACCAGCGCCAGCACTGCCCGACACTCGCCCGCATCGATCTTCTGGACACGATCCCGCTGGCCAAGCACCTCATCCCGGGCCTGCCCAACTACAGGCTCGACACACTCTTGGCGCACTTCTCGATACAGCGTCCAGCGGACCGACACCGGGCCTACACCGACGTCGACATCACGGCCCAGGTGTTCATCCGGCTCATCAGCACCGCAGACGACAACGGCCGGGTCGCCGACCATGCGCAGCTGGTGAAGCTCGCGGGCCGCACGGCCAAATGCAACATGCCCACTCAGACCGATCTGTTCGACATCGACGACTGAGGAAACCAGGCGGCGAGAGGACGAAGCTCGTGGCGAAGATCGAGAAACAACCCGTTCCCTTCTGGTTCGATCCGCTCTGCCCCTGGGCGTGGATCACCTCCCGCTGGCTACTGGAGGTAGAGAAGGTCCGGCCGGTACGCGCCGACTGGCGCATCATGTCGCTGGCCTACCTAAATCTCGTTCAACGCGAGGGCAAGGGGCTCAGCGCGGACTATCGGGACCTGATGACCAAGGCATGGGGATCCGTGCGGGTCTGCGCAGCCGCAGCCGAGCACAGCGGGCCACGCATCCTCGGGCCGCTCTACACCGCGATCGGCACCCGCCTCCACAACCAGAGACGTCGCGAAGACCCCACCGTAATCATCGAAGCCCTCAGCGAGGCGGGCCTACCCCTCTCGCTAGCCGAGGCGGCGACCAGCACCAATTTCGATCAGCGCATCATCGACTCGCACAACCAGGCATTCGACGAGATCGGCCTCGACGTCGGGACGCCCGTCCTGCGCATCGGCGGCAAAGCACTGTTCGGCCCCGTGATCACACCGGCACCCCAGGGGGAGGCCGCTGGACGACTCTGGGACGGCCTGGTACTCGTCGCAGGAACGGATGGCTTCTACGAACTCAAGCGGAGCCGAGACCGCAAACCATCCTTCGAGTGAGCGCCGGAGTACGCCGCGCGGTAACAAGCAGACTTCACCCAGTCCGGTGACACCTATGCCGGCGTGGTCACTGCCCGCGCGATGCGGTGTCCGACGAGCTGCTCGGCGACCGAGAGCGGGTACCACCTCGCACCTCGCACCTCTGACTCCTGGATACGCCCCACATCCGTCCGCGCTGACGCCGCCACGAACGAGAATCCGAAGTCGAGATGAGCGTGCGCCGGTTCGTCCTTCGCCGGCCGCGCAGGAACCTCCCCGAACTCCACGTAGACCGGGATCGGCGACGCAAGGTAGAGCCCGTCGGGATCGACTCCCGTTTCCTCCACCAGCTCGCGCACCGCAGCGCTGATCAGCGTGTCGTCAGTCGGTTCGAGATGACCCCCAGGCTGCAAGGGGATCCCGTAGGCAAGGTGGTCGACTAGCAGCACCTCGGACCCTTCGCGGACCAGGAGCGCACCAACCGTCACGTGCATCTCGAAGTTCCGCCGCGAGGCGAAGTTTGCCCCCTGCGCCAGCAACCTCACCGGCTCTGCCAGCAAGTTCACTTCCTCCGGATAGCACTGGAGGTAGGCCGAAAGCGTACGAGATATTTCCGAATCAAGGATTGCCACGAGTAGCCCCTTCGGCTCGCGGGCCAACAGGACCGCCTGGTCCAGGGACAGCAAAACCCGACACCGCCGACTCCAAGATGTGAGGCACAGGAAGCCTTAGGACCATACAAGTGAGCCTCGATCGCTAGGCGCAGGGCACGCCGGAGTGCGACGGACGGAAGCGCCCAAGCCAGTTTCACGGGTTCCGGAACCGCCGCCTGCGCCGCCCCCGGGTGTGAGTTGGGCAAGTGGGCCGTCCTCGTCACCCCCGCTGCGCGGGGAGGTGTTGCGGTGCCGAGATTGCAGGGGACAGTGTTCGGGCGCTCTCACTGCCCCCGGACGTGAAGCGGCCCAGCCCCACGAGCCTGATGGTGGTCGGGGCCGTTCTGCCGGTCGACCCGGGGCTGGCCCGCATGCCGAGTGCCGTTTGCTTGGCGACGACGCGGAACGGCCATCGCGGGGGAACAACCGATGGGGTGGATTCGGATCGCATAGGCACCGGCGGCGGGCCGCCCAGGGGGTTGTCCTGCATTGGTGGCCAGGTCTACCGTGACGGCATCGTGGGGCAGGGCGGCTCCCCCCGTGGTCGCCCTGCCCCACGTAAGCAGGCCGGGAGCGCCAAGGTTTCTTCCGCGTCAAGGACGTCTCGTGACGCCTGGGGCGTCCCGCAGCGCCGGTTACGTCTCGAAGACACCCGCAGACCACACCCCACCCCCTCGTTTAGTACATTTGTTCCAAGTTCGCGGTATCGTCCTGGAGTGACCGCTCCTGACGCGCCACCCGAGCCGTTGACTGGCCGGCAACGGCAGATCCTCGACGTGATCCGTGGCTGGGTTCAGCGGCACGGCTACCCTCCGACGGTGCGGGAGATCGGGGCGGCCGTCGGGCTCGCCTCCCCCTCCTCTGTGGCGCACCACCTAAAGACCCTCACCCACCACGGCCTCATCCGACGGGCTCCCGGCGGACCGCGAGCGGTCGACGCCCGCCCCCTGCCCGGCGACGACCCGCCGGCGACGTCGGAAAGCCCACGCGGAACCGGCGTTCCCCTACTGGGAGCCATCGCCGCAGGAACACCGATCCTCGCCGAGGAACACATCGAGGAGACGCTGTCCCTACCCGCCGAGCTCGTCGGCCAGGGCACCCTGTTCGCGCTGCGGGTACGAGGCGACTCCATGACCGAAGCGGCCATCACCAACGGCGACATCATCGTGGTACGCCAGCAGGCGGTCGCCGACAACGGCGACATCGTCGCCGCCCTGCTCGACGGGGAAGCCACCGTCAAGCAGTACCGAACCCGCAACGGCCGCATCGAACTCGTCCCCCGCAACCCCCACTACCCGGTACTGCCCGGCGATCACGCGACGATCCTCGGCAAGGTCGTCTGCGTCCTGCACCGCCCGTGATCCCGACGATCGCCGCCACGTTCGTCACCCAGCAGGACCACCCCCGCCCTAACCGGCCACCGCAGCGCGATGACCCAGCCGGAAGCACAGGGCAGCCGGCGCCGAACCCAGCAGACGAGTCCGGTACCCCTCACGGAAGAGCCCCCGCGTCACCGCCCCTCGGCGGAAGGAGTCCGTGACCGCCGCCGACCCGCTACTCGCCAGCGTCCCCGAGCAGTTTGTCGGGGTACGAGTCCCAGTCCATAGCCATGTACGCCAGCACGTGCATGGCGGCCATCGACGTAAGAAAGTACGTACGGGTGGCCGGCAGTGAAGGCGACGACCGTGCCTGAAACTCACCAACTACGCAATGTGACGGTAGAGGTGACCCGGCGGCGCACGGATCGGCCGAGAACAGTGCAGCGGATCAAGAAGCCGAAGAGCGGGCGCTGGATCTGGCTGCTGCTGCTACCGTGCTGCCAGCGACCAAGCGAGCCCTCGACCTCCTGCTGAACTTCCGCTGGCGGGAGAATCGGATTCTGTTCAGGCTTCGGGCAGCGGGGCCGTGTCCGAGGAAACCTCCGCAGCAGGGGCGCTGGCTGTGCCGCCATTGGTTGCGATTTCGAGGGGGATCGGATCGGGGTGAGAATCCTCCCAAGGTTCAGCAACTGTTGACAGCATGCGAATTAGTGCATGCCGGGTACCGGCCTCACCGACGAGTTCGTCAGACAATTGTCGGATCGCGGTGCGTGTCTTGGTCTTCATGGTGCCGACTACTCCGCCTTTCGACTTAACCTTCACCTCAATAACCTCGTCAAGGTCGGCGACACCGAGGTGGTCGTAAAGAAAGCCACGCAGGAATACGTTCATAAAGTCCTGTCGAACGACTTTGATAATCTCGTCCCAAAACGTGTTGCGATCTGACATAAGCGTGGCTTCATCGGTCAAACCGGGCGCAGTAGTCCGATGAGTGGTAATCAACTGCATGGGCTGTGCAAGCGTTGCCCATACCGAGGGGAAAAACGGGGCGACTGCCTGCAAAGAGAGTCTGTCACCTTCGTCAAGAGTGAATCCGGCTTGCTGTTCCGAGAGCGTGTCGATAAGTCGCCGTACATATGGGTCGTGGCGTCGGCCCGTCATGAACGCAAGGTGTTTCACCGAGATGGTACTCTCGAACAAGCTTGTAAAGAATCGAGCGATGCCAAGCGCGTCAAGTTCGTTTGCAGGGACGAGTCTAAGCTGCCCGTTTTCGGTATGAGAGTACGGTTCATCGGCCAGTGACTCGAACGCCTCCCTTTCGTCCTCCTTGGTCGAGTCTCCGGCAGCAACCGTTCCACCCTGGAGCAAACGGCCAATGAGGCCAACCTTGATATTGTGACGCGCCTCCGCCTGCGCTCGGGCTTCGTCGGTGGCCACGAGTTTGCCGCTAATGGATCCTTCGAGCGACTTGCGGAGGTTCTCAACATCGTGTTCGAGTAGGCGACTTCCATAGGCGTTGACGACCGAGTACTCTTCGTCATTCCATCGAACTACCCAGAAGAAGCCACCGCCGTAGTACGCAGGCTCAACACCAAAAAAACCTCGACGGAATTGCTCCTGAACGGTCTGGATTACCTTGTCTTCGCTTGCGATCGCCCCGGCCTCACGCGCCCTGTCGAGTAAGTTCCTGCCGTCGAATACGAATAGGCTGCCGTCCTTTTTTCGGAGCGACTCGTAGCTACCGCGCACGTTGCCGTTCACACCACTGAGCGCCACCAGGATGCCGATCGCAACAGGCGTTTCGGATCGCTGAATGAAGAGCTTTCCGAGAAACTTCTGCCACGTGGGAAGGTTTACTGGATCCTGGTAAGCCTTTGCTTCGCACACAACCGGTGTGACATGTTCTGTGCCGATTACGGCAAACTTCCGCTTGGCGGTGACATCAAGCTCGTTCCCGCCGGATCCCACTACGTTGGAGTACACCTCCACGTAGCCTTGGCTTTCAAGTTCGGTGTGCACTAGCGCCTCAAGCTGCGTGCCCTTATCATCCGAACTAACTCCAAGGATAAGCATCGCGGCGCCTTCCGTCGAGTAGGGCTAGAAGAGCTAATCACCACGAGAGACTACCCACCCGAGCTGCAGCGACAGAAGCCGGGCGCGCTAACGTTCTGATCGAGTCCTGGAAGCACGCACACTTACGCCGTACTGCGAGCGATCTTGGCGTCCCGCTCATGGCGCCGTTTGGGCGTTCAGCTGGGAAAAGCGCGGGGGATGCATGCGCTGAAGAACTCCGAACGCCGGCAGGCACTCATCGAACGGCGCGACCTCATCGAAGCTCCGGAGGATCCTCCTGGACACCGCGCTCACCGAGAGCCAGGGTCTAGACGGAGGTGCTCGGCACGTCGCCGAAGGACGTCAAGACCGCCTCCACTTGGCGGTGCCCTTGCACGAACAGTCACAGCTTATTGAGACCGCTATGGCATCGCCGACAATACCGTGCTAGGTACGCAGGCTGGGAACGATGCGCAGAAGATCGGCGATGTCCGGGCGCACGCCGCTCTCGAACGAGCACGGAGCCTTCCAGACCAAACGGCAGGGAAAAGGAAGGCGCCCGCCGCACCGGAACCGAGCGGATCGGGCCGGCGTTGTGGCTGCGGCGGAGCTGAGCTACGCCTACTCGTCGCGTGTGGACGGCTGGATCATCCGCACGTTCGAGACGCCACCCTGGTTTACACAATCCTCGGCGAAGTCGTGGACGTGCCAGTAGAAGTCCAAGGCGGGCTCTACCGCGTTGACGGTCGTCTCGACAGGCGTGTAGCGGTGCAGGGGCGTCGAGACGCCGTCGTAGGTGAAGCCCATATTGTCACTCGTCATTATCGCTAGCGGCTGGTCACCATTCCAGTCGATCCCAAGGCGCACGTCATACTCGTCATTGTCGGTAGCCTCGGCGTTGATTCGAATCAACGCCATAAGGTCAGCGATCGCGCATTCGATCGCAGAGGACTCGACCTGCGTAGAGGTGGCCTACGACAGTGAGCTTTGATGCGGGAAGCCGGTCTATGGGTTGTCGCCGGTCGGTCATACGCTCGGTATGAGCGGGCAGCTATCCGCCGCTCGGCTCGGGCTCAGCGTCCGGCCATCCTCGCGCCTGCCCGAGCGGTAGGCCCTTCCGGCTCTCCCACAGCTCGACGTAACCAAAGAGTTCCTCGGTCGCCTTGGTCATCGCCTCCAGCAACTCCAACCAGAGCTTCCCGGGAACGACGTCGGGCCGAAGCGGAAGGCCAAAGTCAAACCGGTCGCCGGTGACCTGCCACGCGGCAGTCAGATGATTGGCGGAGAGGTGCACCCACCCTGACGTCTCCTTGTAGACCGGCGGAAGCCACGGGTGATGCGGCGTTGCTAGCTCGACCAGGCGCGCGTCGGTGAGCGACTTTCCGTCCACATCCTTCATCCTGCGGAACTCGGTGCCTTCCAACATCGCTGTGACCACTTCATCCGCCAACGGGTGGTATGCCACGTAGCAAGCGCGCACGAGGGTGTCGAGCTGAATCCGGAGTAGCGGAGCCGCCGCTGCCAAGTTGTACCCGTCGACGCAGTCAATGACCGCTTCCACCAGACCGTAGCTCCGCTGCATCATCGACAAGACCAAGAGGTCAGGCAAGTAGATTTTGCCGTCGTCGACCTCAATCACACGGCGCGCAAGGTCGAGATGGTGAACGCGGAGCCGGTCGAGGTACTCACGCGACCCGCGTAGCTCGGGGAAGCGATGGGCGGCGGTACCGGCGAAGATCGGGCGCGGTTCTCGTGGCGGTCGGAACACGAGCAACGCTTCATCTGTCACGGGTTCATTGTTCACCTGCACGGCCGTTCCCGCGAGTGAGTAATTAGAGCTTCTGTTGAACCCTCCCAGCGTGTGCACTGATCTGCCGCGATCCGAGCGCCGACCCGACTCTACTGGTAACCCGGCGTGAAGCGGGAAGCCGGGCACTGGATCGGCAGCCCTCCCGAGCCGAAGCGGCAGACCTCCCGGCGGGTGTACTTCTGGCGTACCTGGCTCTGCACCGAAGCGCCCGTACGCCGACAGCAGTTCTATGTCCACAACGAGGACCGTGGAGAGACCCCGCACCGCTCTCCACCCGAAGCCATCCGCCGTGACGTGATCGCCCTCAACGTGCGCGAAGGCCACCACGTGCTGGAGATCGGTACCGGCACTGGATGCTCCGGGAGCGCTACTCTCCGCCCGATCCGGCGTCACCGGGCGGGTGACGAGCGTCGACATCAGCGGCCACCTGATCGGATGGGCGGACCGCCTGCACCTTGTCCTCGGCGTCACCACCATCACCTGCCATACCGCCGACGGCATGACCGGCTACCCGCCACACGCCTCTGGACTGGCTGTCCTGGACGGCCTACTCCGTCATCCCCGGCGGACCACACCGCAGCATCGCCGCCCTCGATGACGGCCGACGCAGCATCGGGCACACCACCGCGACCACCGCCGCCGTCATCCTCACCGACGGCACCATCCTCGCCGACAACACACACTCCCCATCCCTGACCGCCCTACGGTCGTGGCTGCACCAATGGGAACAAGCCGGCCGGCCCCGACTGGTTCCACCCCGCCTCGTTCCCCGCAACGACGAAGCCCTTCCCGGGCTGGTACCTGCGAGTCACCGCCGACACCAGCCAGTGACCCTCTTCAAGGAGCAGCTCGCCCAGCTTGAGGAGGAGACGAACCGGATCAGGGTGGTCTCCGCGCCGGCCGAAGCAGCAGACCTCCTGGCGGAGCGCGTCGCCTTCACCCCCGCCCAGTTGAGGTTGAATCGGGAAAACCAGGCGTCCGCCTCGTACGTGCGGACCCGAGCTGGCCGCCACCAGTGGTGGCCTTTACGCCGAACAGCACGTCGCCGTAGTCCCTGCGGGGCCGTTCGGTCAGCCAGGCCCGCACCCGGTCCTCGGTCTGCGGGTAACCGGCACTCATCCAGCGCACGACCGTGGGGTCGTGGTTCCAGCGCCACAGCGCCGACGCGCCGTCCCGGTCCCATCATTCCCAGCATGACCAACGCGTCCCATACATGGACCTGCGTAAACTTCCGTCTTTGGTGGGACGGCTACTCCAGCAAAAGTCCAAGCGAACGCGGGGCAGGGCAGAGCGGTCCACTGTCACCCGCGCTGACCTATCTCCAGCGACCCTCGTCGTCTCAGTGGTGCTGCTTGCCGAGACCGGATAGACCACCAGTAACAGCACGGCCAATTAAATTTAGGTTAGTCGATCGCAATGTCGCCTGGAGGCGGCCCTCTCTCTGCCTCGACCGCGTTGCTATCGGACGCGACAGTTGACGACAGATGATGCGAACTCGTCCTTCTGCCTCTACGCTGCTCGGGTCTCTGGTATCCCTGATTGTCTGACGACGCATCGGGCACGAGAGCACTGCGCTCTGCCGGCGGGCTCACCGGATGGAGGCGAGGTGGTCGGGCGAGTATTTGCGCGGCCACGCTAGCAGCGTCAGATCCAGTGAGTTGCCACAATGCGCGACTGAGGTCGCCCACAAGGTCGTCGTCAGCCGTTGCTGGCCGCCAGCTGGGGGTGGCGCGGTAGACCAGCGAGCCTGCGGGGCGATCGAGGACTGCATCCCCTCGGACAAAGAGGTTCTTACGCTGCGTCGCCGACCGTAAACCACGGTACAGAGTGGCGGCGGTGAGCACCATTTCACTGCCGAGCCGCGCGGCAGCGCCTCGCATCTCAATCTTCTTGTATCGATGAGTTTCAGGGTCCGTCTGTGAGCGGGACCAACGTAGGGCTTCACGGAGCTCAGCGATGACATCCTGCGCAGGGCCAACCGCTGGTGTCGCACGAAGCTCGGCAGCTGCTATTGCTGCCTGACGCCAGCCTCCCGTCGTTGACGGCCTCTCGCCCATCCATGTGTGCACCGCCAAGCCGAGCTGTGTCCCAACCTGAATATGCGCACCAGTGACCTGATCGGGGTGAAGCCACAGCCAGGCCCGCGCGGCCCGGACCGCAGCGACGGCCGCTTCAACGGTGTCCACCGGCGTCACCGAGCTCCGAGGTGCGCGAGCGATGTCGAGCTCACGGAGGTTGGGATGAGCTTTCGCGGTCGTGATCAGCTCTCGGGCGATGGCACCCAGCCTGCTGCCGCTCGCCCATCTGGCTGCCTCAGCCACCGGCCGATACGTCTGCGCCAGCAGGCCGCCCCGGTCCAACCACGCGGGTAGCCGGCCATCGAGCCGCACGGCCTCCAAGGCAAGCCGGGCGATGTCACCTAGCCCGCCCTGAACACCTCCACCGGCACGGATAGCGGCCCCCTCCAGCGTGCCCGGGTGCCCGCCGGGCGGAATATGTCCAGCGATGATGTCACCCATCACGCCGACCGCGTCAGCTGCGCGGCGCATCGACTTGGCCGCGCCGTTGAGGATTGCAGGTGCAGGTGGCAGCCGTCGGTCCACCACCGCAGCGCCGCACAGCCCCGCGTAGAAACGGGTCAGGCTCTGACCCTCCCGCCCGAGAACCATCGTGGCAGCCGCTCTGCCCGACACCTCCGCGATGGGTCGACCGCCAACCAAAAGTTCCGTCACCCTGGCCAGTTGCTGATAGAGGTCAGTCCGCGCCTCCGCTAGGCCGTTGATCTCTCCAGCCGTCCCCGCGCGGCGCCCCGTGACCGCCGCAGCGGCTGCCCGTATCGCACGCTGAGCTTCCTCATACCAGAAGCCCACCGTCATATCAGGGCCGCTGCCGCTCGACGCAGTTGCTGCGCTGTCGCATCGTGGCTGAGCCGATGGGCCAGATCGTCGTGGTCCACGGCATGGCGCTCATGGTGCCGAGCGAGTTGCTCGACAAGGTCCCTCACTGCAGTCCTCAACTGGGGGCGGTCGGCGTCCGGAACATCTGCGGCCACGGCGACCTCGTCCGGATACATTCGGCTGCGGACGTCCAAGACCTCCAAGCCGAAGCGATCCCACGCAGGGTCAGACCCCCCGAGGTACCGCCAGGCGTCGATCATCAGTTGAAGGGCCCCGCCGGCGGCAAGGTCGTCATCGCCGTCGGCGAGGCGCGCGGCAAGAACCTCGGCTGCTTCCATGAACCTCATACGGGCAGCGTCCGTCAGAAGGCCACGCCTCGTCTAGGTCGCGCACTCCACCTCTGTGGATATCCCGCATCCGAGCAGATCAGCGGCTATGACTGCCGGTCGGTGTCCGAACGGGATCGAACGACTCGTCACGCCCCGGTCGACTCACGGCCAATGGTGGCCCCTCAGCCTGCGGCTGACCTTGGCGACGCGGCTGAGCGCCCGGTGCTTCCTCCCGAGCAAGCACCGAACTTGCAGCACACCCAGTAGTGCTGTATGATTAAAGTAGATTCGGACGGCAGCCCGGGTCTACGACCAATAACCTCACCGCAAGGAGTCATGTCGTGATAGAAGCCAAGGCCGAAGCGATGCGGCCGGAAGCACTCGGCCTGGATCAGCCGGTCGACATCCTCAACAACCCCGACCCGCAGAGCAACCCGGAGGCGGACAGCGCGGTGCGCCCGGTACGCCCACGCCTCGTGTGGGCGGATCCGCGAGACCTTCGGGTCCACCCGCGCCAGATCCGCAAGGATCTGGGCGACCTGAGCGAACTACGTGACGGCATCGCGCAGAGCGGGGTCTTCCAGGCACTGCTCGGAGTTCCGGGCGAGGATGGCATCTACATCACCCAGGGGCAGCGTCGCCGGGCCGCCGCCATCGAGGCCATCGAGCAGGGATCACCGATGGCGCTCGAAGTGCCAGTGCTGGTGCACGACGCGATGGCGGACCTGACCGCCGAGCAGATCGCGTCGATGTTGCAGGAGAACCTGCACCGGAAGCCGCTCACCGCCAGCGAAGAGGCCAGCGGCTACCGGCAGCTCACTCTGGAGGGCTGGACCGCCGAGCAGATCGTGGAACGAACTGGGCGCAAGAAGGCCTACGTCGAGCGGTCCCTGGCGCTGGCGAAGCAGAGCGCTCAGATTCAGAGCGCGGTCGACAAGGGCGACCTGACGTTGGAGGATGCTGCGGAAGTCGCTGCTTTCGATGGTGACAGCGCCGCACTCGGCCGAATCCTGAAGAAGAGCGGCACTGCATGGGGGCTGCGCCACCAGGTCGCCAGCGAGAAGCGCAAGCGGAGAGTCACAGAAACCGCGAAGAAGCTGCGCGCCGAGCTGGGCAAGGCCGGCGTTGTCATCGTCGGGAAGCCGAAGGGGTTTCCGCACAGCAGCCGCGAGGCGGCCGTCAAGGACCTGCGTGGCCCCGAGGGCGAGTCGTTGAAGGACACCGACGTTCGCGACAAGCCCGGATTCGCCGCGTTCATCGACACATCCGGCCACGACGCTGCGGTGGTGGTGATCTGCCTCAACCCCGACGCGCACGGCTTCAAGCGGCGCGGCGTGTACAGCACGTACGTCTCCCCCACCGAGATCGCCCGCAGGGAGAGCGAAGCGGCGAAGGCCGAAACCTTCCGCACGGCGCTGCAGACCGCAGGCGAGCTGCGCCGCAAGTTCGTGGTGGAGACCTACGGCAACGCCAAGGCCGCGAAGTCCCTCTACGTCCACGCTCTGCGCGCGACCCTGTCAGATCCGGCACTGACGAACGGCGGCCGGGATGAGCACGAACTACTTGCCGGGCTGGTTGGCATCGACCCCGAGAAGGTCGAAATCAACGACGCGGGCGAGGCTCGCCTCGTTCGTCTGCTGGTGGGTCGTTGGGTCGCCGGTAACGAGAGAAACCTCAACGATTTCCTCTCCGCACCTTACCGCTTCCGGCGCGAGCTGGCGCTGAGCTGGCTCGACCGCCTCAGTGACGCAGGCTACGGCCTGTCCGACACCGAGAGTGAACTGCGTGACTCGCTGACGCCGAAGCCCCCTGGCCAGTCCGATAGGGAACTCGATGAGGAGGAGGACGGGGACGACTCCGATGATGGCGACCCGGAAGACGCCACGCCGCCTCTACACGTCGTGCCGGACGGCGCACTGACCGAGGGCAGCGACGAGGCGACACCGACGACCGCTGTTCCCCGGCCGGGCGCGGTCGCCCACAGCGAGGATGGAAACGATCACCCGCTGGAACACGCGACGCAGGAAGACGTCGCCGCGTGATCGCGGTGAGGGTGCCCGGCGGGTCCGGGCACCCTCACCGCTTCGACTTGTCCGAGAGCGCGATGCCCACAGACACGGTTTCAGCGAGGCCGAGATGTAAGACTGTGGCCATCCTTGCCGGTCAACACGCTCAAGGACATGCTCTGGCCTCACGATCTGCACCAGACAATCCATAGCCCGATGCGCCGGTGACCGCCACTCCCCCAGCGGTCACCTTCCGTCATGTCATGCTCACGATCAAGACACCCGGGAGAATCAGAACCTCCGCGACATCACCATCGGACGTCCTCGACAGCAGGAGAATCCTGCGCCACGGCGCTGTTACACTCGACAGCGATCTCGCGGCGTGCATCCGCTCGTTGTCGAGGTTGTTGGTTGGTGGCCGGGGTGCTGCTGGCATCCGCTCGCGGGTGCAAATCCCCGGCCGCCGCGCACTCTGGCCCCCGATCCGAGCAGGAACAGACGTGAAGATTCGGGTCGTCGACGGACGGCGGATGACCGACCGCGCCGGCGCCGCCGAGTTCACCGGCCGCAGCGAACACACCATCACGATCCAGACCAGCCCGAAGCGTCGCGCCGAGGGCTCCAGGTGGCCCGCTCCGGTCCCCGGCCCCGAGGGCGTCCTGCTGTACCCGCTCGATGACCTGGCTGCCGCGATCGAAGAAATCGCTGAGGCGTCCCGGGCGCGTGTCCACTCCATCACCCTCGACGGCGACCCCGACGAGCTGATCCCCGCCCTGGAATTCCGGACACTCATCGACGCCAAGGCCAGCACATGGTCCAAGTACGTCGACATGAGCAAAGCGGCCTGGGAGCGCGGCGAAGACGGATACCTACCCCGCCCAGATCTGGAGGAGCCCGCGCCAAAGCGCGGCATCATCCGCTCCTGGAGACGCCAGCGTGTGGAACAGTGGATCAACAGCCGACCAGGCCGCGGTGCTGGAGCGGGCCCTCCAGTGCGCACTGAAGAAGCCGGCCCCACCGCAGCGAAGTACCGGCGCGTCATGGCCGCTATCCGAAAAGACATCTCGGAAGGCACCTTCACACCAGGCCAGCCTCTACCCTCCGAGGCAAAGCTGGGCACCAGATACGCAGTCAGCCTCACCACAGTCCGTCGCTCGCTGACCGAACTTCACCACGAAGGTGTCCTGATCCGCAGCTCCGACCGCACCATGGTCGCGCCGGACACTCCGCCCCACGACGGATGACCTCTGCCGGCTTCCGGGGTCGCCGACCCCGTCGACCACAGCTATGTCTCGCCTCTCACCAGCCGTCTTAACGAAACCGGAAGACATAGCCCTGGTGCGAGCCCGTCGCCACCCTGCGGTGCGCCTTCGCACGAGCGCCTCCGGCGGGGGCGCTCGGGCTCCGGAATGACCGCTGAGCAGCTGCGGGTTCGCGGGAGGAGGGGCTGTCGTCCCGTCCGCCATCGACCCAAGGCAAGCCGAGCGGGTCAGGGTCAGGGTGACAAGGTCGTTCGTCCAGTAGGGCGCTCCACCTTGTCACCCTGACCCTGACCCGCACCACAGGTGTTGGGTCGACGGCAGACGGAACGACAGCACAGGCGGTGGCAACCGCGCGGGCTGCGGAGGCGTGTCGCCAGAAGTAAGCCCCCCCTTCCCCACCTGACGCCCTAACGGAAGCGCGAGGCCTCGCGCTTCCGCCACCACACCGGACATCACCACGCCGAGCCAATCGCGGCTGGACACAGGCCGCCGGACGATCTTGGAAAACCATTCGCAGGGACTTGGATCTCGGGTGGACAGCTCAACCCTTAATAATGTATGATTATAAGCGTGAGGGAGGGGATAGCAGCCCCCAACCACACAACCAACAACCCCACAACGAAAGGCGGCCACCAGCCATGACCACTCTCGCACTGCCGGACGTCAACCAGGAGTTCACCGACGAGCGGGCCGCCCAGATCAGCCGGGCGGCCGACAAGCAGGCCGGCATCGACGCCCAGGTCGCCGACGGCAAGCTGCGCAACCTCGGCAACGGCCGCTACCTGGTCACCGACCCGAACAGCTGGGACAACGGCGAGGTCCTCACCATGAACCAGGGCGAGTTGATGCCCGAACACGGCTTGGACGAGACCACCGGGCAAGTCGCGCTTTACACCAGCACGCCCGCATGGCACCAGCTCGGCAGCGTCATCCCCGGCGGCACCACCGACATCGACCAGGTACTCGCCCTCGGCGGTATCAACTTCACTGTCAGCCGCCGCCCCGTGCTCTACCAGGCCAGCCCGACCGATCAACTCCGGATCCTGCCGGACCAGTTCGTCAACATCCGCGAAGACACCGACGCCGGTCTCGGCGTGGTCGGAGCCCGCTACGAGGTGCTCCAGAACCGGCAGGGCTTCGAATTCCTTCAGGACCTCGTGGACGACTATGCCGTGACGTGGGAGTCCGCCGGAGCACTGCGCGAAGGCCGCAAGGTCTTCATCTCCATGCGCCTGCCGCAGACGGTCACCATCGACGCCGCAGGCGTCAACGACGCGATCGTGCCGTTCATCGTCGCCCTCAACAGCCACGACGGATCGAGCCTGTTCCAGGTCGTGGTCACGCCATGGCGTCCGGTCTGCGGCAACACCGAGCGGTTCGCCGTCCGCGACGCCCTCACCCGCTGGGGCGTGCGCCACACCCGCAACGCCCGCGACCGAATCGAAGAGGCCCGCCGCACCCTGCGCCTGTCGGTCGACTACTTCGACCACTTCGCCGCCGAAGAGGAAGCTCTCGCCCGCACCGACCTCGCCATCGGTGAGTTCCACAAGGTCATCGGCGACCTGTGGAAGACCCCCGACGAGGACGCCCCCACCCGCACCCTCAACAAGCACACCCAGCGGCTGGAAATCCTGACCGACCTCTACGACACCAACGCCGCCCGCCTGGGCCGCACCGCCTACGCCGCAGAGCGCGCCATCACCGAGTTCGCCGACTGGAAGACCACCATCCGGCCAACCGGATCTCTTCGCGGCAAGAACCTCGCCGCCCGCGCCACCGCCATGGTCGAGGGCCGCGCCGACGAACTGAAGAGCAAGGCCCACCGCCGCCTGCTCACCCTCACCCACCGCTGACCCACCCCGGGGCGGGCACCGACACCAACCGGCGCCCGCCCCTCGCGGTCCTAGACCGCGCCGGCGCGCATCGAGCACGCCGACGCGGGCTGCCGCGCCGCGCCGAACGGCCGCACCCACGCCCAGGAGCGAACATGCCCAAGCCCATCGGACTGCCCCACGGCGTACGCCTACCCCGCACCTTCACCGAAACCGACGCCCGCGACGTGTTCGCCGCACTCGCCCGCGCCTACGGCTGGACCGGCTACCTCTTCGGCCGCACCGAAGCACAAGCCCGCATCAGCCCCCTCACCCTCACCGACGCCGAATGGCAACACCTGCACACCAGCGACGACTGGAACCGCGTCAACGCCACCGCACGCCGCGCCATCGACCACACCGACGCCATCGGACATGCCCTACGACAGGCCGGATTCGGCTGCCTCACCTGCACCGAATTCGTCACCGGCCCACCCGCCGCAACCTGGCGACGGTGCCCCCACTGCCTCACAACCACCACCCTGACCGAACTGCAGCACCAACCCTGCCCCGCCGCCACCGACCCACCCGCCGCGCACACCTGGCACGCAGGCCGGTGCAGCGCCTGCACCATGCCCGGCCCGACGTTCCACCTCACCGCCGTACCCGACGCCGCCTAACCCTGCGGGGACACCGGCCGAGCCGGTGTCCCCACCCGCCAGGCGATCACCCTGCCAAACGGCCCGACCATCCAGGAGACAAGATGCACAGCCATCCAGAGCAACCGACCGCCGGTGTCCTGGACGACCTCACCCACGCGCTACCACTCATCGGCCGACACCTGGCCACACCTGCCGCCGTGGCCATCGACGAAGAGACCACTCCCATCGTGGCTATCACCGGTCCACACACCACGATCACCGTCGAACGCAGCCCCCACGCCAGCCACCGCATCACCATCGACATCCACGCACCACGAGCCGCCTGAACGCTCTACCGGCCAGCCACCGACGGGATCTGCCATCCTGTGGTTCCCCGGCTCGTCGTATCGACCGTCATTCGCGCAAGCAGCAGCCGGGGCTGGACGACCGCCGCGCAGACCCATCGGGCCCGCCCTGCCGACTCCGCACACAGTCACCCTCGTGCCTCAAGGCCGGCGCAGGGCCAAGAACCTACAAGGAGCGGCCCACGGCCGCGCTGCCAAACCCCTTTTGGTCGCCAACTGCGAGTAGACAGCTCAACCCTTAATGCTGTATGATTATAAGCGTGAGGAAGGGGATGGCAGCCCCCAACCACACAACCAACAACCCCACAACGAAAGGCAACACGATGGGCGAATCTCCCGCCACCAACGAGCAGGTCGACCGGGTCGCCGCGCTCGTCCGCGTCGTCCGCGCCCGGCACCTCCAACACCTGCACTTGGCCACCGAGGCCATGCGCGACATCCTGACTGTGCAGGACATCCACGAGCGCAGCCGCCGCATGGTGGTCGTGTTCCTGCATCTCACGATGAGTACGACCCACCCCGTCACCGTCGACTGCGCCAACCAGATCATCACCGCCGCCGCCTACGAGGCCAACGGCATTGACTGGGCAGCCACCGAATTCACGGTCCGGTGGACCGAACACGGACGGTTCTACCTGGACAGCATCAGCGGTGGAGCGGGCTTCAGCATGCCCGTCAACCTCACCGCCGACCCGGTCAACATCGAGCGGCACCCGAACGTCTACCTCACCCCGGGCACCCAGAGCTGAAAGCTCCGACAGGCGGCCGGAACCGCCCCGCGTCCCGGCCGCCTCCGGCCCCGCCAGCCAAACCCTGCGCACACCGGCCCCCATGCCAACGACGCGCCAGGTGACCACCCCGGAGGCTCCCCCATGCTCGCGTACAGCCTTGCCGTGCTCAACCTCGTTATGGCGACCGCCATTACTTGGCTCGCTCATAAACAGCGACTAGCCATCACCAGGCTTAACAGCCTGTTGACGATAGCGAAGTACGACGCCAGCCACGACGACCTCACCGGACTACTCAACCGTCGCGCCATCCTCGCGCACCTGGAAAAGCAACTCAACGCCCTCCGCTCCGTTTCCATCGCACTGCTCGACCTTGATGACTTCAAGGGCATCAACGACACTCACGGCCACGACACGGGAGACGCCGCACTCACCGAGGCCGCCCGCCGACTCAAGACCCTGCCGGTGACAATCGGTCGTCTCGGTGGCGACGAGTTCCTCATGGTCGTCAACACCGACGAGCCGGCTGGATTCGCGCACGCCGCCGCCGCGCAAGCTGTAATCGCCAGCGTCCGCATCGACGCCGCCGGACAGACCGTCCAGCTGTCCGCCACCGCAGGCGTGGCCCACGCCGCCAGCAGCATCAACGCGCCGGAACTCCTGCGCCGCGCCGACCGCGCGATGTACGAAGCCAAGGCCGCAGGAGCAGCGATCCGGACCTACGACGATCGCCTCCCCGACGTGCCGGCCCCCAACCCCCAGCACCGCCGTACCTACCGCCCGTAAACCATGCCGGGCCGGTGGCCGGGCACCCACGCCCGCCCACCGGCCCCACCCGAGGAGTCCGCGTGAACGCGCTCACCACCGAACGCGCATCATGCCCACGCTGTCCGTCCCCGACCGCCGCCGGAACGTTCGCCCCCTGCTCGACACTGCTACCCGCGCCGTCGCCACCGCCCTAGATCGACTTGACCTGTGCGCCCACGTTCCCGCACGGCCGGCGGATCCCGCAACGGGGAACTTCCACCTGCCTGCCGTTCGTGCCGCCCCAGTCCGTCTCGCCCTACATGCCCGCGCACCAGCCCGCCGCGCCGGGCACCCAACGTCCCTAATTCGAGAGGACGCCCCCCGTGAACATGACCCGTCCCGAACTCGTCACGATCGCGCAGACCTGCGCCGACTGGGCACCCAACTATTTCCGCATCCCAGGCGGTAAGGACGCAGCTGTCCGCTACATCGCAGACGGCCACCTCGACGGACTTACCCTGAAGTACAGTCGCCCTGCGGTCTGGCGAGCCGTAGCCGCCCACCTCGATGCCCACCCCCACCTACTCACCGCACCACGCACCACGCAGGCCGAGCGCGACAACCGCCAAGCCGCCCGCAACGCCCGCGCCGCCGCGCACCTCACCGCCGCACTGCACCACCACAAGGCAGCCGAGCCGTACGAAACGCTCGCCCTGATCGACCGCGCGGAACTCGCCTCACCCAACCACAAAGACTTCGACCGGTACCGCCGCGCCCTACACGGCAACCTGCCGCCGCTCACCCCCACCGACCTCACCGGCACCAACCTGCGCCACCGCGCCACGCTCCCCCTGGCCCACCCACACCCCGGACCGCCCGTGAAGTACCACGGGAGCACCTCCCGCCGCTGGGTCTACCCCGGCCACCGCGTCATCGAAGGCAACTGGCCAGCAGCCATCCCCGAACACTGCACCGCCAGCGACGACGAACTCATGGAATGGAACGCCGAAGGAACCGTCCGCATCTGCACCGGCTGCGGACTCGACTACACCTAAAGGCAGCAGCCCCAACGCTGGCCGGTCCGGATCACACCCGGACCGGCCAGCCACCCCACCTCACGACCCGACGTCACGAGACACCGCACCAGCGGCACCCAAGGCCGCATCCTCCGACCCCGGTCCCGGTCGCGGAATAGCCGTACGCCGACGACGAGGCAGCACCTCGCCCAGTTCCGCAATCCGCGCCCGCACCGCCGCGCCATCCGCGCCACGCCGGTACGACCGCACCCGGGCAACGTCCACCCCGGTCAAGCTCGCCGCCAAGCCGTCATCGCGGAGCACCGTCGCCAGCACCGCCACGGCCAGGCCGTGCGTCGCCGCAGCCGCCCCGACCTCCTGATCGAGCCGCGCCACGGCTTCCTGCCGCCGCCGCTGCGCATCCTGCACCGTGCCGGCAGCCTGCTCCACCGCCCGCACGGCCCGCAGTTCCAGTTCCTGCCGCCGCCGCAGCGCCCGCGTCGCCTCATTCCCCGTTCTACTCGCCATTGCCCGACAGTAACCATTGCCGAAGTCCGCCCGCCAGACCACGCCCCACACCAATTACCGAACCGTTCGAACCTAGCCCCAATTCTCCACCTTCTCACCACACCTGTTCAGTTTTGGCCACACATGGCTGGCCTGCATAGACCCACTACCCCTCGCCTGCTGTTCAGTTACAGGGGATACACCCCCTTGCATTCTCGACTGCCGCTTCGGCAGTTGATCTTCTACTGTTCAGGCATGTTGACCGTCACGCGCATCTCGCCCGGCGACGGATACCGCTACGTCATGGAGCAGGTCGCCGCCGGTCGCCATGACCTGCGCCCTACCGGCCACAAGGGCCCGACGCCCTACTACATCAACCACACCGCACGGGGTGAAAGCCCCGGCTGGTGGGCGGGCAACGGCGCCGCTGTGCTCGGCGTGCGCGGCTGGGTCTTCGAGAAACAGATGCGTAATCTGATCGGTCAGGGACGACATCCCACGACTGGCTTCCAACTCGGCCAGAAATGGCGCATATACGCGCCGATGACCGACGAATACCGCGACGAAGCGGTACGACGCGCACTGACGCACCTGCCCGATGACGCCACCGTGGAACAACGCGACAAGGTGTGGCACGACATCATGAACGCCCCCGAACGGCGGGCGGTGTCCGCCTACGACGTCACCGTATCTCCGGTCAACAGCGTGTCGCTGCTGTGGGCCTTCGGCGACGACACCGTCAAGCGCGACGTCATGGCCGCCCACCACGCTGGCGTGCGCGCGCTGCTGGATCACCTCCAGCGGCACGGGGCCTTCACCCGAACCGGCGCGGGTGGGGTCCGCCAGCTCGACACCCAGGGGCTGGCCGCACTGGTCTTCGACCACCGGATGAGCCGCGAGCGCGACCCGCAGCTGCACTCACACATCGTCGTCTCCGCGAAGGTCAAGACAGTCGACGGGAACGGCAACCCGCAGTGGCTGGCGTTGGACGGGCGTGCCTTCTACCGCGCGACCGTTGGCGCTCGCGTCGCCTACGAACGCGCCGTGGAGCTCGAACTACGCCAGCGCCGTGGTGTCACGTTCGCCGCCCGCACCGACTCCGGGATCCGCGAGATCGTCGGCATCAGCGAGGCGTCGTTGCGCCACTACAGCAAGCGGCGCGCCGCCATCACGGAGGAGATGGACCGCCGTGTCGACCGCACCGGACCACCGGCACGCTCGGCGGCGGCGCAATGGCGTCGACGTGCCCAGGACGCGACCCTGCGGACCCGCCGCCCGGCCAAGGGCGCGGAGTCCACCGATCAGGCCGTGCAGCGGTGGCAGGCCGAGGACCGCGAGGCCGGGCTCGACACCCCAGGTCAGGTACGCCGGATTCTCACCGGTGAGGCGCACGACGACACCGCCAACGCGGCACGACGACTCCTGCGCCTCGCCCGTCGGCTGCACCCAGCCGGCGTGGACGAGGAAGCGCTACGCACCGCCGCCGACCAACTGCGGATCACCGGGCCTGAACGCGATCGGGTCGTTGACGCGGCGGTACGTAGCGATGTGCGCCTGGCGCTCGCCCGCGCTGTGCACACCCTCGGCCGCGAGCGTGCCGTGTTCGGCCGCGACCATCTCGAACTGGCCATCGGCCGGGTCCTCGACATCACCCCCGGTGACTCGCCGCACGCCGACTGGCGGAAGGTGCAAACCCTCGCCGGTGAGGCTATCGCCAAGAACCTTGGCGGGCTGCGGGTGCTGACACCACCCGCCCTCGTCCAATGGGGGCCGACGCTGCTGCGCAGCAGCGACCAGCACAGCGAATACACCCGCCACCGCGACCTGCAGATGACCACCCACGCCGTCCTCGCCGCCGAAAGAGAGGTCATCGCCTACGCCGGCCGCCGTGGAGCCCGCCCCGCCCCGCAAGCGGCGATCGACGCCGCCACCACCGCATTCCGGTTGTCGCCGGAGAAGGCCGCAGCGCTGAGCTTCCTCGTCGGCGATGACCGGCGCGTCACCGGTGTCGTCGGGCCCGCTGGCACCGGCAAGACGTACCTCCAGCGCGCCGTCGTCGCCGCCGCCCGGCACACCGGCGTGCCGGTTCTCGGCCTCACCGTGGGCCAGTCCGCCGCACAGCTGCTCGCCGACGCCACCCGCCAACCCGACGGCACGACGCTGCGCACCGAGAACATCGCCCGGTGGCTGCGATCCCACGACCGGCCGCCGCCCGGCACGCGCGCCGCCGACTGGCGCTTCGCACCCGGGCAGTGGGTCATCATCGACGAGGCGTCGCAGGTGTCCAGCCACGACCTCGCCCGCCTCGTCACCCACCTCGACACCGTCGGCGGCAAACTCATCCTCGTCGGTGACCCCGCACAGATCTCCGCCGTCGGGCCCGGCGGCCTGTTCCGCTACCTCGACAGCCTCGGCTCCACCACTCACCTCGCCCAGATCCACCGATTCGCTGACACGTGGGAAGCAGCAGCGTCGCTGCGACTGCGCTCCGGCGACCTCACCGTCCTGGCCGAGTACAACCGCCGCGGCCGGCTCATCGGCGGGCACCGCACTCTGCTGATCGGTCAGATGTTGGATCGGTGGGCCGCCGACATGGCCGCCGGGCATCCCAGCATGATGCTCGTCGAGACCGGCGACGAAGCCGCCGATATCGCCCGCCGCGCCCGCGACATCCTCCTACGCGCCGGCCTCGTCCGCACCGGCCCGACCGCACGCCTGCGCGACGGCAACCATGCCAGCGTCGGCGACATCATCGTCACCCGCCGCAACGACCGCCGTCTCGGTGCCGGTGCCGCCTTCGTCGCCAACCGCGACCAGTGGCGCATCAACGCTGTCACCCCAGACGGGTGGCTGCGGGTCACCAACCTACGCACCGACGCCAGCGCCGTGCTGCCCGCCCCGTACGTCGCGCGGCACGTGCAGCTCGCCTACGCCCTCACCGTCGACTCCGTGCAGGGGCAGACCGTGCACACCGCCCGTGCGCTCGTCGACGACAGCACCACCCTGGCACGGCTGTACGTCATGCTCACCCGCGGACACACCCTCAACGAGGCGTACGTCGTCACCGACGACCACCCCCGCGAAGGCACCCCACCCCAACCGCCCACCGCCCGCGTCGCTGTCCTGGCCGACATCATGCGCCGCGCCACCCCCGACCGCTCCGCCACCGAAACCGAACACCAACTCTGGGCCGACGTCGACGCCCTGCACACCTGGACACCCATCTACGACGACCTGTCCGCCCGCGCCCGCATCCCCGAATACCTCGCCATCGTCGCCCGCATCAGCGGACAGACCACGGCTGACCGACTCGCCCGCGACCTCGCACTGCCAGCACTCATCACCCGCCTCACCACCCTGCGAGAAGCCGGCCACGACCCCGCAGACGTGCTGCGTCGCGCAATCCGGGCCCGGGAACTCGGCTCCGCCGACGACATCGCCGCGGTGCTGTCCTGGCGCATCGACCGCCTCATGAACAGCACCACCGCCGACCCCACCATCGCCACCACCCCGGCGCTCGCCGCGTCCTACACCGACCGCCTGCCCGCCGACCTCACCGGCGACATCGGCGACGCCCTGCGCCAGGTCGCCGCCATCTGCGACCGCCGCGTCACCGCACTGGCTGACCTCGCTACCGAACACCAACCAGCCTGGGCCCGCACGCTCGGTGCCATACCGCAGGACCAGGCAGGCCGCGATCAGTGGCTCGCCCGCGCCGAGATCGTCGTCACCTACCGAGACCGCTACCAGCTCACCAGCGACCACCCCATCGGGGCCGAACCCCCCACCGGTGACATCTCGCGGTGGAACGCTTGGCACCGGGCCCGCGTCGCGCTCGGCGCCGCGACCCTCTCCGGACACCTCACCACCACCGACAACGCTGAACTCGCGCAACTCATCACCGCGCAGCAAACCATCGACGCCACCGCGCCGACCTACGTCGCCGACCAACTCCGCGGCGCGCACCTCGACCTCACCGACACCGAGCACCGCCACCACGACCTCACCCTGCTCCTCGCCGCCATCACCACCGCCGGCCAGCGCGCCGCCACCCAAGCCCAACAGCAGCAACCCCGCTGGTGGCAACGCGGCCCCTCCCGCGCACGGATGCTCGCCACTCAGCAGGAAGCGCACCAGCGCGCCGCAGCCGCAGCCAGCCACCACACCAGCCTGAGCACGAAACTCGCCACCCTCAGCACCGGCATCGACCAGCGCCGCGAACGCATCACCCTCCTCGAAGCCCACCACGGCGAATGGCAGCGCTGGTACACCAACGCCCTCCCCACCCGCTACGCCGGCCTCGCCGCCGCCGCCGAACAAACACGCCGCGCCGCGACCCGCCGCGCCAACCTCGCCGACGCCCTCGCCGCCACCACCGCCCGGGTCCGCGCCATCGACGACACCCGCCCACAACCACACGCCGCACCCGTCACCGAACACCTCACCCACCAGGCCCACGCCGCCCGCCGCCGCGTCCGCCCCACACCCGACCAGACGGTCGCCGAGGGAACGGAACTCGACTGATGCCCAATCACCCGACCGCTTTCGTCGACGAGTCCTGGCTGCAACAACGCGGCAGCCCCGGGGCCTATCTCATGGCCGCCGTCATCATCGATCAAGACGACGTCGCCGCCGCCGAAGCCGCCGCCAGCGCTGCCGCCGGAATCCACGACGGCTACCACTCCAGCGTCCTCTACCACCGGGGACACGTCGGCACCATCGAGGCGATGCTCGACGTCGTCTCCGGGCACGCCGGCTGGTCCGTCGTCTCCGCGCAGGTGCCCCTCAATGCAGGCACCAGAGACCTCCCATCACACAGCCCTCAACACGCCCGCTCCCACCTCGAAAGCCAACGCGAACACGCCCGACAGGTCAGCCTGGAACGGCTCCTGCGCTACCTCAACAGCCAGCGAGTCCGCGACGTTTACCTAGAAAGCCGCGCCAGCCCCGCAGAGTGGCAGCAGGCCCGCGACGCCGGCAGCCGCCTCCCCAGCACCGACCGCAACGACATCCGCGCATACCGTCGGCTACTCGACCAGGGCACCATCAGCCACCGTATGCGCCTTATCCATGTCGACGGCCGCAACGACCCAGGACTCTGGATGGCCGACGCCGTCGCCTGGTCGGCCGGCCGCGCCATCCGCGCCGACGAACCGCAATGGTGGAACCGCATCGCCGACGTCGCCACCGTCATCGAAGCAACAACCGGCGCGGAGCTGCGCCTCAACGAGAGAGGGGCCGCTCCACCAGATGGCGAACGCGACCCCCACAACCTGAGCCAAAGAGCCCAGACCATGTTCTCACCGACAGCGTACTCCGCCAGCCCCGAAACGCACCACGTCGGCGCCATCCTGCAAAGCCTCGTCGCCCAAGCTGACCAGGCCAGAACACCAGCCTCCGACCAGCTGACCCGTGAGGTACTCGGCTACGTACAGCACATCGCCGAACGTGTGGAACAGCTCAGCGAGACCGTCAACCAGATGCTTCCACCAGCCTCAGCATCGGGCGCGGCACCAAACCCCACGGCTGCTCCCCAGCCTCGTCGTGATCTGCACGATGACGTCGAGCCTGCCAACCAGCCCGACATCGGAGAGTGAAGTCGTCAGCAAAGAGCCGCCGCAACCTCCTCAAACGCGATGCCCACAGCCGGACCCCTGGCTCCTACCGGCCTCCGGCCGGTCTTCTGCCGGAACCGGCCAGATGCAGGCCGATCCGGCAGGCTGCCAGATCTGGCGCCACCTGGGCAAATTACGCTTCCGGCAACCACGACGGTCACTCATAGCTGACCGACCTGAATGGAGACGGACGCATGGACTGGCGCGACAGCGATCTGATCCCGTCGACGTTCCTCGACGCGGAGATCGAGCATCCCGCTGCCGAGCAGTGGGCGGCGGAAGTCCTCGCCGGTGGCCACCCGCGGCTGCTGGTGCTCGGGCCGAGTTACAGCGGCAAGACGCACTTGAAGTGGACGGCGCTGCGCCGACTCCTGGTCGGCGGCTACCCCCTAGAGCAGGTCGCGGTGCACGACCGCGTCGGCGCTCTCAGGGGCGGATACAGCCCGAGCATTATTGACGACGGCCCGCCGGTGATCGCGCTCGACAACATCACCGACCGAATCGACAACATGGTCGGTGTCGCCGAACGCTACCGAGGCACCGACCAGCCCGAATTGCAGGCGATGATGGCCGCGGAAGATGCGTGCGTCTCCGACGCAGTCGCTCGGCTCGCCCGCCGCCCCAACACCTCGTGGATCATGTGCGCGTCCGGGGTCAAGCAGTTGACCACCTTGCACGGTGAGCAGACCGTTGCGGTGGTCACCTCGCTCGCCGAGACGGTCACGTTGCAGAAGCGGTCGCTGAACACGGTCATGGACTGGTAGCGCTGCGCGCCCAAGGTGGAGCACAACAGAGGAGCCCGTGATCTCGATGCAGACGGGGACGAGGGCAACTCTCTCCCGCGACGCCGGGGCCCGCCTGGGCCGGGCCTTCCGGGGTGTGCCGTAGGGCCCGGGTACCTCCGGTCCCACGGCACACTCATGTCGTGAGCACACCGATGCCGCTGCCGGTCCTGATCGCCGTCACCGTGGTGTCCTCGTACGACGGGTGCTGCGCGGCGCTGCCGGTGCGGGCGCTGTCCCGGCACCGGCTGACCGCCGACGAGTACCGGCGGCTCCGCAACGCCCAGGACGGACTGTGCGCAATCTGTCGGCAACCACATGTTCGGAGCAACGCACTGGTGCCGCTCTACATCGACCATGATCACGCCTGCTGCCCGGACCACCACAACACGTGCGGCCGGTGCGTACGCGGGCTGCTCTGCAGCGGCTGCAACGGCTTCCTTGGCGAGATGGAGCTGTGGGGGCGACGGCCGGGCCTGGAGGACTACGAGTGGTGGTGGGTCGCGGCCCGCGACTACCTGGCCCGTGCCGGCTGCGACCCGGACGACCCAGCCCGGGTCGAGGCCCTCGCCGCTCGGCACGTAGTGCGCCGGACACGCCTCGGGATGCCGTGCAGCTGCCGGCACTGCGACTCGCTTGCCGGTCGGACGTAAGGACCCGGTGGACGGCACGATCTTCCGCAGGTTCACGGCCGGGATTGCCACTGCCGCGTGCCCTGCTGGGCCTCTGCCCCGGGTCTCGGTGTGGCCGACGTCGCCCAGCGCAACCCCGTGTCGGCCCGGCGTTTCTCGCCGAACCGGCCGGTTACCAGCAGGTTCAACCTGGATCAGGGCGGACCTGATCCTGGCCCGATTCGTTGAGCAGGCCATGACGGATGTGCACCACCTGCGGGAGAACCCGGCGCGCTACTACGAGGTGCTGGGGCGGGTCATGTCGGCCCTGCGCGAGACCGGCGCGCTCAACGGCGCCACCCATCTCGACTGGTGGCCCGGCAACGGTGGCCGGACCTGGGAAATCGAGTGGCAGGGCGGCCCCTTCCCGGCCGAGGTTGCCGCGCGGCTGCTGGGGGTGCCGGATCCCGGCGTTGGCGATGACCAGGGTGAGGATGCGGTACGCGGCCTGATCTCGCCCGGCCGGGGTGAGAACGAGCGAGCGCACGTGGTCGTGCTCGACGTGCCGGTGAACCTTCGCGCGATCGACCCGATCGGCACCAGGCAGGTCTGGGCAACCCTCACCCTCGCGCAGGGGTAGGGGGAGTCTGGATCGCGGCGCTAACGCCTGACTCGCCCAGCTTGACACCGGCGGCTATCGGCCGTTGCGGCTCACAATCGAGCACACACGCGTGATGATCCGATGCCCTAGGGTTACCGGCATGGTCGATGGGGACGACGAACTGGACCACCAGGGCATGGCGATCGAGCTGATCGACGCCTTCGCCGAACGCGACGCGGCGGGCCTGGCCACGCTCGACGCCGCTGGCCGGGCAGCACAGGCCCAGGCCCGGCAGGCGCTGTACGACTACGTCGACCGGATCTGGGAGGATGCCAAGGCCCGTGGCCTGGACCCAGCGGTACGACCGGACTGGAACGCCGTGGCGGGGCTGCGGGACCTGACCAACGCGCTGGTCGAGCAGGCCGGGCAGGCGCAGGCCGACGCCGGCGAGGACTGAGCCGCCGATGCCCGACACTGGCTCAAGTGAGGCCGAGATCCAGGATTTGGTCGCCAGCACGGCGATGCTCGGCCGGGTGTCCGGGCGTGAGCCGTGGCGCGAGCTGCTCCTGCGGTTGACCGGAGGCCGGTGGCCGCGTCGGTCCGGCTGGCCGGTCGTGCCTCGGCTGGCCACGCCGTGGCAGGACACCGTCTCGAACGAGCGGATCGGCTGGCGGATGCGCGCGGCGAACCTACGCGGCCACGACCCCGACGACGCTTCCACACGGGACGAGTTCGTGTTCGAGGTCGACTACCAGATATGTCATCGGTGCCGGATCGGCTGGGTCGAGCAGCCGCACACCCTGCCGGCCTACCGCCGCCGCGGCCTGGCCGCCGCCGGCCTCGCGGCTCTGCGCAGGGAAAACCCCGGCTACGCCTGGCACACGCTCGGCGGGCACATCGACGGATCGCCGGCGTTCTGGGACACCATCGGCGCCGACGCCCCGGGCGGCTACCGGCCCCGCCGGGTATGCGAGCACGTCACCGCCGGTGGCTGAACGGCCAGGCCGTCAGATCGGTGCCTGAGGTGGTCGAGGTAGGTGCGGCGGCCGGGGAAGGTGAGGGTGCGTCGGACCCCCTCCGTAGGCTGGACCGGAAGGTAGGACAGTCAAAGGAGAGGACCTTGGCGAAGGTGACCATCAACAAGCAGGGGATCGCCCGGATGATGCGCGAGATGCAGCGCGAGTTCGACAAGCACCCCATCCAGGTGACGACGGTCGCCGACGCGCCGACAGACCTGCGCGGGGTGGAGCGGCCGACGAGGCCGACGACGATCACCTACAACGGGCCGGTGATCCATGGCGGGGCCGCAGGCGCTCAGCTGGCCTGGAACAACACCGGCACCGTCAACCAGCAGCAGACGCGCAACGAGCAGATCACGCCTGGCTTTGAGGCCCTGGCCCAGGCCGTGGTCAGCACCCGACAAGGGCTGTCGGCGGTTGGGCTGTCGGAGCAGGACCTGCAGGACGCGGAGGCTGCCGCCGACGAGGTCCTCACCGAGGTCACCCAGGAGACGCCGGACCCGAGCCGGCTGCGGCGGGGCGTCGCCGCGCTCAAGGGACTGCTTGCCCCGATCGCCACCGGCCTGGCTACCGGTGCGGGTGAGGGAGCCCAGGCTTGGGCACAAACCGCCATCGAGCAGTTGGGCAACGCCGCCATCGGCTGATTCAGATCCAGGAGCCTCGACCACCGTGCAGAACTGGACCCTCACAGCCGACGAAGTTCGCGCCCTACCCCTCGACGAGCTCGCCCTGCGGGTGCTGGCCTCCGCGCAGGATGCGTGGAACTGGCGCAACTGGCTACTCGAAGTCCGGCAGGACCACTACCCCCGGGATCCGGAGACGGTTCAGCTTCTGGCCGAGGCATGGGGCTGGCTGCAGGCCAAGTGTCTCATCGCCTGGACCGTTGACCAGAGCGCCGCCGAGGCGTTCACCACCACACGACGCGGTCGCGAGTTCCTACGTCACGGTGCCCACTGGCTCCAGGCGGTCGAACGGCTCGACGTCGACCTCGTTCCTGAACTGGAGTTCACCGCCCGGCCCCAGTTCCTGCGTGGCGACTACGAGACGGCGGCGTTCACGGCGATGAAGGAGGTCGAGGTCCAGGTCCGTCGCCGTGCCGGGCTCTCCGACAGCATGGTGGGGACCAAGCTGATGCAAGAGGCATTCCGCCCGCCGAAGAACCCCCGCGACCAAGCCGGTCCGCTCTGGCGCGATGACCTTGATCCAGGCGAATCGGTGGCCCAGATGGAGTTGTTCAAAGGCGCCATCGGGCTGTTCAAGAACCCATCGAGCCACCGCCGCGTCGACTACTCCGACCCCACCGAAGCCGCCGAGACCGTCCTCCTAGCCGACCTACTTCTCAGGTTGCTGCGCAAGATCCCCGAGGGTCCCTTCGCTGGTGAAGGCGCGGACCTCCACGGCGACTGACCCTTCCCATCGCTTGAGTGCCAGATGGAGCGGTCACGGCTAGCGGCAGCGTCGCTGCAGCGCTACCTGGCACCACTGGAGAGTTCACCGACCGGTCCGCGTCCCGGGTCACCGCCGATTTGACCCGCCAGGTCGTGGAGTGGAGCGTGGAGCACGGATGGTGGACGGCGAATGCGCCATGAGGTGCCCAGCATCGCTGGTCTACCCGGCCCACGCCCTGACGGGCCTGGATACCTGAATGTCGTGTGTCAACGGCTCGACGGGCCGCCGATCGCCATCGAGATCGCCCGCACCGCCAAGCAGTGGTCAAGCCGGAAACTACTGCGCGAGGCCAACGCCGGTGCGACCCGCTCTCGTTGCGCTGAACGACGCGAAGAACTGGGCCGCGCCCGACCTGATTGGAGTAGTCCGGGTACCCACCACCCGCCGGAGGACCGCCGGGCGACTGCTCTACTCCCGGGCTGCCGCCGAGCATATGCGCAGACGCCCATGACGCAACCAGTGCCACCAGTCAAGGAAGCGGTAGTCCTGCAGCCTGCAGACCCGGCGCGGCCGAGCGCACACTGCTCGGCTGTCACCCGCGATCCTCGGGTACGCTTAGAGCGTCCTCGGCAGTCGGACTTGGGAGGGGCTACTAGGGATGAGCCCGCCGGAGAGGCTCTTTACGGCAATTTTCGGCTAATGGCCATCTAGCCGATGCTGCCCAAAATCCGGCAGAAATCATCAAGATCGGCTTCGCGTTAGCGCTGGTTACCGGGGCTCTCACCTTTTCCTACCACTTCTCCAAGCAGTTGGCTTCAATCCTCGGCGCGGTGGCCGCTGGCAAGCTCTCTGAAGCCTCGTCCACTGGGCCGGTCCGGCCGGAAGGCTGTTACTGCGACGGTCAGCGGTGTCGACCGCCAGTCGTGATCTCTGCGCAGCCCCGTCGTGGGAATCATGAAGACACGGTGAGAGTGCAGGACACCACGCCGCATGCGGGGTTCGGCACGACCATCAACCACTATGGCCCGGTCATTCACGGCAACGTGGACAGGACGCAGTTGGCTTGGGGGAACAACACCGTCAGCCAAGCGCGCGGCTGTACGGAGCAGGCCGCTCCGGGGTTCGAGCTCATCGCCAAAGCAGTGGCAGACGCGGTAGAGAAGCTGGCCGCCATTGGCTTGAGTGAAAATGATCTCCGCGAGGCGCGGGTGGCGGCTGCCGATGTCTTTGTTGAGGCTACGAAGACTGAACCTGACCGGGGAGAGGTCCGTCGTGCCGTCAACGCTTTGAAGGGCCTCCTCGCTCCAGTAGCGATGGGCGTGGTGGCTGGCAGTACGGCAGTGGCTGGCAGTACGGCAGGTGCTCAGGAGTGGGCTCGCACGGCAATCGAGCAGCTCAGCGTGCCGTTCTGACGGCATGGTGGTTCAACACACAAACCTGCACGACGGAACTCGCGTCGCGGATCACTGAGTGCATGAGCTTTGCCGTACTGCCGCTGCTCATCTCGCTCTCTGCACGCAAAGTTACTGATTGACTTACATGCTGCCACATAAGAGGTGTGCCGTCGGCCGCCAGCGGCGTCTCCTGCCCAAGCTTGCCTATCACCGTTCATCCGCGCAGCTCTCCCGCTGGGGCTTGCGCAGCGCCGCATGCGCGGCTGCCGCGCTGATCGCCGGGAGCGCGGCCATGGTGGCGAGTGCGGCGGGCAGTCCCCATGGGTTCCACAACGCCGAGCACGTCGCGGCACCCAGTGCGCCGCCGATGAAGAACATGAGGTTCAGCGGGCCGAGTGCCCCTCCTCGTTGGCGAGGGTCGAGGTGAGCGGTGATGGCGGCGGTCAGGGTCATCTGCGCGATGGCCAACGCGGCGAACCCGGCAGTTGTCGCGAAGATCAGCGCTACCTGCTGCCCGTCCCAGGCGGCGAGCAGCAGGCTCGCGCTGAACAGCGCGCTCGTGGCGGCCAACACCCGGCGCCGGGTCAGATCGGCCGTGGCGCGGCCGGCAAGACGGGCAGCCGCCGCCGCAACAATCGCGCCCGGCACGAGCACCAACCCGATGCTATGGGCGGTGTATCCGAGGCGGGTGAGCATCTGCGGGACGGCGAACACGCAGCCGAACAGGCCGCCGTAGATGCCGGCACCAACCAGGCCGGCGAGAAGGAACCGTCGCTGGCTGGTCACGGCGGGGATGAACCCATCGGGCTGCCGACGGCGGTGCCGGTTCAGCAAGATCGCGACCGCGCAGGTGCCCGTGAGAAGACCGAGAATAGGCAGCGGTGGGAAGTGCAGTGTGGGGGACTGAATTGTCAGCAGCAGCCCGGTTGCGGTGAGGACCAACAGGCCCGCGCCTGCCCAGTCGAACCGCGCCGGCATGGCGGGGCGGGACGGCGTGAGCGGCCAGCATAGGGGTATGGCGGTCAGCGACAGGGCAGGCAGGACGAGCGGCGCCTGCCAAGACGTAGCAACGGTGAGGGCCCCGGCGAGCGGCGCGGTGGCGGAGAACAGTGCCATTGCGGTGCCAAGTCGGGCCAGCACCGCCGGCCGCTGCGCTGCCGGCCGGCCTGCGGCCAGGGTGAGAGCAGTCGCGGTCATCGCTCCCGATCCGGTGGCGAGCAGCCCACGGCCTGCGACAGCTACGACGAGAACGGTCGCCGCCGCGCAGAGCACCGTCCCGGCCGCGAGCAGCACCGCCCCGAGGGTGAGGACGCGTCGTGGCCCCCAGACGTCGGTGGCGCGGCCGGCGACGGCGGCACCGACTCCGAGGCCCAGAGCGTGGATGGTCAGGATCCATGCGGCCGTTGCCGGCGCGGTGTGGAGGCCGTCAGCGGCGGCGGGCACCGCGACGGCAGCGGCGCTGACGCCGTAGACCGCCGGGCCGTAGAGGGCGCCGAGGCGCCAGCCGACGCTGGCTGCCGAGGTTGCGGTAGATGCAGTGGATGTCACCAGAGGGTCCTTTGCCGGTCACGGGACAGGAGGCCCTAGTGGTCGCCAGCCAGGGAAGTGCCGACGCCCACCAGGGGCTGACCGCTATGGGCTGGGATGAGGTCGGCGGGACACGGCGGTCCTGGCTGCCGGATTGACGAGGTCGTACGCGCGGCGGCGTTGAACGTCCACCTCCGCGACGCGTCGTGGCCTCGTACCCCCGGCGGGTTTCGGCACCGGCCTGGAGGCCGCTGGGTCGCGCGGCACGGAGCGGTATCGCCGCCACGTCAGGGCAGCGACGGCGACGACCGCCGGGAGAACGAGCAGGGGGCCGCCGCACGCGGCGACTCCGCCGACGACGACCGCGCCCAGGGCCGCGCCACCTCGGATCAGCGGTGAGCTGAGGAGCCGCGCTGCTGCGGTGAGCCCCAGCAGGGTGACCGATGCCAGCAGGACCGAGAACGCGCGCATCAGCAGGTCCACGTCGACCACAGTCGGTGCGGCCAGCACCGCGACGGCGACCACCGCCGCGCCGCTTGCCTGCACGGCGAGGCTGCGCCGCGGCACCCCGGCGCGGGTGACGGCGAACCAGCCCGGGAATGCTCCGTCACGGCCCAGGGCCGCGCCGGCGCGGGCCGCTGCGGCGATGAAGGTGAAGCACGCGCCGAAGGCCAGCAGCAGCGCGCACAGCGCCATCACCACCGCAGCGACGCCGACCTGCGGTCCGAGTAGGCGCAGCAGCGGCACCTCGCTGCTCCCACCGGATGCGCCGAGCACACCGACGGTGCAGATCGCCAGGCCGGTGTAGAGGATCGCGATGATGCCCAGACTTGCCCCGGCCACGATCGGTAGCTGCCGGCGGGGGCGCGTGAACTCGCCCGCCAGGTGGGCGGCGGCTTCCCACCCGCAGATCGCGACGAAGAGCACCGCTGCGGCGTTACCGACGCCCGCAGGGCCCTCGGGAGCGAACGGTGTGAACTGGCTGGCCTTGATGTGGGGTGCCGACACGACGATCACCGTGATCAGCAGCGCGCAGAGGCCACCGGTGAGCGCCAGATGCAGGCGGCCGGACCGATGCAGCCCGACGACGTTCAGCGCGTATGCCGCCGCGAGCATGCCGGCGACGGTCACCGCCGTAGCGCCCGGCCCGCCGCCCAGCGCGGTGGCGGCGTACCGGGCGCCGGCCATCGCCCCGGCGACCATGCCCATCGGCACGGCCGCGTAGAACCACCAGCCGACAACCGTTCCGGCCGCAGGTCCGAACGCCCGTCGGGTGAACGTCGCCACCCCACCCGCGTCGGGATAGCGGATGCCGAGCGCGGCGAACGCCGCCGCGATCGGCACCGACACCGCAAGCATCATGGCCCAGGCCAGCAGCGACGCCGGCCCGGCGGCCTGCACGGCGAGCGCGGGCAGAACCAACACGCCAGGCCCGAGCACCGCCCCGACGTACAGGGCGGTGCCGCGGGCTACCCCGATGCCGGTCACCGGGTTTCGTCCAGCTCATCGGTGGTCCTGTCTTGCTGTGAGCGGGTGGCGAGGGATCGTAGGACGCGGGCGAGGCTGTCTTTCGAGGGCATGCCCGGTTCGCTGAACAGCCGGGCTTGTGCGGCTTCCAGAGGGCCTTGGACACGGCGGGCCAGTTCCATGCCGGCCTGGGTCGGACGCAGGACCACCCGCCGCCGGTCCTCCTCGTGGAGGTCGCGGCGGACCAGTCCCCGGTCGACGAGCGACACGAGGGCGTGGGTGAGGGTGGCCTTGGCGATGCCGACTTCGACGGCCGCCGCGCGGGTTTCTACCGCCCGGCGGGCACAGACCAGCACGAGCACGTCGTAGGTGGTCCAGGTCAACCCTTCGTCGCGCAGCACGTCGCGTTCGATCTGCGCGCGCAGGGTGTTGGCGGTGCGCACCAGTTGCGCCAGTGGGCCCGGCCGGGGCGGCGGCATTCGCGGCGGGTTGACCGGTGGCCGGTAGACGCCGCCGACGCGGCGTGGCCGGCGGTCGGTGGCGGCGTTCATCGCATCCACCTGCGCTGGGGCGGGCGCCGGTGGGGCTTGCGGTTGCGGCGCTGGCCGATCTGCCCGCCGCGGTCCTGCGGCGGCGGTGGTTGCGGTGCCAGCCGGTGCGGACGCTCGGTGTCCTCATCCTCGTCGTACATGCTTGTCTCCCCCGTGTGGTGGCTGATACCTGCCTGCCGTCTTCTGCCGGTGCCTCACCCCCTTTCGCCGAGTGCCGCACCGCGTTGGCGCATGAACGGCACCGGGTCGACGGAGTTGGCGTTGCCCAGGTCGCAGCGCGATCCCGCGCACACGCCTTCGTGGGTTTGGAAGTGCAGGTGCGGGCCGGATGAGTGGCCGCTGGTGCCGACCAGGCCGATCTGTTGTCCGGCTTGCACGGTGTCGCCCTCGCCGACGTCGGGTCGGCGGACCATGTGGCAGTAGCGGGTGCCGTGCCCGGCGGCGTGCACGAGGTCGACGTACCAGCCGCAGCCCCGGGTGCTCGGGCTGCCGTCGATGTCGCAGTTGCCGGTGCTCGGGTCGCAGCCGGACCACACGACCTTCCCGGTGCTGGCCGCCCGGATGACGGTGTTGCGGGGCACGCTGAGGTCCACGCCGGCGTGCAGCCGGCCGGCGCGTGGCCCGTAGCCGCTGCCCACCGCCGCGCGCACCGGCACCGTCCACCCCGACGGCGCCACCGTCACCGACCCGTTGGGGCAGGTGGCGAGGCTGGCCCCGGGTAGCTCGGCGATCGTGGCGACACCGGCTACCGCGGCGACGACCTGCTCGGCGTCGTTCTCGTACTGGCCGTAGCGGTCGGGGAACGCGGAGACCTGCACCCGTTGCGCGGCGACGGACAGGGGCAGGGTCTCCCACCCGTCGATGCGCTGCAGTTTGTCGTAGAACTTCCCGCTGGCGTAGGCCGGGTCGAGGATCTGCGTGGGAGTGCCCCATCCCTGGCTGGGTCGCTGCTGGAACAAGCCGAGGGAGTCGCGGTCACCGCCGCGCAGGTTGCGCAGGCTCGACTCGACCATCGCCGTGGCCACCGCGATGACCCACCCCCGGGCCGGCACACCGCGCTGCCGTCCCACGGCGACGATCTGCGCGGCGTTGCCGACCTGTTCGGCATTCCACCGCCCCACCACCGCGATCCTGGCGGCGGGTGCCTGTGACGGTCCGGTGGCGGTGCACGCCGCCGCCGGCGCCTCGTCGGTGAGCACCACCGTCACCGGCAGTCCACACAGCAGTAGGACGGCGATGAGTGCCACACCGATTCCGACACGTGCGCGGTTCACTGCGCCGCCGCCTCCTGCCGGATGCCCAGCGTGGCGACCACCCACCGGGCGCCGTCGCGCACGCACCGCACTCGCAGCACCCCGGCGTCGGTGCGGACGTCGACGTCGACCCGCTCCGCCGTGGCCGCCACCACCTGCCCCCCGCCGGTGACCTGAGTGGCGGGAACGTTGGTCGGATCCACCGTGGCCAGCAGATCCGCGTAGGCGGAGACGGCGTACGGGCGCACGCCTGACAGCCACCGGTCGGCGGGCAGGTCTGGTCGGGCCCAAGCGCGCACGAACCGCATCGCGGTGGTCACCGCCGCCGCATCGGCGGCAGTCGGTGTGGCGGGTAGGACACCGTCGGGGTCGGCGGGCAGCGTCCCGGCTGGCACCGCAGGTGCGGCCGTGGGGTCGTTGGCAGGTGCGTCGCCGGTCGGAGCCGGGCCGGTCCCGGCGCAGGCGGTGAGCAGCAGGGTGGCCACCCCCGCGATGGCCGCCCTGACGGGGTGTCGTGTCACTGCTGTTCCTCGGGCGGGACGGGCTCGGTGGGCGAGGCGAGAGCGGTGTTGAGGTGTTGTCCCAGCAGGCGCACCTGGTGGTGGATCTCCACGAGCTGCGGACGCGCTTGCGGGTGACGGGCCACGACGTCGACCAGGGCGTCGATGTCGCGGCGTAGTTGCTCCAGGCCGACGCCGATGCGCGCGAACGGAGCCTTGGCGGGGCGTACGGTGTTCATTGCGCGACGTCGGGGGTGTAGTCCCCGTCGAGGTGCCCGTCGCTGGCGAAGTCCAGCTCCGTCTCCCGCCGCGTCATCTCGTCGAGTTCCGTCCATCGCTGCTTGTCCTCCTGTTGGTCGTCGCGCCAGTCGTGACGCGCGTCGTGAATCTCGGCGATGTAGCCCCGGAGCGCGTCGATGCCCTCGCGCAGTCCGAACAGCGCGGCTTCGAAGCGTTGCCAGTCCCAGACACTGGTGACCTCGGCTGGCTGCGTCATGTCGTCCCCCCTCCCGGTTGCGCCGCCATCCCGCTTGGGCGGGCGTCGATGTCGTCGGTGACGGCCCGCTCGGCGTCATCCGGCCACGGCGGCGACCAGACCGATTCGCCGCTGCGGGGGTGGTGGTGGCCGTGGCGGCAGCGGGTGGTGTCCCAGTCCCGCCACCGGTGCCGGGCGCGGTGCAGCGCCTCGTGCCAGCGCACCGGGGCGTCCGGGTCGCCCTTACCGGAGTAGGCGTGGTGCCAGGCCACGCTCAGCGCGGTCAGCTCCTCCACCAGGGCCGGGTGCGCCGGCCAGCACGCCCCGAGGTCCTGGGCCAGGCCGTAGCGGTCCACGAGCCACCGCGTCCACTCGGCCAGCCATGCCCACAGCTGGCGTGCGGCGTCGGCGTCCAGGTCGCGCCAGCAGTAACCCGCCGGCATCCACTCGCCAGTGGCATCTGAGGCGTCGACGCGTTCGGCGAGGGCCACGTGCGCCTCGGCGAGCTGTTCCACGCTGCCGCGCAGGGTGTCGATGAGCCCGGCGAGCTCCGCAAGTGCCCGCTGTTCCTCGGATGCCTGCTGCGGCAGCTCGAACTGGAATGTGCGCGGCGACATCACCCCCGCCGCCCTTCGAGGCGTGCCGTGAACGCGGCCTGCGCGGCATGGAACCGGTCGGCGTCGGGGCGTTCCCACCACGCCGGCTGCACCACCTCGACCGGGGGCATGTTCCCGAGCAGCACCAGGGCGTGCCCGGTGGGCAGGGTCCGCAGCTCGGCCAGGTCGAGCAAGCTCTCCCGGCGGCTGTTCTCCTGCACGCTGGCGCGTCCGCCGCCCCAGGACGCGGCCGACGTCAGTTCCTGCACCTGCCCGAGCAGCGACTGCGCGTCCTTGAGCGCCGACACGTCCTGCGTGCCGCCCATGACGAACTTGGCGTTCGCTCCGTCGCGTAGCGCTTGGCCGCCGTCGCGGCCCCACCGCTCCTGCAGCTGGTGGGTGTTCTGGCAGGAGATCGACAAGGCGATCCCGGCGCCGCCGCCCTCGGAGGCCAGTGCGGGCAGCGACGGCAGCGGCGCGATGTTGGTGATCTCATCGCCGACCAGATACAGGCAGGGCTCCACCCGACCGCCCGGCGCGACGAATGAGCGTTGCAGGGTGCGGTAGATGATGTCCTCGGCGATCGCGGCGAACAGCGGCGCCACGAGTGCCTGCCCGCTGCGGGTGCCGACCAGGTAGAGGGTGCCGGACTCATCGAGCCACTGCTCCGGCCGGAACTGCTCGCCGCGCGGCGGGGAGCAGGCGTGCAGGATCCGCGGGTTGCTGAACGCGTCCAGGGCGCCGAAGACGACGGACTGGATGGCGTCGCGGCTGCGGCCGGTGGACTCGCGGTGGAACGCCAGCCGGTCGGCCCACACCGTGTGCTGGTGATGGCGCAGGATCCGCTCCGCGCGCGGATCGGTAGGGTTGGCCGCCCAACTGGCCACGTCGGTCATGGTCGTCTGCTCGTCGAGAGCGGCGGCGTGCAGCAGGCCACGGATGACAGAGGCGGCCTGGTCCTGGAAGTACTGGCCGTTCTCGACGTCGCCCTTGAGGCCAGCGCCGGCAGCGAAGCCCTTCGCCCGCAGCGCGGCGATGTCCGGGTCGTGGGCCCCCTCGATCGGCGACCACCGCAGCCGCGGCAGGCCGGGCATCTGCCCCTGCGGTTCGAAGATCCACGTCGGGCCGATCTGGGCGCGCAGGTCGTAGGTGACGGCGGCGACGTCCAGACGGGTGGAGGTGGAGATCACCGCGCCTCGGGCGTCCGCGACGCGCGGCACGATGTACCGCGACGTCTTGTTGGCGAAGCGGGCCGCGCCGGCGAGCAGTTCGGTGTACTCGTTGGCCAAGTACAGCGGCTCCCCCGTGAGCGCGTGGCTGCCCAGGAAGCGGGCCACCTCCAACGGGTCGGCGCGGCGTCGGGTCTTCTCCTGCACGGTGGTGGGGCGGTCGGTTGCCCGGATGGTCAGGCCGGGGCGCAGTACGTCGACGCGGCGGAGCACCGCCGACGCGGTCACCACCTGGTCGAGGTCCCTGCGGCGGGCGAACCCGTGCCGCTGCACCCTGCGCCGTGCGAAGCGGACCGCCGGAACTGCGAGGCCCACGACCGTGGCGCTGAACAGCGCGAACCACAGCACGTACAGCAGGCCGCTCGGAGGCAGGTCCGCGCGGGCGGCGGCGGGCCACGCCGCACCGGGATCGCCGCGGTGGATGATCATCCGTGCGGCGATGCCGGGTGCGTCCGCTGGTGTGCTGTCCGGCCACGACAGGTGGGTGAGCAACCCGCCGAGTTGCCCGGCCAGCCACAGCGTCACGGTGCCCAGTACCACGACCGTCGCGGCGATGCCCAGCAGCGTCAGCCGGGCCAGGATGTCAGCCCGGGGCATGCCGCGCCTGGGTAGCCGGTGTCCGGGGGACATGAGGGAGCCGGCCATCACGGCACCTGTCCCACTGCCGCGGACTCCCGCGCCTCGTACTCCGCCTCCGTCAGTGTCCTCCCGGTGTGGTCCGGGTTGCGGCGCATTCGACTGTCGGTGTCGACCATGGCCTGCTCCATCGTGGATAGCTGGTGCTTGACGACGTAGGAACGCAACCCGACCTTCCACAGGCCGACGCCACGGCGGAGGTGCAGCAACAGGTTGGTCTCCACGTCGGTGGTGCCCAAGAACTCGCGAGCGGCGTCCAGCGAGCCCGCCGCTTGGCGGTAGGACACCCGCACGCCGGTGTCCTCGATCAGGCCGCGGGCGATGCGAACCTGCTCGGAGTCGGCGCTGCCGCTGGCCGCCAAGTCCGAGAACCGGTGGAACGCCAGGATGTTCTCGGTGCCCAGCGCGCGGGCGAGTTTCAGCTGCTCGCGCATCCGCCGAACGAGACCGAGGTGGCGGGTGACCAGGGCGAACTCGTCGTACAGACACACCCTCGGTGGGGCGTCAGGGCGGGTCAGCTCCGCCTCCAACCATGACTGGGCGCAGGTCATCGCCATCGCCGTCATCTGGTCCGAGGTCCGCACCGCCCGCAGGTCCAGGATCGCCCCGGGTTGGTCGAAGTCCACCGTCAGCGCGGCGGCGGTGGGGGCGTCGAAGATCCCACCCAGTACACCGGTGATCAGCCGCTCCAGCGCGAGACGGACACGTCGGCTGTCGGCGGCGAACTGGTCGACGTCGTAGTGCACCCCGGCGAGGCGGTGCGCCCACGCGCACGGGTCGCCCATCGCACCCAACACCGAAGACAGCGTCGGGGTGGCCAACCGGTCGGCGCTGGTGCCGTCGTCGCCGCGGGTCACCGCATCGAGGGCGTACTCGGTCAGCGACCGCTCAGCTTCACTGAGCGGGCCGCCGAGCTGGATCTCCAGTAGTCCCTCCAGCAGCAACAGCCGACGTGCCCGTTGGATCTGCAGCCATTCCGACTCCCCCTGCCCCGGCTGGCGGCGGATCCCGGCCAGAGGGTTCATCACCACCCCGGCACCAGGCCCGATGCGTACCGGCCTGATCCCCGCAGCCTGGGCGAGGGCGTCGTACTCACCCTTGACGTCGACGATGTAGAAGCGGGTGCCGAACGGGATCCCCCGGAACGCGATCGTCTTGAGCAGCGACGACTTCGCCGAACCAATCTCCCCGGTCACCACCATGTTCGGGGCGCTGAGCACCCCGGCCCGATACAACTCCCGCATCGAGAAAACAAACCCGGACCGGGAGTACACCTCCTGCCCGATCAGGGGCCCGTCCACCCCGAGGCCCGGGTCGGCGACGAACGGATACACGCTGCACAACTGCGCGCTGGTGGTGACCAGCGGCGGCAGCCGCAGCCGCCAGAACACCCGCCCGGCCGCACGCCCCAGGGCACCGCGACCGTCAACCGGCGGCGCACCCAGCAGCCGCTGCGTTGCTCGGCGCACAGCACGCTGCTCGCGCGCCACGTCGGCCTGCGCCACCGACAGATCACGCCGCTGCGCCGCCTGCGCGACATGCTGCGCCAAAGACCCCTGTCGCCGCACCCTCGCCCGGCTCACGCCAACCACCCCCGCACCGGCTTGAGCCCCCGCGCCAAGGGCAGTGCCCCAGCGACGAAGCCCTGATCCTGCTCCCCGTAGAGCACCACCGCCTGACAGCCGGTGCGGCCCAGGACGCGTTTGACCGCGCGCACGTCGTGGCGCAGCTGCTCCTCACTTCCGGCGGTGACGGTGACGACGACCGCGTAGCGGTAGCGCACGTGCCCTGCCGCCTGCTCCCGGTCAACCTGATCCACCGAGCGGGCTTCCTCGTCCTCCCGCGCGGTGCGCACCAACCGCATCTTGCGTTTGGTGATCTCGTCACCGGCGCGGGCGACCTTGTCGCGCCGCGTCGCCAACTGGGCCAGCTGTGCGGGCACCGGCTCCGCGACGACCGTCACCGCACGCCGACCGGTGGTGCGGGTGAACAGGGCGGTCATCCATGTCATGGCCACCGGCTGGCGCGGCATCTCGTACACCCACAGGCTCTGCGAGAACCCTGAGTCGTGACGGTAGGACGACCAGCCGATGCTCTCCGCGGCGATGGGCCCCGCCGTGTGCGGTGCCACACCACCCGCGCTCGCGGTCCGCATATCCGTGTGCGGCTGGTCCTCGGGGTCGAACTGGGTACGCAGCACCGCCGCGTACTGCGGTGGCGTCAACCAGCCCACGGTGTCGACGCCGGCCTCCCGGACCGCGGCTTGCACACCGCCGAGCTTGTCGAGTACCACAGTGGCGATGGCCGCGCCGGTGCCGCCCGCGTCGGCGATCTCCGCCGACAGTTTCTTCGTGTCGAACACGACGCTGAGATACACCTCGTGGCGTTGCGTCGACGGTGCCGCCCCGGCGGTCAATTCCGCGAGGGACTGGTACGCGGCAGTGTCGGTGTTCACCGCCGCCTGCACCAGATACCGCTGTGCCCGGTTCCCGGCATCCGGCACGGCGCGTGCGGTCAGCGCCCACCGGGTCAGACCACTGTCGGCGTACTCGGTGCCGAGCAGATTCAGCACCTCCGCCCACGCCGACAGGCGCTGCTGCTGCACCGCACTGTCGGCCAGAACCAGGTTGCTTCCCGCGCAAAGCAGGGCCGCGGTGACGGTGCTCTCGCGGCGGTGGTGCAGCAACCCCACCTCGGTCAGCCCATCGGCGGCGACCGCCGGCAGCCAGCGGTACCCGGCGGCCGGACCCGGAAGGTGCAGGTGCGCACTGCCGGGGGTGGCGGCGAAGACACCGCCCCGGTAGCGGTCCTGCCGGGCGGCACGCTGCACCAGCGCGCCGACGATGATCGGCGTCCACTCGGTGACGCGGCGGCCCCGCAGCCGCAGCAGGCCGACGGTGAACAGCAGCAGCGCTGCCAGCAGCAGGCCGCCGGCGCTGCCCTGCCGACCGGCAACCAGAAGGTTCGCGGCGATGACCAGGCAGATCACGCCGGCGACGGCCATGCCGATCTGTCCCCACGAGAAGCCCATGATCGAGCCCCGCGTGGACCGCGGTGGGAACTGAAACTGGGTCATCTGGTCTCCTCACCTAGACCGGAACGATGGGTACCTCGGCGGCGCCGCCCGCAGCGGCACCGCCCGTACCACCGGCACCCGCACCGGTGGCGGCGCCGCCCTGTGGCGGTTGGCTTGAGCTGAGCGGATCGGCCGCACCACCTGACGGGCTGTGCCCGCTCCCATCCGGGACCGGAGGCGGGGACACCGGCGAGTCGGCTGGCCGCGTCGCACCGGTCGACGCGGGTGCGCCCTCATCACTCGCTGCCGGCGCAGGCTCTGCGCCCTGCGGGCTACCGGACGGGTCGGCCGCACCACCTGACGGGCTCTGCCCGCTCCCATTCGGGATCGGGGCCGGGGGCAGCGGAGGGCCGGCTGGCGGCGTCGCACCGGTCGACGTGGATGTGCCCGCACCGCTCGTTGCCGGCGCGGGGTCTGGGGCCTGCGGGCTGCCGGATGCGGAGGTATCCGTGGCGGTGGCCTTCTCACCGATGGCGTTCGGCGTTACCGGTAGCGCCGGCTGCCCAGTCGCGTCACCGGGCGCGGTGAGTTGCCCCTTGGCCATATCTCCCTGGGCGGTGCGGGAGTCCCTCTCGATGCCCTCGGCCTCCTGGGTGTTCTCCCCACCGTTCTGATCAGCGCCCGGCTCACCAGCCGGCCGCCCCGCCTGGTCCCCGTCACCGTGAGCTTGCAGAGCCTCCACCGCCTCGGGCATCGCGCCGGGTTGTACGCCATGCGGATCGGTAGGGTTCGTCGGGATGGCGTCGGAGTTGCCCTGCATCAACGACGCGGCGTCCGTATCGCCGTCCCCACCGCCGCTGAGCGGATCAGCCAGGCGTCCGGCGGCGGCGTCCAGGCCCACCGCGCCGGCCGCTGCGGTCAGGAAACCCCGGGCGTCGACGTCGGCCAGGTAGCCGTCCCACATGCTCGTCAGCCGCAGCAGGATCCACGGCGCGAGCACCATCAGGATGATGATGAACATGCCGCGCAGCACGTTGATGACGTTGTCGCTCTCGTAGGTGCTGCGCGTGCCGTAGATCCACAGCGCGGCGATGAAGAACTTCGAGCTGGCCAGGGCGTTGCAGGTCCAGAACCACTTGCGGCCCCACGAGCGGGTCTCGGCCATCACCTGCCCGGTCATCGCCATCGCCCCGAACAGCGCCGCGCCGGCAGCCAGCAAAGACCGGAACAGCAGCATCAGAAACACCAGCACCAGCCCGATCACGCTGATCACCGCGACGACGAAGGCCAGCAGGATCGTGCCGGTGTCCGCGGTCAGGGCGTTGAGCGCGTCCACCCACATGCTGGGCTGCCAGTCACGCTGCTGGTTACGTGCGATCAGTGCCACCGTCGCCTCGTCCCACGCCGCCATGAGGATGTAGGCGATGCCGCCAGCGAAGGCGACACCGAGCAGAGCCCGGACCAGTCCGCCCAGGGTGGACAAGGGGCCGGGGCCATTCAGGCGCAGCCCGCTGATGGCGGTCGAGATGAGGAAGAACAGCAACACCACGATGATCAGGACACCGGAGATGTCGTTGTAGACCAGATAGAAGGGCTCATCCGGCACCGCGGATGATTGTTCGAAAACCACCTCGGCCAGCTTGCTCAACATCCACGCGAAGCCCGCCACGCAGATGTCCGCGAGGCCCTCGAACCCTGAGCGTGCGGCACCTTTGACCTGCTCGCCGACCTGGCACCCCACATCGAGGGCCTTGCAGCCCGGCACCTGGAGGGAGGAGAAGGGCAGTAGCGACGCACGCACCGCCTCGCAACGGTGCTGCTTCGCCGTCCAGCGGTCGGCGTTGCCCTCGTCCTCGGCGGCGCGGTCGGCGAACCGTTCGCACCTCACCGGCGCAGCGCCACCTGTCGGCAGCGACTCGTCGAGGACCGACCGTATGCCCTGCGGCGGCGGTGACTGCACCGTGAGTGACACCGCGTCGCAGCGTTCCTGCTCCACCGCGCCGCCGGCCTTGCCGCAATCGGTAACCCAGCCGTCGCCGGCTTTCCACCGTGCCCACGGAAGACACCAGTTCACCTGCGGCGCCGTCTGCTCCCCACCGGGCTGCGACGGCTGCCCGGAAGACGTCGGCGCGGGGCAGGCATCGACTGCCGAGGCAGACGGAACCGGGGCCGGGGCCGCCGCAGCCGGCATCGGCAGTGTTACGGCGGCCACCAGAACCAGTGCGGCGGCGATGCCGATCCCGCGTCGGCAGGTCGTGAGCCATGACATGAGATCAGTCCGTCCCCGGCACCCAGGAGCGCACGCTGAGCACCTCAAGCAAGGGTTGGGTGTCGCGGGGACCACCGTCGCGGCGGGCACCCCGTTGATCCGGCGGCGGCACCGGCACCGGCCGCTGCACCGCCACCACACGCCACCGGTCCTGGGTCCAGCGCACCGTCACCGACTGCACGTACCAGCCACCCGCAAGACCCGCTTCCGGGCCGGCGACGAGCCCATCGGTCATCGCCCCGGCGAGCGCGCACACCAGCAGCCGCGCCGCCACCTCACCGCCAGCCGGCACCTGGGCGTCAAGGTCCACGTCGGGAACCCACACCCGGACGGCCATGCTCTGCGCGATCCCCGCACCGTCAGACGGCGGCGATCCCGCACCCATCATCTCGGCCACCGCCGGACCCGAACCGTCCACAGCGATGGCGTCGACCAGCGCTTGCCGCTCCCCGGCCGGCCGGGCCGCCGCAGCGGCCACCGCCACCACGTACGCCGCCGCCGCGTCACCTGCCCCGCGAGGGGTGCCGGCGAAGCCAACCGGCACCCCCCTGACGAGACGCTCGCTAGAGCCTTCCGGCCCAGGCCGTTCGGGTGCGCTGGCGCGTCCCACGACGAAGGCTGCCGTACCAGCGGCCACGACGGCGACAAGGAGCAGAAGCGCCGTCGCCGGACCACGCCGACCGTCGGTCGTCTTGTATCCCGAGTTCCGCATGGGGGACACCTGCTAGATCTCGCTGAGCAGGAACGCGACGATCGACGTCGCCGACCCCACGACGATCGCCACCAGCCCGGCCTTCCACATCATCGACTTACCTCGATCACTGATGATGTGTGCGCCGAAGATCGGTCCGATGCCGAACGCGATCGCACCGGCCGCCAGGCCCGCCACCGCGGAGATCACGCCGAGGAACAGCGCCGCGTTGGCGAGCTTGTAGAACAGATCCGAACGCGGCACCGCTGCCGGGTCCGGGCTGATCCGGCCGAAGTCGAACCCCCCACCGGACGGCGTCGGCGTTGGCGTCGGATCGGGGGCCAGCACCGCCACCACCGCAGGCGCCCGCGCCGTCAACACAGCCGCTACCCAATTCACGATCACCATCAGTTCCTCCCGTGAGACGTCGCCGTCCTCAGGCGACAGGAGCAGCCCCGCGCGGGTCAGGGGCAGCAGGACAGCGGTCGACCACCGCTGCGGCGACCTCGGTCAGCGCGGTTCGCGTGGCCTTGCTCAGCGACCGGGGATCGAGCGGGTCGGGACGCGCGAGCACCGGGTCGAAGGGCACGCGGACCAGATGCGTCGCCGCCTGCCGCGCGAGGTGTTCGACCGCGCGAACCTCCCGCGCGGTGGAGTGGGTGGTCGTCATGACCACCACCACCGCGGACTCCGCCACCTGACCCAGTCCCGCGGCCTTCAGATGCGCCAGTAACCGCATGGTGTGTTGCAGGGCGTCGACGGTGGCACGGGTCACCAGCACCGGCACGGTCGCCCACCCCAACGCCCGCCACGTCGGCGTGTTGTCCGCCGCGGGAAGATCCAGCAACGCCATCGCATACACCGACCGCAGATGGCCGATCACACCGAACATCTCCGACCAGGTGGGAGGACGCCGCTGCGCCGTCATCCTGCTCTCACCGACCAATACGCGCAGGCCAGTCGGCCCTCTGCGCATCAGCTCCTCGGCGACCTGCGGGTCGGCCAACCTGTGCTCTGCGACGCTGGCGTCCCACGCCGTGGCCGAGCCGCCTCGGATCACGCGGTGGCCCACACCGCCCCATGCCCGTCCGGTCGCATCCACCGCCACGATCGGAGCTGGACTTGCCAGCGCCAAGACCCCACCGAGTGCCACCGTCAGCGTCGAGCGCCCGACACCGCCGTCGGCCGATGACACACTCACCAAGGGGCAGCCGGCGTGCAGCGACGCCGTGCGCAGCCACAGCGATTCGACTCTGCTGCCGCCGCCGAACTCGCGAGGAATCTCCCGCGGTCCTCGCGTCACGCCCGGCGCCCACCAGGGCCCCACGCTGTCGAGACTTTCGCGGTGTACCGCAGGCTGGTGGGGTTCGGGTGGCGGAGCGGGCGTCGCCCGCTCCGCCACCTCCCCCCGTTCGCCGTCCGCCACCTCGGAAGAGGTCGCGGCGCTGGCGAGGTGGCCTGCTCGTGCAGTCGATGGATCCGACACGTCCGCCTCCCCCGAAGGCTTGCCGTACAGCACTAGCCAGCGGCGACGAGCTTTCGTCGCCGCGGGCCGGTCCCCCGTACCGTCACGACCTGGACGTCGACCACACGAGCAGGCCCGTCGAAGACCGTGTCACCACAAGGCTTCGCGGTCGTTCGACGAAGCGAATCGGAGCCCCACAACCCCCTCCGGCGAGGCCGACCGATGCGCTACCCTCAACCCACCAAGTTGGCGCTCGTCCAACTTGGTGTGGCTCGGGCACTGAGAGTTAAGCACAGCCGGCGTGGAACTTCCACACAAAGTTGGGTTGCAACCAACTCTAGTTGCAGTTTGGGGCGTCATGGCGGCACCGCACGAGAACCCATCAGGCGGCTCAGGCCCGGCACTCATTAGAGACAGGCTTCGATACCTGTACGCCCATCACCACCCCCAGGGCCGAGGTCCGTACACGGACGCCGAGGTATCGGAGGCACTCAAAGCCCGAGGTCATCGCATCTCTCCCGAGACCCTGCGCAGACTGCGCACCGACGAGCACAACAACCCCACCGCCGCGACGCTGACGGCCCTGGCCGAGTTCTTCGACGTCTCGCCAGCCTTCTTCCTGGACTCATCCCAGAGCAGCGCCGACGTGCAAGTGCTCACCCGGTCCATCGAAAAGCTGTCACCCGGAGCACGCCAAGGCATCGCCGCGATCATCCAGAACATCCTGACCATGGAGCAAGCCGCCCAGAATCCACCCGACCCGCCCACAAGCACGCACCGACACACGAGCAAGTAACCAAGGCAGCCCGCAGCCGAGGGCCGAACAGACCCATCCCTTCGCCGAGCCTGGATCGACAACAGGCCAGCGAGGCTCCTCCCCCACCGCCGACGGCGGTCGAGCACGTCCACGTCTGCCTGCCACTGCCTTCCCAGCCGTCAGCCGGCCTCGCCCACCCTCCGATGTAGCCAATCGTGGCCGGAGCCCCGCCGAGACCGAAACCACAGGTCACCGCCGCCGCCGAGCAACCAAGCCCGCACACCAAGCAGCTCCGCGACTGGCCAGAACAGGAACGCACCATTACGGTCACGAGGCTCAGGTGCCCGTCGGGATCAGGGCCACCGACCGCACGCGGGACGGAAAGGAGATACCGCATGGCAGAGCGATGGGCCGTAGAGCGCGCAGTTCGAGACGCTGAATGCCGCCTCAGCCCTTCCGGACGACACCTTATCCTCACACTCTTAACCTGGACAGACACCGCAACCGCAGTAATCCCGCCGCAGTTCTCCCCGAGCTTGACAGACCTAGAACGAGCAACAGGAATGGCCCGCTCCACAATCACTGTCTGGCTCAACCGCCTTGAGGAACTGGGCTGGGTCACACGATTCAGGCCGCGGGTAGATGACGCTCGACGCAAGAGAGCAAGGACCGCCTATCGCCTTCGAATCCCCCCACGGCCGGTAGCTGGTTCGACCACAGAACTAGAGCTAGTCCGACAGCCGGACAGAACTGGTCCGACCACCGGACCGGATTCAAACACCAAACGTCGCCCCACCGCGCGAGGCTCGTCGAACACCAGCCAAAGCCACCCCTACCTCCAAGGACCCAACGGCTACTGCTCCTTTCCCAACTGCGGCAGATCCGCGCCACTCCATTAAGACGACAAGCTGGCCGCCCGCACGCTATTAGGGAACTCCAGGCAACTGGTTGGAGAGCAGGCGGCAGTCTTGTCTGCACGACCTACAAAGCAGTCTGTTTCAAAGGCGCTCGGAACCGACCATGGCCGGTCGGAGCGGATGTCGCGATTCCTCAACCACCACGACCCTCCCGGCTCACGTGGGCAGGCGACCAAGCCGATCCGATCCCGAAGGTTCGCCTTCAGACTGATCAGCGGCGGATGCGGCCCAGGACGGCCGATAACGTCCGCCAAGCACGTCGTCAACGAGCAAGGCGACGACCCCGGACGGAGCCAAATCCGGCCGCAGCTCCCCGAGCCTCTCGATCTCCGACGGCGTGAGCCTGATCTTGACCTGCTGGTCCCGTTTCTCCCGCGTGGGCAACGGCGGCAGGTTGTCGGCGACAGGACGCTGTCGCGGCATGCCTCACCTCCTCAGCAAGCGGATCGAACAGGGCCGCATGACCAGTCGAGCGTCCCACATCTCCCCCCAGTCATCACCATCCACCACGGCACCCCCATGAGGTACCTTGATTCGGTACCTTCTTTAGGTACCTCGCCGGAGGGTCGTCGACAAGACTCAAACGGCACCGCCCCTCACCTGCGTGAAGGAACAGAGACCAACATGTCCAGCTCGGATCCAATCAAGAAGATCACGCTCAAGAACGGCAAGACCCGCTACCGCTTCGTCATCGACGTCGGCCGGAAAGCGAACGGCCGTCGGGACCAGCGGACCTACACCTTCGACACCAAGAAGGAAGCCCGAGCGGAATACGCCCGGATCAAGCACGAGACCGACCGCGGCACCTACGTACGCCCCGGCAACGTCACCGTCAACCAGTTCCTCGACGAGTGGCTCAAGTCGGCCACTCGCGACGTGGAGAAGGCCACGGCAGCCAACTACCGAGACGCGCTCCTGCCGGTACGCGCCCGCCTCGGCGACAGGGCGATCCAAGAGGTCACCGAGGACGACATCGAAGCCCTGATCGACTGGATGCTGACCGAGGGACGCAGACGCGGCGGTAAGCCCGGCACCGGCCTGGGCGTCCGATCAGTACGCCTGACTCTCGGCCGGCTCCGCACCGCCCTCAACGTCGCGGTACGCCGCCAACTCGTGGTGCGCAACGTCGCGGCGTTCGTGACCATCCCCCGGACCGCAGCCAAGGCCGCCCTCGAAGCACAGGCCGCCCGCAAACCGTGGACGCAAGAAGAGGTAAGAACCTTCCTGACCGGCATCACGGACGAACGCCTGCACGCCGTCTGCCTACTGTCGCTGATGGGCCTACGACCCGCCGAGGTATGCGGGCTGCGCTGGTCCGACATCGACTTCGAGGCCGGCACGATCGCCGCCGGCGACAACACCCGGACACTCGTCGACGGCGAGATCGAGGAGAAGGAGGCCAAGTCAGCGGCGGGCAGACGCGGCCTGCCGATGCCGGCCACGGTGATGAAAGCGCTGAAGGCGTTCCACACCCGGCAGAAGAAGGAGCACCTCCAGGCCGGCGACGCCTACCTCGCCAGCGGCTACGTCCTGGTCGACGAACTCGGCCGACCGCAGCGCACCGACTGGCTGCGCCGCCGGGTGTACGAACTGATGGCCAAGCTCGGGATGCGCAAGGTCCGGCCGTACGACGCCCGGCACGCCTGCCTGACGTACCTCGCCGGGGTCGGCGTACCCGACGTCGTGCTCGCCGCGTGGGCTGGACATGCGGACGGCGGCACGCTGGCAAAGCGGGTCTACGTCCACCCCGACAGCAGCCACCTCAAAGTGGCCGCCGACCACCTCGAGACAGGACTGTTCCGGTGACGCCGGGACCGCAAATTTTAACAGTACGAGCGTACGTGATTAATTGTGAGACGGCACAGCCAAAGAGCCCTGATCCACGTAGGTGAATCAAGGCCCTGACCTGCTAGAACTCTGTCGGGACGGCCGGATTCGAACCGACGACCCCTTGACCCCCAGTCAAGTGCGCTACCAAGCTGCGCCACGTCCCGATGCTCTCCGCCTGGTTTCCCCTGCGGCAGCCGGTACAGCTTAGCGCAGGATCTTCGCACCGCGCGCACAGCCCCCTGCCGCGTCGGTGCGCACCGCCACCACCCCTAAAGCGTCCTAGGAAAGGAGGGGCACGGGAGGGCTGCCGTCCCCGGGTGGGAGCGGCAGCCCTTGGAGGTGCCGGGTCAGCCGTGGGCCTTGCCCCGGCCGCCGGGGCCGAGCTTCTTGCGGGGGCGTACCGAAATCTCCACCGGGCTGCCCTCGAAGCCGAACTCCTCGCGGAGCTTGCGCTCGACGAAACGCTGGTAGCCGGCGTCCAACGGCGCGGTGGTGAACAGCACGAACCTCGGCGGGGAGACACCCGCCTGGGTGGCGAAGAGGATCTTCGGGGCCCGACCGCCGCGCACCGGGTGCGGGGTGGCCTGGACCAGGGCGGTGAGCCACTGGTTGAGCTGCGCCGTGGGCACCCGGGTCTCCCAGCTCGCCAACGCCTTGCGCAGCGCGGGGGCGAGCTTGTCGACGGCCCGGCCGGTCTGCGCCGACAGGTTGAGCCGGATCGCCCAGGGGATCCGGCGCAGCTCCCGGTCGATCTCCTTGTCCAGGTAGTACCGGCGGTCGGCGTCGACCAGGTCCCACTTGTTGAAGGCGATCACCAGGGCCCGGCCGGCCTCGACGACCATGGTCAGGATCCGCTGGTCCTGCTCGCTGATCGGCTCGCTGGAGTCGAGCAGCACCACCGCCACCTCGGCCGCCTCGATGGCCCCGGCGGTACGCAGGCTGGCGTAGTACTCGGTGCCGCTGGCCTTGCCGACCCGCTTGCGCAGCCCGGCGGTGTCGACCAGCTGCCAGGTTTCGCCGCCGATCTCCACCAGGCTGTCCACCGGGTCAACGGTGGTGCCGGCGACCGAGTCGACGACCGCCCGCTCCTCCCCGGAGAACCGGTTGAGCAGGCTGGACTTGCCGACGTTGGGCCGGCCGACCAGCGCGACCCGGCGGGGGCCGCGCGGCCGGTTCTCGACGATCTTGGGCGCGTCGGGCAGCGCGTCGAGGATCGCGTCGAGGAGTTCGCCGGAGCCCCGGCCGTGCAGCGCGGAGACCGGGAACGGCTCACCGAGGCCCAGCGACCACAGCGCGGTCGCCTCCATCTCGATGGCGGTGTTGTCGGTCTTGTTGGCCACCAGGATCACCGGTTTGGCGCTGCGCCGCAGCATCTTCACCGCGGCCTCGTCCACATCGGTCGAGCCGACCATGGCGTCGACCACGAAGATCACCACGTCGGCGGTGACCACCGCCGTCTCGGCCTGGGCGGCGATGGCCGCCGCCCGGTCCTTCGCGTCCGGCTCCCAGCCGCCGGTGTCCACCACCGTGAACGAACGGCCGTTCCACTGGGCGTCGTAGGGCACCCGGTCCCGGGTCACCCCGGGGACGTCCTCCACGACCGCCTGCCGCCGGCCGATGATCCGGTTGACCAGCGTCGACTTGCCCACGTTCGGGCGACCGACCACGGCCACCACGGGCTGCGGGCCGGTCGGCTCCTCGACGGTGACCTCCGGCTCGCGCAGCTCCACCCATCCGTCGCTCATGCCACGCCCCGCTCGGTGAGCAGCTCCCGCAGTTGGGCGACGACCTCGTCGATGCCCAGCTCGGTGGTGTCCAGTTCGACGGCGTCGGCGATCTGCCGCAGCGGGTTGACCGCGCGGGTGGAGTCGAGCCGGTCCCGCCGGGCCAGGTCCGCGGCGGTCGCCGTGACGTCGGCGGCGTCCTCGGCGCTGCGGCGTCGGGCGCGGGCCGCCTCGGAGGCGGTCAGGTAGACCTTCAGGTCGGCGTCGGGGGCCACCACACCCCCGATGTCGCGGCCCTCGACGACGATCCGACCGGCCTGGGCGATCAGCTCCCGCTGCCGGGCCACGAGCAACGCCCGCACCGCCGGCACGGCGGCCACCGCGGAGACCGCGCCGGTCACCTCGGGGCCCCGGATCTCCTGGTCGACACCCGTCCCGTCGACGGTCACGCCGTACCCCCGGGGGTCGGTGCCGATGCGCAGCTCGACCTCGGCGGCGACCTTGCCCACCGCGGCGGCGTCGGCCAGGTCGACGCCGGAGCGCAGCACCGCCCAGGTGATCGCCCGGTACATCGCACCGGTGTCCAGGTAGCGGGCACCGAGGTCGACGGCGAGCCGCCGCGACACGGTGGACTTACCCGAACCGGACGGTCCGTCCACCGCGACCACACAGCGCCCGGCCCGTACGTTTTCCTCCACCGTTGTCCTCCTCAGCCCGTACCTCGCGGGTCACCGGTTCCTCCGGTGCCGTTGAGCGGTCGTCCATCGTCGTCCATCATCCCGCGCCTCGCGGGTCGGCCACGCGCGCCGCCGTCGGGGGCGACGCACGCCACCCGTCGGCCCGTTGGGCCGCGGGGAAGCCTACCGGCACACCTACCCGCTGCGACTCCGGTCAGTCACCCACGGCCTTGAACAGGGCGGCGACCTCCGCGTTGGTCAACCGCCGGATCCGCCCGGTGCGCAGGTCACCGAGCTTGATCGGACCGATCGAGGTACGCACCAGCCGGGACACCGGGTGCCCGACCTCGGCCAGCAGCCGCCGGACGATGTGCTTGCGCCCCTCGTGCAGGCTCAGCTCCACCTGGGCGGTTTTACCCAGGGTGTCCACCACCTTGAACGAGTCGACCTTCACCGGCCCGTCCTCCAGCTCGACCCCGGCCAGCAGCCGCTTGCCGAGGTTACGCGGGATCGGCCCGGCCACCTCGGCCAGGTAGGTCTTGAGCACCTGGTACGACGGGTGCATCAGCTTGTGGGTGAGGGTCCCGTCGTTGGTGAGCAGCAGCAGGCCCTCACTGTCGGCGTCGAGCCGCCCGACGTGGTAGACCCGCTGCTCGACCCGGTTGCCGATGAACTCGGCCAACTCGTTGCGGCCCTTGTTGTCCGACATGGTGGTGACCACCCCGCGCGGCTTGTTCATCGCCACGTAGACCAGGCGGTTGTCGGCCTGGAGGCGTTCCCCGTCGACGTGGATCACGGCGGTGGCGGGGTCGACCTTGTCGCCGAGGTGGGCGACCCGGCCGTCCACGGTCACCCGACGCCGGAAGATCAGATCTTCGCAGGCGCGTCGGGACCCGACACCGGCGGCGGCGAGCACCTTCTGGAGGCGTTCGGCACCTTCGTACACGGGGGCGTCGGGCTTGGGGGAACGGTCATCGCGTGGCATCGGCAAGCTCTTCTACGTCGTCGGGGAGGAACGGGGCGAGCGGGGGCAGGTCGGCGACCGAGTCCAGGCCCAGCTTCTCCAGGAACATCGTGGTGGTCCGGTAGAGGAACGCCCCACTGTCCGGTTCGGCGCCGCACTCCTCGACCAACCCTCGGGAGACCAGGGTACGGAGCACCCCGTCGCAGTTGACACCCCGGATGGCCGAGACCCGACCCCGGGTCACCGGTTGCTTGTAGGCGATCACCGCTAGCGTCTCCAGCGCGGCCTGGGTCAACCGTACCGACTGCCCGTCCAGGACGAACCGCTCGACGTGGGCCGCGTATTCCGGCCGGGTGTAGAGCCGCCAGCCCCCGGCCGCCCGGCGCAGTTCGAAGCCGTGCCCGGCGGCGGTGTAGCCGGCGGCGATGTCGTCGAGCACCGGCCCGATCCGCTCCGGGGACTGTTCCAGCACCTGGGCGAGTACCAGTTCGCTGACCGGCTCGTCGACCACGAGCAGGATGGCTTCCAGGGCGCCGCGCAGCTCCGCGTCGTCGAGTTCGGGTGCCGGTGGCGGCGTGACGGTCACCCGCCGCCGGCCCGCCGGCCGCCGCTTCGGCACGCCCACCGGGTCCCGCTCCCCCGCCGCGGCGGCGTCCGGGCCCGAGCCGACACCAGCCCCGACCGCACCGACCCCACCCGCACCGGTCCCGTCCGTTGTCGCCGGCTCGGCCGGGGCTCCGGGAACAGCCGGCTCAGCCGGGGCTCCGGGAACAGCCGGCTCACCAGCGGCTCCCGGACCCGTTTGGGCGGTGGGGCCTGCGGACACCGCCTCCGTCGGCGGAGCACCCGGATCGGCGGGTGGTGCCGTGTCCGCCTCGCCGTCGGGGCCGGTCGGGGCGGGCGCGGGCTGCTGCCGGGCGGTGGGGCGCTCCCACGGGGGGATCCAGGCCGCGGCCTGATCGGCCAGGGAGTCCTGGCGCTCCTCGTCGCTCATCGCGTCTCCTGCGTCGTCGCGGCTTCGCCCGCCGGGCCGGCGGACCCCGGGCCGGCGGACCCCGGGCCGGCGGACCCCGGGCCGGCGGACCCCGGGCCGGCGGACCCCGGGCCGGCAGACCCCGGGCCGGCGGGGCCGTCCGGGGCAGCCGCCGGGGCGGCGGGTCCGCCCGGGGCGGGACCAGTGTCGTCGGCGTCGGCGGGGGTGCCGGCGTACTCGTCGACGTGCAGATCGGCGTCACCGTCGGCGGGGCCGGTCCAGCGTACGGTCAGCTCCTCCAGGGCCTCCTCCTGCACGAAGGCCACCAGTCCCTCCCGGTACAGCTCCAGCAGGGCCAGGAAGCGGGCCACCACCTCCAGGGTGATCTCGCAGTCCGCGCAGAGCAGGGTGAAGGTGGCGATGCCGGCCCGGCGCAGCCGTTCGGCCAGGATCGTCGCGTGCTCCCGGACGCTGACCCGGACCAGGTGCACGTGCGCGATGGACACCTCGGGCACCGGCTTCGGGGTCATCGCCCGCACCGCCAGCCGCAGCAGCCGCTCCGGGCCGACGCCGAGCACCAGGTCGGGCAGGGCGTCGGCGTAGCGGGCCTCCAGGGTGACCGCGCGGGGGTAGCGTCGCCCGCCGACCGCCTCCAGTTCGGCGATGTGCGCCGCCGCCTCCTTGTACGCCTTGTACTGCAACAGCCGGGCGAAGAGCAGGTCCCGCGCCTCCAGCAGGGCGAGGTCCTCCTCGTCCTCCACCTCGGCCGAGGGCAGCAGCCGGGCCGCCTTCAGGTCGAGCAGGGTGGCGGCGATGAGTAGGAACTCGCTGGTCTCGTCGAGGTCCCACTCGTCGCCCATGGCGCGGATGTAGGCGATGAACTCGTCGGTGACGGTGTGCAGGGCCACCTCGGTGACGTCCAGCTTGTGCTTGCTGATCAGTTGCAGCAGCAGGTCGAACGGGCCGGTGAAGTTCGCCAGCCGGACGGTGAAGCCGGCGCTCTGCCCGGCCTGCGGCACCCCCGCCGGGTCGGTCGCCAGGTCGGCGGCGACCTCGGCAGCCAGCACGGGCGGCTGCTGCGGGGTCGTCGGCGGATCCAGCGGTGGCGCGGTCACCGGACGACCGTAGTCCACGTCTCGGACGTCGTCGCCGTCCGGGACGCCCGAGGGTGCACCCCGACCTACCGGTCGGCCTGGGCCGCGATCACCTCACGGGCCAACTGCCGGTAGTTGCGGGCCCCCGAGGAGGCCGGGTCGAGCGTCGTGATCGGGGCACCGGCCACCGTGGACTCGGGGAACTTCACCGTCTTGGTGATGACGGTCTGGTAGACCTTGTCGCCGAACGCCTCGACCACCCGCTGGAGCACCTGCCGGCAGTGGGTGGTGCGGCTGTCGTACATGGTGGCGAGGATGCCTTCGAGTTCCAGGTCGAAGTTGAGCCGCTCACGCACCTTGTCGATGGTGTCCAGCAGCAGCGCCACCCCGCGCAGGCTGAAGAACTCGCATTCGAGCGGGATGAGCACACCGTGCGCGACGGTCAGCGCGTTGATCGCCAGCAGGCCCAGCGAGGGCTGGCAGTCGATCAGGATGTAGTCGTACTCCTTGCGCACGTTGCGTAGCACCCGGGCCAGGGCCATCTCCCGGGCGACCTCGTTGACCAGCTGTATCTCGGCGGCGGAGAGGTCGATGTTGGCGGGCAGGATGTGCAGGCCGGCCACGTCCGTCTTGATCAGGACGTCCTCGGCCATGACGTCGTCCTGCATGAGCAGGTTGTAGACCGACAGGTCGAGGTTGTGCGGGTTGACGCCGAGACCCACCGACAGCGCGCCCTGCGGGTCGAAGTCGACAAGCAGCACCTTGCGGCCGTACTCGGCCAGGGCAGCACCCAGGTTGATGGTGGTGGTGGTCTTGCCCACCCCACCCTTCTGGTTGGCCATCGCGATGATCCGGGCCGGGCCGTGCCGGTCGGTGGGCATCGGCTCGGGGATCGGCTTGCGCATCGTGTAGGCGGCCGGGTCGGCCGGACCAAGGTCGGCGCCGAGTGACGCCTGCTGCTCACGGAGCTCCGACGTCCAGGCGTCGGCACGATCACCGTTGCCAGCCATGTCCTCGTTGCCCCCTCCCGACGACCACCCGGCATCGGAGCTGTCCGACGTCCTTCGCGGCGCCGCTGCGCACCCCGGTTGTCGCTCCAGGAGGTCCGCGCCGATGCCGACTCTACGCCACCGACGACCAGCGCGTTCGGCACCGGTCCGGCGTGTCGGGCGTAGCGGCCGGTCAGCGGCCCGACGGCGGGTCCGCGTCCCGGGCCCGGGGGTGGGTCGTGGCGTACACCTCGCGCAGCCGTTGCACCGTGACCAACGTGTACACCTGGGTGGTGGTCACCGAGGCGTGGCCGAGCAGTTCCTGCACCACCCGCACGTCCGCGCCGCCGTCGAGCAGGTGGGTGGCGTAGGAGTGGCGCAGGGTGTGCGGGGAGACCGCGTGCGGTCCGTCCACCGGCAGCCCGGCCCGCCCGGCAGCCCGCCGTAGCACCGTCCACGCGCCCTGCCGGGTCAACGCCCCGCCCCGGGCGTTGACGAAGACCGCCGGGGTGCCCCGACCGGGGGCGACCAGGCCCGGCCGGGCCCGCACCAGGTAGGCCCGCAGCGCCTCGACGGCGTACCCGCCGATCGGCACCAGCCGGGTCCGGCCGCCCTTGCCGCGCAGCAGGGCGGTGCCCTCGTCGACGTCCAGGTCGTCGACGGCGGCACCGACCGCCTCGGAGATCCGCGCGCCGGTGCCGTACAGGAACTCCAGCAGCGCCCGGTCACGCAGGGCCAGCGCCGCCCCGTCGCCGGTGGCGGTGACCGGGCCGGCAGTCTCCAGCAGCCGGGCCACGTCGTCGACCGGCAGCGCCCGGGGCAACCGGCGGGCCGCGGGCGGCGGGCGGACGTCCCGGCTGGGGTCCGCCCCGGCCAACCCCTCCCGGACGGCGAAGCGGTGCAGCCCGCGCACGGCGGAGGCGGCCCGCGCCGCCGAGGTCACCGCCAGCGGCGGGTGGTCGTCGTCGCCGGCGCGCAGCCGGGCCAGGTGCGCCTCGACCTGCCCGGTGCCGACCGACGCCAGGTCGGTCACCCCGGCGGCGGCCAGGGTGCCCAGGTAACGCTCCAGATCCCGACGGTACGAGGTGAGGGTGTTCGCCGACAGGCCGCGCTCCACGGTGAGGTGGTCGAGATAGCCGCGCACCATCCGACGCAGGGCCGGCGCGGGTTCCGCACCCGCCCCGGCCCCGTCGGGTGCCGTCCCACGCACCCCTCGCCCGGCCGCGCGGGACACGCCGCCTGCCGGGTCGTGCGGCTCCTCGGTCAGGCCAGCACCTCGGCCAGCGGGAGGGTGGCCATGCCGTGCGCCTCGGCGACCGGGCCGTAGACCACCTGACCGTCGTGGGTGTTCAGGCCCGACGCCAGGGCGGGGTCACGGCGCAGCGCGTCACGCCAGCCCCGGTCGGCCAACTCCAGGGCGTACGGCAGGGTGACGTTGGTCAGCGCGTACGTGCTGGTGTGCGGCACCGCGCCGGGCATGTTCGCCACGCAGTAGAAGATCGAGTCGTGCACCTGGTAGGTCGGTTCGGCGTGCGTGGTCGGGCGGGAGTCCTCGAAGCAGCCACCCTGGTCGATGGAGATGTCGACCAGTACACTGCCCGGCTTCATCCGGGACACCAGCTCGTTGGAGATCAACGTGGGGGCCTTCGCGCCCGGGACGAGGACCGCGCCGATGACCAGGTCCGCGTCGAGCACCGCCCGCTCGATCTCGTACGCGTTGGAGGCGACCGTCTGCAGGTGGCCCCGGTAGATGGCGTCGGCCTGCCGCAACCGGGCCACGTTCATGTCCAGCAGCAGCACCTCGGCCTGCAGGCCCAGCGCGATGGCGGCGGCGTTCATGCCGGACACGCCCGCGCCGACGACCACGGTCTTCGCCGCGTACACCCCGGAGACGCCGCCCATCAGGATGCCCCGGCCGCCGCCCTGCCGCTGGAGGTGGTACGCGCCGACCTGCGGGGCGAGCCGACCGGCCACCTCGGACATCGGGGCGAGCAGCGGCAGCGACCGGTCGGGCAGCTCGACGGTCTCGTACGCGATGCCGGTGACCTGCCGGTCGACCAGCGCGTCGGTGCACTCCTTGGAGGCGGCCAGGTGCAGGTAGGTGAAGAGCACCTGCCCGGCGCGCATCCGGTGGTACTCCTCGGCGATCGGTTCCTTGACCTTGAGCACCAGCTCGGCGGTGTCCCACACCTCGTCGGCCGTGCCGAGGATGGTGGCCCCGGCGGCGACGAACTCGTCGTCGGTGAGGCTGGAGCCGACACCGGCGCCGGCCTCGACGAAGACCTGGTGACCGTGACGGACGAACTCGTTGACGCCTGCCGGCGTGATCGCCACCCGGTACTCGTGGTTCTTGACCTCGCGGGGGATTCCGACCTTCACGTGAGACACCCTTCTCCGGGGTGCCGCACCCCGGACTGCGCGGTGCCCCGCCGGCTCCGTTGCCGACGCGGTTCACCGGTCCCGCCGGCGGCAGTCTAGGCGGGCCGTCCTCCTGCGACGGACGGCACAGTGACAACCGGTGCCCGGTCCACCTGACGGTGTGTCAGGCATACCGCGCGGGCCTGCCGTTCGGCGTACCCCCCATCGTCGCACCGCGCGGCCCCGCCCGCCGGACGGGAACGCCGGCGGACGCACCGTGTCCCGTCGGCGCGACGCACCACGCCGGTGGGGTGCACGCCCGCCGGCCGGCCCCCGCGCCGGCCGGCGGCAGGGACGGCGCAGGGGCCGCGCGGCGTACCGCGGCGGCCCCTGTCGGCGTACCGGATCAGCGGTGCAGGGGGGTGTCGGCCCGGCGCAGCACCGACCAGCCGGCGTCGCGGGCCCGGGCGGCGGCCAGCAGCCCGGCCACGCACGGCCCGTTGGTGACCTCCCCGGCCAGCACCATGCCGACCGCCTCGTCCAGGTCGATCCGGACGATCTGCAGGTCGGCCTCCTCGTCGTGCCGCTCGTGCCGCTGACCGACGGGCACCTCGGCCAGGCCCCGGGCGAGGAACACCCGGACCACCTCGTCGGAGAAACCGGGCGAGGTGTGCACGTCGACCAGCAGGTCCCACCGGGCGGCGGTCAGGTCGGCCTCCTCGGCCAACTCCCGGCCGGCGGCCACCGCGAGGTCCTCCCCCGCGACGTCCATCAGGCCGGCGGGCAGCTCCCACAGGTGCCGCCCGACCGGCTGCCGGTACTGCCGCACCAGCACCACCTGACCGGCGTCGTCGAGGGCGACCACGGCGACCGCGCCGACGTGCCGGGCGTAGTCGCGGGTGGCGGTGCCCCCACCGGGCATGGTCACCTCGTCGGTGACCACGGTGAAGATCCGACCGGCGTACCGCTGCACCCGGGAACGCAGCTCGTAGCGGTGCTCGACGGCGCTCACGACGCGGACGACGCCGTCGCCGACGCGCCGTTGCGGGCCGCGTTCTTCGGCGTCGGCGCACCCTTCTTCGCCGGCTCGCTCTTCGCCGCCCCGGCCACCGCGTCGAGGTCCACCGGCAACTGGTCGGCCTGCGAGTACGCCACGGCCGCCTTGACGAACCCGGCGAACAGCGGGTGCGGGCGGGTCGGACGGCTCTTCAGCTCCGGGTGCGCCTGGGTGGCCACGAAGAACGGGTGCAGGCTGCGGTCCAACTCGACGAACTCGACCAGCCGGCCGTCCGGGGACGTGCCGGAGATGTGCAGGCCCGCCGTGGTGAGCTGGTCCCGGTAGGCGTTGTTGACCTCGTAACGGTGCCGGTGCCGTTCGCTGATCTCGGTGGCGCCGTACGCCTCGGCGACGATCGACCCCTCCGCCAGCGTCGCCGGGTACGCCCCGAGCCGCATCGTGCCGCCCAGGTCACCCCGACCGGCGACGATGTCCTCCTGGTCGGCCATGGTGGCGATGACCGGGTGCTTGGCCTCCTCGTCGAATTCGAGGGAGTTCGCCGCGTCGAGGCCGGCCAGGTGACGGGCCACCTCGATGGTCATGCACTGCAGGCCGAGGCAGAGCCCGAGCAGCGGCACCCCGTTCTCCCGGGCGTACCGGGCGGTCCCGATCTTGCCTTCGATGCCGCGGACACCGAACCCGCCGGGGATGACGATGCCGTCCACGCCGGACAGGGCCGACGCCGCGCCGGCCGGGGTGACGCAGTCGTCGCTGGGCACCCAGCGCAGCTGCACCCGGGCCCGGTGGCCGAAGCCGGCGGCCCGGATCGCCTCACTGACCGACAGGTAAGCGTCGGGCAGGTCGACGTACTTGCCGACGACCGCCACGGTGACCGTGTGGTGCGGCTGGTGCACCCGCTCCAGCAGGTCGTCCCACCGGGTCCAGTCGACGTCGCGGAAGGACAGGCCGAGCCGGCGCACCACGTACGCGTCGAGCCCCTCGCGGTGCAGCACCTTGGGGATGTCGTAGATGCTCGGCGCGTCCGGGGCGGCGACGACCGCCTCGGCGTCCACGTCGCAGTAGAGGGAGAGCTTCTGCTTCAGTTTCTCCGGGATCTCCCGGTCGCAGCGCAGCACGATGGCGTCGGGCTGGATGCCGATGTTGCGCAGCTGCGCCACCGAGTGCTGGGTCGGCTTGGTCTTCAGCTCCCCCGACGGGGCCAGGTAGGGCACCAGCGAGACGTGCAGGTAGAAGCAGTTGTCCCGGCCCAGGTCGTGCCGTACCTGCCGGATCGCCTCCAGGAACGGCAGCGACTCGATGTCGCCGACGGTGCCACCGACCTCGGTGATCACCACGTCGGGGATCTGGCCGTCGGCGTCCGGGTCGGCCATGCCGACGATCCGGGCCTTGATCTCGTTGGTGATGTGCGGGATGACCTGGACGGTGTCGCCGAGGTATTCGCCGCGCCGCTCCTTGGCGATCACGTCGGAGTAGATCTGGCCGGTGGTGACGTTGGCCTTGCCCGACAGGTCCCGGTCGAGGAAGCGCTCGTAGTGCCCGACGTCGAGGTCGGTCTCCGCGCCGTCCTCGGTGATGAAGACCTCACCGTGCTGGAACGGGTTCATCGTCCCCGGGTCGACGTTGAGGTAGGGGTCGAGCTTCTGCATCACCACCCGCAGCCCGCGTGCGGTGAGCAGATTGCCGAGGCTGGAGGCGGTGAGGCCCTTACCGAGCGAGGAGGCGACGCCCCCGGTGACGAAGATGTGCCGGGTCGTGCGTGCTGAAGGGGCCAAGGCCTGCTCCCGTGTCGTCCGTAGCGGTCATGCGAACCGCCGTGCCGATCAAGTGATCACGCGATCCACGGGATTCCACGGTAACACCTCCCCCGGGGCCACCTGGCGTCGCACCCGACCTCGGGCTATCCCGCCCCGGCGGCGGACCGGCCGGCCGCCGCCGAGGTCCGGGCCGGACCCACCGCACCGGGGGTACGCGCCGTCGGCACCGTCGCCGCGTCCCGCCCCACCGGTCGGGTGCCGGAGGTGTCGTCCGGTGCGTCGGCGTCACCGTCGCGCGGACCGTCCGCCCCGGCACCGCCGGGCGGCGTCACCGCTGCGGTGGGCAGGTCCTTGCCGTCCCCCTCGCGGGCCGCCGCCTCCCCGCCGTCGTCGGGCCGCCCACCGTCGGGGGTGCCGCCGGTCGGGGCCGCACCGGGTGGGCCGTCCGGGCCGGGGTGACCCGTGCCGGGCAGGGTGCGGTCGGTCGAGTGGTCGAGCACCCGCAGCGAGGCCAGCGCCGCCATCGGCACCACCAGCGCCGCCGCCGCCCCGGCCACGTCCAGCGCGGCACCCCCCAGCAGCCCGGCGATGACCGCCGCCAGGGCCGTACCGGCCAGCGCCGCCCGGATCGCCGGGTAGATGCCGAACAACCGCATCAGCCCACCCCAGGGCTGGAGCAGCGCGAACCAGACCAGCAGCAGACCGACCACCGCCAGCACCGTCAACGGGCTGTTCACCAACGTCTGGAAGTTCGCCGTGCTCGACCGGTGCACGGTCAACCCGCCGGTGCCCTCACCCAACGCGGTCAGGAACCGGCCCAACGCGCCCCGCTCCTCCACCGGCCGACGCAGGTCCACCACCGCGAAGCCGATGGTCAACGCCAACCCGGCCATGGTGGCCCAGACCAGCCGGCTGACGGTCAGCCAGCCGCCGGTGCTGATCGCGGCGGCCACCGCCACCCCGGCGGTCAACGCGATCGCGCCGATGGAGTCCGCACCCAGGTAGGGGCTGCCGATCACCACCACGGCCGACCCGCCCACCGCGACCACCACCATCGGCCGCCACTGCCGGCGGACCCGCTGGGCGAGCCAACCGGCGCTGAGCAACGAACCGGCGAGGAACACCCCCAGGCCCACGGTGCCGAGGCCGGAGAACCGGCCGCCCTCCAGCGCGGAGTAGCCGACCACCCCGTTGAGCTGCAACCGGGCCCCGCTGAGCACGTCCGCGCCGACCACCAGGGTGGCCAGGCCGGCGACCGCGCCGAGCGGGCCGAGAGTGCGGTCGTGGCCGGGGGCGAACCGGACCAGGGCGGTGCCGCCGACGATCAACGCGACCGTCACCAGCGCGAAGTAGCCGCCGGCGTGGTCGCCCCGCCACCAGGGCACCGCGTCGGCGAGCAACGCCGCGGGCACCGCCAGGGCGACGGCGATCAGCAGCAACTCCACGGTCGCCACGATCCGGCGGGACACCGGCGGCGGGCTGTGCGGGCCGGCGAGGCGGCGGGCCCGGCGCAGCAGCGGCAGCACCGCGACGGCCAGCACGACCTGGGCGGCGGCGAGCAGGGCGAAGAACCAGCCGGCCACGGCCCGCTGGGCGGCGGCCTCCCGGTCGGCGTCGGCCGGCGCGCTGATCGCGGCGGCCAGGTCGTCGGGGCGACCGTCGACCTTCACCGCGGGACGGCCGAGGAAGAGCCGCTCCGGCATCGGCCGGCCCAGCGCGACCAGCGCGGTCGGCGCCAGGTCGACCAGTTGCAGGTAACCCTCCCGGCCGGTGCTGGCGGAGGTGAGCCAGCCGTTCTCCCAGCCCGGGCCGTCGGCGACGACGACGTGCAGCCGGGCCGGCGTCTCGGTGTCGGACACCCCGGCGACCAGTACCAGCGACCGTTGCGGCCGGGCGGCGAGCACCTTCGCCAACGCCTCGTCGGCACGCCGGGCGTCCGCCCGCCGGTCCGCCGGGTCGGTGCCGCTGACCGTGCCCAGGTCGACGATGCTCAGCACGCAGGAGCCGAGCAGCCCGGCCGGGTCGGCCGGCAGTCCCGGGGCGTACCGGTCGACGCGGCCGAAGGGACGGGCGGCGGCGACGGCGGCACCCGGGCCGACCGCCACCGAGCAGCGCACCGACTCCGACAGCGAACCGGGCACCGCGCCCCAGGGTTGCCGGTCGGCGTTGTAGGCGACCACGCTCTCCTGGTTGGGGAGGTTCGCGCCGATGCCGTCGGGCTGCTCGACGGTCACCGCGGCGGGCGGGCAGCCGCCGGGCTGCCGGCTGCCGTTCCAGCCGGCGTAGCTGCCCGCGCCGAGGGTGAGCCAGCCGTCCACCGGGCAGGTCGGGCGGTGCGCGGAGCGGGTCGACAGCGAACCGATGGACCCCTGCTGGGCCATCCGCCACAGCGTCGGGGTGCTCTGCGGGTCGACGTCGGACCAGCGCAGCCCGGCCACCCCGGCGAGGACCACGAAGTCGGCGGTGCGTCGGGGTGGGCTGCTTTCGGGGCGGGCGGCCAACGCGGTGACGCCGAGCGCCACCACGATCAGGGTGAGCAGGACCGGGGTGAATCGGCGCAGCATCAGGCGCGTCCCGTCGAGGGGGTGTCGGTGCCGGGGACCGCCGACCCGGTGCGGCCGGGCCGACCGTCGGCGTCGAGTTCGGTGTAGAGGTCCCGCAGCGCGGCGACGGTGTCGGCCTCGGTGGGCCAGCCGGCCGCCCGGACGGCCCCCCGGTGGGCCAGGTCGGCGCGCAGGTCCGGGTCGTCCAGCAGCGACCGCACGGCGGCGTCCACCGCGCCGACGTCGCCGGCCGGCACCAGCAGCGCGCCGTCGCCGACCAGCTCGGGCAGCCCACCGACGGCGGTCGCCACCAGTGGCACGCCGGCGCGCAGCGCCTCCTGGGCGAACAGTTGCCGCGCCTCCCAGTCGCTGGTCACCACAGCCAGGTCGGCCCCGGCGAGCAGGTCAGCCACGTCGGTACGGTGTCCGAGCAGGGTCACCGGGGCCCGGGCGGCGGAGATCCGGGCGGCCAGCGGCAGGTAGGCCGGGCCGCTGCCGGCGATCACCACCACCGGTGGCGGGATGCGGGTACGCCACCGCGCGGCGGCGTCGACGAGCACGTCGTAGCGTTTCTGCGGGTGCAGCCGGCCGACGGAGAGCACCAGCGGCTGCCCGGCGGTGACACCGAACTCGGCACGGACGGCGGCGCGGCGGCGACGTGGGGCGGGCAGGGCCGGCGCGGCGACCGGGGCGAGCCGGGCGTCGGTGGCGCCCAGCGCGGCGGCCCGGTCCACCAGGTCCGCCGAGGCCCCCAGGGCGACCCGGGCGGACCGCGCGACCATCCGTTCGGCGAGCCGGGACAACCGCCCGCGTAGCCCACCGGCGAGCACCGCGTTGTGCCAGGTGACCACGAGTGGTACGGCGGGCCGGGCGAGCGCCGCGACGAGCCCGGCGCGCAACCCGTGGGCGTGCACCACCCGGACGTCGGTGTCGGCCAGCGCCCGGCGCAGCGCGGTGACCGCCCGGGCGTCGGCGGGGGTCGGGTTGGCCGAGATCTCCACCGGGGTGAACCGGGCCCCGGTGGCGGCGAAGTCGAACTGCTCGCCGGTGGCGGCCGGGCCGCAGACCAGCACCGGCTGGCCGGCCTCGACGAGCCCCCGGGCCACCGAGCGGACGTGTTGACCCACCCCGCCGGTGCTGGAGGCGAGCAGCAGCACCACCGTGCCCCGGGGTTCGGGGGCGGACGTCGCGTCGGTCATGGGGAGAGGGTCTCCTTCCCGTCACCGGCGTCGCGGGCGACGCCGTCCTGCGGGTCACCCGCCGGTCGCCGGCCACCCAGCCGGCGTCGTACGCCGGTGAGCAGCGGCCCGACGTCCCGCCGGTCCACCAGCCAGGCGACGGCGAGGAACAGCACGCCGACCACGGCCCCGGACAGCATGCCCTGCACGAGTGCCCCGGCTGTCGTCGGGGTGCCGCCGCCGGCGAGCAGGCGGGCGGTGAGCAGACCGGCCGGGGCGGCCAGCAGCGCGGCCAGCAGGCCGGCGGTGGCGGCCCGACCGGCACCGGCGAGGGCGGCCCGACCGGCGGCCCGGGACACCGCGCCGACCAGCAGCGCCCCGAGGACCAGCATGCCGACGGAGTTCGCCAGGGTGACGGCCAGCACCCGGTCGGCGCGCGGCAGCAGCGCCGCGAGTGGCATGGCGACCAGGGGCACCAGCAGCCAGCCGGTGGTGATGGCGGCGGTGGCCACCCGGGTGGCCCCCCGGGCGTAGAGGGCCCTCGACAGCACCGCGAACAGGCCGTAGCCGACCAGTCCGGGGGCGAACCCGACGATCGCGGCGGCGGTGGGTTCCGCGCCGAGCGGGAAGAACCGGCCGACCGGTTCGGCGGTGCCGACCAGGGCCGCCGCGCCGAGGAAGCTGAACAGCAGCACCCCCCGGGTGGTCGCGGCGACCGTCGTCCGGTAGCCCTGCTCGTCGCCGGTCGCGGCGGCGGCGGACAGGCCGGGGTACGCGGCGACCGCCAGCGGCACCGCGAGCACCGCCCAGGGCAGCAGGTACATGGTCTGGGCGAGGTTGTAGACCTGCGGGGAGCCGGTGGGGCCGCCGGAGACCCGGTTGAGGATGACCACCAGGGCGAGTTGTTGGGCGGTGACGGTGACCGCCCCGGCGACGGCGAGCCCACCGACCCGGGCCCGCGCGTCGGCGGGGAACGTGTAGCCGGGCCGCCAGGTCAGCCCGAGCTGGCGCAGCGGGACCAACAGCGACAGCGACAACACCACCACCCCGACGGTGGTGCCGCCGGAGAGGATCAGCTCACCGGCCCGGCTGACCTGCGCGATGCTCGCGTCCCGGCCCTGGGTGACGCCGAAGACGACGTAGACCCCGACGACGGTGAGACTGGACAGCAGCGGCGCGACGACCGGCCAGGCGAACCGGCGGTGCGCCTGGAGCACCCCGGTGAGCACGATGCCGATGCCGTAGAGCGGCAGTTGCGGGGCGAACACCCGCAGCATCCGTGCCCCGGCGGCCAGCTCCGCCGGGGACCGCCCGTCGGAGATCACCGCCACGATCGGGTCGGCGAACACCGCCACCAGCGCCGCCAACGGCACCAGCAGGGTCACCGTCCAGGTCAGCAACGCGCCGGTGGTGGCGGCCACCACCCGCCGGTCACCCGCCGCGACCGGCCCCGCCAGCAGCGGTACGACCAGACTGGCCAGCGCCCCACCGGCGACGATCTCGAAGATGATGTTGGGGACGGTGTTGGCGATCACGTACATGCCGCCGAGGTCGCTGTCCTGGACGACCCAGGTGAAAACGGCGGTACGGCCGAAGCCGGCGAGCCGGGCCAGCACGGTGAGCACGGCGATGAGTGCGGCGGCGCCGGCCACCCGACCGACGCCGGCGAGGGGTGCCGGTCTGGTCACGTCAGTCGGATCGCCGGCCCAGCGCGTCGAGTTCCCGCAGCACCGGGGTGCGCTGGATGACCGCCGTGAAGCTGACCTTCTCACTTGCCGCGGTGAGGCCGGCGAGGACCGCGAGCAGACCGGCCCGGCCGAGCGGGCCGGTGCGGGCGGCCAGGGCCACCCCGAGCAGCGCGCCGAGCGCGTTGGCTCCGCTGTCGCCGATCATCACCCGCTCACCGAGGTCCTCGTCGAGCAGCCCGGCGGCGGCGCCGACCGCACCGGCGGCGATCCCGGCGTGCGGGCCACCGGCCAGCGGCACGCCGAGCAGCACCCCGGACTTCAACGCCCGGCCGGGACGCAGGTCCAGCAGGTTGAGCAGGTTGGCGGTGCCGGCGACCACGCCCGCACCGAGCAGCACGTCGACGGTGCGGCCGAGTGCGCCGTGACGCTGCCGGCGGGGGTGCGCGGCGACCTTCGGATCGGCGGCGAGCAGCACGGCCGCAGCGAGCCCGGCCGCACCCACCCCGGCGACCTTGACCATGCCGGCGGTGACCCGGCCGGCCCGCAGTGCGGCGAGGTGACCGGCGAAACCCTTGGCGGCCTTCTGCTCCGGGCGGGCACCCACCACGTCGTCGTAGAGCCCCACGGCGCCCGCGCCGAGGCCGGCGACGAGCACCGCCGCGCCGGCCGGGACGCTGGCCGCGCCGAGCGCCCCCGCGCCGGACGCCCCGACGGCCAGCGCCGGTCCGGCGGCGAGGCTGACGGTACGGCCCCGGAAGTTGGTCCGCTCCAGCGCCGGCCCCGCCGGGGAGGTACGGGCCTCCCGCAGCGCGTACCGGGCGGCGGCGGCTCCGGCGGCGGCGGCGAGCAGCCGCCCGATCCCGCTCACGCGGCACCGCCGGACGGGGCGGGCGGGTGGTAACCGGTCACCGGGGTACGTGGTTCGTTCACTGGGGCAGTCTAGGCACCAGCGTGGCGTTGTCGCCGACGCCGTACTGACCGGCCCGCTTCTCGGTGAGCTGTTGGACCAGGGCCAGGCTGGTGACCAGCTGCCCCTGCACGGTGTTGGCGTTGTCGACGGTGGAGATGGTCTGGGCCAGCACCGGGTCGCCGCGTACGACAGCCACCAGGTTGCCCCCGGCGGAGCCGTTGCCGCCGACGACGATCGCCCCGGTGCGGTCGAACTGCTCGGCGACCTTCACCACCGACTCGTCCTTCTTGGCGGAGTCCTTGTCGACGTAGGGCTGCCCGCTGACCACCACCACGGCCTCGGCCGGCCCGGTGACCTTCTCCTCGCTGGTGAGGTACCCGGCGTTGGCGTACGCGGCCAGCACCGCCCGCCGGTCGGCGTCGGTGACCGGCGGGGTGCCCGGCGTCCGGTCGAGCAGGACGCTGGCCAGCAGGGCGCTGGAGGTCTCCACGCCGTTGCCGTTGCCGGGCAGCGCCGAGGCGGGCGCGGTGGGGCGGGCGGCGGTGACGGCCAGCTCCATCAGGTTGGTGTTGTTGTCCGGGTTGATGAACTTGTCCTGTACGTCGACCCGGCCGGTCACGGTGGCCCCGGCGGTCTGGAGCATCTTGAGCACACCCTCGGTGTGCTCCCGCCCGGTGGGCAGGCTGAGCACCATGACGCGCTTGCCGGTGAGCTTGCCGGGCAGGTAGAGCTGCGCCATCTCGGCGGCGAAGTCCTCCTCGAGGTCAAGCTCCTTCTGGAGGCTGTTGACCGACTGCCGCATCTGCTGGTTGTCCTTGCGCAGCGAGTTGACCGTCTCCTTGAGGGAGTCGGCAACCGGGCCGTTGAGGGCGGCCGTACCGACCACCAGGCCGATCGCCAACGCCAGGAAGACCGCGGTCAGGGACACCACGTGGTACCGGAAGTTGATCACGCTTGCAGCCTCTTGATCGGTCGGGAGCTAGAAGAGCTGGCCGAGCTGGAACACGAAATTGTCCCACCACTCGGAGACCACGCCCAAATACGCCTTGCCGACGGTGGAGACCGCCACGGCGGACGCCATCGCGGCGATCGCCGAGAGGACCAGCAGCAGCAGGGACGAGCCGGAGATGCTCTGCCGGTAGAGCCGGCTCACGCCCTTGGCGTCGACCAGCTTGCCGCCGACCTTGAGCCGGGTGAGGAAGGTGGAGGCCATCCCGCCGCGCCCCTTGTCCAGGAACTCGACGAGCGTGGCGTGGGTGCCGACCGCGACCAGCAGCGAGGCGCCCTTCTCGTCGGCCAGCAACATGGCGAGGTCCTCGCTGGTGGCGGCGGCCGGGAAGGTGATCGCCGGCACCCCGAGCCCGTTGACCCGGGCCAGACCGGGTGCCCGGCCGTCCGGGTAGGCGTGCACGATCACCTCGGCGCCGCAGCGCAACACGTCGTCGGTGACCGAGTCCATGTCCCCGATGATCATGTCGGGGGTGTACCCCGCCTCGACCAGCGCATCCGCCCCGCCGTCCACGCCGATCAACACCGGCTTGAACTCCCGGATGTACGGGCGCAGCACGTCCAGGTCGGCCTTGTAGTCGTACCCCCGCACCACGATCAGGCAGTGCCGACCCTGCACCGGGGTCTGGATCTCGGGTACGCCCACCCCGTCGAGCAGCAGGTCGCGTTCCTGGCGCAGGTAGTCCATGGTGTTGGCGGCGAACGCCTCCAGCTGCACCGACAGACCCTCGCGGGCGTCGGACATCGCCTTGGCGACCGTCTCGGCGTCCTGGAGGTCACCGTGCGCCACCGGCTCGTCGCCGACGAAGACGGTGTTGCCCTCGATCCGGACGGTGTCGCCCTCCCGCAGCCGCTCGAAGACCCCCTCACCGAGGTCGTCCAGGAGCAGGATGCCGGCCCCGATCAGCACCTCGGGGCCGAGGTTCGGATACCGGCCGGAGACCGACGGCTTGGCGTTGAGCACCGCAGCGACCCCGACCGCGACCAGCGAGTCGGCCGCCACCCGGTCCAGGTCGACGTGGTCGATCACCGCAATGTCACCGGGGCGGAGCCGGCCGACCAGCCGTTTGGTACGGCGGTCCAGACGTGCGGTGCCGAGAACTGAGTCCGGTTCCGCGTTCCGGGTCCGGCGCAACGTGGGTAGACGCATCGTGACCATCCTGGCATGGGAGGCAGGCATTTCCGTTGCGACATGCCTGAGCAGGGCCGCCTACCCAGGGAAGCACACCGGAGCACAGGCCGGTGTGCCTCCGCTCACAATCGTTGCGGTCAGGGCCGTCTTTCCTTGGCCGCGACGGCCAGAAGCTCCTCGGCATGGGCGATACCCAGATCCGAATCCGGCAAACCCGCCAGCATCCGGGCCAGCTCCCGGGCCCGCTCGGTGTCCTCCACCACCCGCACCCCGCTGGTGGTCACCGCGCCCCCGGTGTCCTTCGCCACCACCAGGTGCCGGTCGGCGAACGCCGCCACCTGCGGCAGGTGCGTCACCACCAGCACCTGGTGACTACGCGCCAGCCGGGCCAACCGCCGACCGATCTCCACCGCCGCCTGCCCACCCACACCCGCATCGACCTCGTCGAACACCAACGTCGGCGGGCCGCCCGAACCGGCGAACACCACCTCGATGGCGAGCATCACCCGGGACAGCTCACCGCCGGAGGCTCCCCGCTGCAACGGCAGCGACGGCGCACCCGGGTGGGCCAGCAGCCGCAACTCCACCTCGTCCGCACCGTCCGGGCCGACCCCGCACTCGACCCCGTTGACCGACAGCGTCGGCTCGGACCGGCCGGCCGGCCGGGGCAGCACCGCCACCTCGATCCGGGCGTGCGGCATCGCCAGCCCGGCCAGCTCCACGGTGACCTGCTCGGCGAACCGGACCGCCGCCTCCTGCCGGGAGGCCGACAACCGGCCCGCCAGCTCGGCCACCTCACCGGCGAGGCGCTGGGCCTCCCGGTCCAACTCGTCGAGCAGCTCGTCGGAGGTGTCCAGGTCGGCCAGCCGGGTCCGGGCCCGCTCGGCCCAGGCGATCACCCCGTCGACGTCGTCGGCGTACTTACGGGTCAACGCACGCAACGCGGCCCGCCGCTCATAGATCGTCTGCAACCGGGCCGGGTCGGCGTCCAACGCCGCCAGATAGGTCGACAACTCCGCCGAGACGTCCGCCACCAGGGTGGCCGCCTCCTCCAACCGCCCGGCCAGCTCACCCAGCGCCGGATCGGTGCCGGCCTGCGCCTCCAGGGTGCGCCGGGCCGTGCCCAGCAGCGCCGTGGCGTCCGGGGTGTCGTCGGCCGCCTCCACCCCGCCGGCCACGCACAGGTGCGCCAGCTGCGCCGCCGTCCGCAGCCCCTCGGCGTGCTCCAGCCGCTGCGCCTCGGCCTTCAGCTCGTCGTCCTCGCCGGGCTGCGGGTCGACCCGGGTGATCTCGTCGAGGCCCAGCCGCAGCAGATCGGCCTCCTGGTGCCGGGCCCGGGCGTTGCTGCGCCGGTCGGCCAGGTCGTCGACCACCTGCCGCCACCGCCCGTACGCCTCCCGCAGCGCGTCGACCAGCTTCTCGTGCCCGGGACCGGCGAACCGGTCCAGCGCGGCCCGCTGCTCGGCGGGGCGTAGCAGGCGCAACTGGTCGGACTGACCGTGCACCGCCACCACCTGCTCGCCGACCTCGCCGAGCATCGACACCGGCATGCTCCGGCCACCCAGATGCGCCCGGGACCGACCCTCCACGGTGACCGTACGGCTCATCAGCAGCGAACCGTCGTCGTCGGGTCCACCACCGGCGTCGACGATCCGGGCGTGCACGACGTCGGCCACCCGACCGCCCAGCCGCAGCCGCCCCTCGACGGTCGCCCGACCCGGCGCGGCCCGCACCCGGCCCGCGTCGGCCCGACCGCCGAACAGCAGGCCGAGGCCGGTCACCACCATCGTCTTGCCGGCACCGGTCTCACCGGTGATGACGTTCATCCCGCCGGCCAGCGGCAGGGTGGTGTCCTCGATGACGCCCAGTCCGGTGATCCGCAGCTCTTCCAGCACAGCACCCGACAGTAGACGCGTGCTGGGACAGTTGACCAGCCGGCACGGCCCACCATCCGGGCCGGGGACGATCCGCTCTGCTGCCGCGGGGGCAGCACCGCTGGTGGACGCCTCGGTGGCACCGGTGGCACGCCAAGGGTGGCCACGAACGATCCCGTTGTCGCCGGCCGCAGGTCTCGGCGACTCCGGGCGCCCAGGGCGATCCCCGCCCGGGTCCGCCGCAGGATCAGCGGCGGCTGCCCCGCCAGCCCTGCACCGGCAGGTCGAACTTGGCCACCAGCCGGTCGGTGAACGGCCGGTCCCGCAACCGCACCACCCGCACCGGCAGCGCGCCCCGACGCACCGTCACCGTCGCCCCCGGCGGCAGGTCGTAAACCCGCCGACCGTCGCAGCACAGCACCGCCAGGGTGGTGAACGGGTCGACCGTGATGACGAACGTGGAGGTGGGCGCGGTCACCAGCGGACGGCTGAACAACGCGTGCGCGCTGATCGGCACCAGCAGCAGCGCCTCCACCTCGGGCCAGACCACCGGCCCGCCCCCGGAGAACGCGTACGCGGTGGAGCCGGTGGGGGTGGCGCAGACCACACCGTCGCAGCCGTAGCGCGACAGCGGCCGACCGTCCACGTCGACCAGCAGCTCCAGCATCTGGGCGCGCTCGCCCTTTTCCACGCTGATCTCGTTGAGCGCCCACGACTCGATGGTCGGGCCACCGTCGAACTCGGCGGTCACATCGAGGGTGAGGCGTTCGTCCACCGTGTAGTTGCGCCCGACCACGTCCCGTACCGCCGTGTCGAGGTCGTCGATCTCCGCCTCAGCGAGGAAACCCACCTTGCCCAGGTTGATGCCGAGCAGCGGCACCTTCGTCGGGCGGGCCAGCTCGGCGGCGCGCAGGAAGGTGCCGTCACCGCCGAGCGCGAAGACGATCTCGGCACCCTCGGCCGCCCGCTGACCGGCCATCGGCACCACCCCGGGCAGGTCGAGATCCTCGGCCTCCTCGGCCACCACCCGCACCTCGAAACCGGCCGCGATGAGATCGGCGGCGACCGCCCGGGCGTGCTCGGTGCTCCGGCGACGCCCGGTGTGCGTCACCAGCAGCGCGGTCCGGCTCACCGACGCCACCGCCCCTCGGGCACCCGAAGGGCCCCGCCGTCGCTGAGGTCCACCGGACCCGCCTCCCGTCCACCCTCGCGGGACACCGTCCCGACGTCGCACACCACGCTCACCCTGCCACCTTCCCCGAAACCGGGTCCGGCCCGGGGCCGGTCGGCCCGGCGGCCACCACGGCGTGCACCCGCTCGGCGTCGGCCGACGGGGCGTCCCGGCGTAACCACACGAAGAACTCGACGTTGCCGCTCGGACCCGGCAGCGGGCTGGCCGCCACGTCCGCCAGCCCCAGGCCCAGTCCGGCGGCGGTCGCCGCCACGGCCAGCACCGCCTCGGCCCGCAACGCCGGGTCCCGCACCACACCCCCGGCGCCGACCCGCTCCTTGCCCACCTCGAACTGCGGCTTGACCATCAGCGCCAGGTCACCGTCGCTCCTGGTGCAGCCGGCCAGCGCCGGCAGCACCAGGCGCAGGGAGATGAACGACAGGTCGGCCACGGTGAGGTCCACCGCCCCACCGATCACCTCCGGGGTGAGGGTCCGCACGTTGGTGCGGTCCAGCACCCGGACCCGTTCGTGGGTACGCAGCGCCCAGGCGAGCTGCCCGTAGCCGACGTCCACGGCGACGACCTCCGCCGCGTCGGCCCGCAGCAGCACGTCGGTGAACCCGCCGGTCGACGCTCCGGCGTCCAGGCAGCGCCGGCCGGCCACCCGCAGCCCCGCGGGACCGAAGGCGGCGAGCGCGCCGGCCAGCTTGTGACCGCCCCGGGAGACGTACTCGTCGGCCGGGTCCGCGCCGGTGACCAGCAGCGGATCGGCCGGATCGACCATCGCGGCGGCCTTGCGGGCGGGCACCCCGCGCAGCTGGACCCGACCGGCCTCGATCAACGCCCCGGCCTGCTCCCGGGACCGGGCCAGGCCGCGACGGACGAGTTCGGCGTCCAGCCGGGTACGACGTGCCATGGGGTGGTTCTCTCCGGTCCGCTCAGGCCTGGTCGATGGTGGCGAGGGTCTCCCGCAACGTCTGGTACGCCGCCTCGTACTGGGCGATCTGGTCGGCCGGGGGCAGCCCCTCGGCGTTGGCCATCGCCTGGACGGCGGCGTCGACGGCGGGATGCCGGGCGTCGTCGACATCATCGTCGAAGCCGACACCCACCGACGGACCGGGGCGGGCCGTGGGCGCGGGACCCGGACGACCGCCCAGCGGCAGACCGGGCCTACCCGCCGGGGGCGGGCCGGGGCGGAACGGGCCGGTCACGACCGGCCGCCGGTGGAGCTGGTCACGCGGCACCACCGGTGCCTCGTCGGTCGGGGCTGGTCTTCTTGACCGGTCGGGGCGGCGGTGCGCCGTCGTCGGCACCGCCCGGCCCGGCGGAGCCTTCCGGCGGACCCGCCTTCCGCACGGCCTTCTTGGCCACCGCCTTCTTCGCCACGGTCTTCTGCGCCACGGTCTTCTGCGCCGCGGTCTTCTGCGCCGCGGTCTTCTGCGCCGTGGCCCCGGTCACCGGGTCGCCGGCAGTCGACGGGCCGGACGTCGTCGGCACGGCGGTGGCAGCCGACGGGGCAGTCGTTTCCGGCACGGCGGTGTCGACCGGCGGGACAGTGGTGTCCGGTGGGACAGTGGTGTCCGGGGCGGCGGTGGCGACCGACGGGACGGTCGTTTCCGGCGCGACCGGCCCGGTCGGCGGGGTGCCCGGTCCGCTCTTCGCCTCACGCAGCTGCCGTTCCAGCTCGTGCACCCGGCGGGTCAGTTCGGCGACCTCGTCGGCGGTGGCCAACCCCACCGCACCGAGCGCCCGGTCGACCTCGAACCGGACCAGTTTCGTCAGCGCTTCCCGGTTGGCCGCCCCGGTGGCGAGGATTTCCTCGGCGAGCGACTGGAGTTGCCCGGCGGTCGCGCCGCCCGTCCCGACCAGCCGCCGGGCGGCGTCCTGGGCCCTCTTCCGGGGCGCTTCCGTCAGGCCCAGGGCCAGCTCCAGGTAGGCGCGCCACGCGTCCTGCATGACTGAGTCCTTCCGTGGGGGCAGTGTGCGGCCCTCACGCTACCGGGCGCCCCGGGTCGCCCATTGCGGTACGGTGCCGGAAACGGCGTGGCGGGTGTGAGGGAGACGATGTGGCCACCGTGGACGAGTGCCGTCAGGCGCTGCGGGATCTTGCCGACCGCCTGGACCGGCACGCCGACGTGTCCAACAAGATCGATCTGGACCGCACCCTGGCCTGCCGGATCACCGACCTGGAGACCGCTTTCCACGGTCGGATCGCCGGTGGCCGGCTGCTCGATCTCACCGACGGCGACGACCCCAAGGCAAAGATCGCCCTGGTCACCAGCAGCGACGACCTGGTCGCCCTGGTGCACGGCCAGCTCGACGTCACCAAGGCGGTCGCCGCCCGGCGGATCTCCATCAAGGCCAGCCCGTTCGACCTGCTGAAGCTACGCAAGCTGCTCTGAGCGGGCGACACCGCCGACGACCCGCCACGGTCGGCCGACAGACAGGCCGGGGCGGCACCACCCGCTGTCGGGTCGGTGCCGCCCCGGGCCCGCTGTTCAGCCGGCCGAGCTGGCGGCGAGGTGGCCGGAGCTGGCGGAGCCGTCCGCAGGTGGCCGGCCGGAGCCGGGCCCCGGTGACCGGGCTGGCCCCAGCTCGGCCGGCCGGCTGGCTCGCTGGCTCAGAGAGCCGGTCAGGTGGCCAGTCCGAAGCCGGCCAGCACCTGCTCCGCCTCCGGCGAGGCCGGTCGGACGTCCGCACCGGTGCCCGCCGCCCAGGCGACCGCGCAGAGCGCGGCCAGCGCGTCGAGCGGCCGTCCGGCACCCCGCAACTCCACCGCCCCGTCCACCGCCGTGGCCGACCATCCACCGGCCTGCGGGGCACCGGGAACCCGGACCACCGCCGCCGGGTCGAAGAGCCCGGCCAGGTCCACCGCCACATGGGTCGGCCGCCGTTGTTCGGCAGCCGCCAACAGTTCGGGTACGTCGCTGACGCCGGTCAGCACCAGCAGGCTGTCCAACCCGGCCCGGCGGGCACCCTCGATGTCGGTGTCGAGCCGGTCGCCGACCACCAGTGACCGGCCGGTGCCGGCCCGTCGGGCGGCGGTGGCGAACAGTGCCGGCTCCGGCTTGCCGACCACCACGTCGGGTGCCCGGTCGAGGGCGTGCCGCAGGGCCGCCACCAACGAGCCGTTGCCGGGCAACGGACCACGTCCGCTCGGCAACGTCCGGTCGGTGTTGGTGGCCACCCAGGTCGCCCCGGCCCGGATCGCCACCGACGCCTCGGCGAGGTCCACCCAGCCCACCTGCGGGCCGTACCCCTGGACGACGGCGACCGGCGCGGCGTCGGCGCGGTCGACGGGGGTGAGCCCGACGGCGCGGATCTCGGCGCGCAGCGCCTCGGCCCCGACGACGAGCACCGCGGCACCGGCGGGAAGGCGGTCCCGCAGCACCTCGGCGGCGGCCGCAGCCGAGGTGAGCACCTCCGCCGGATCGGCCGGTACGCCCATTCCCGTGAGCAGGTCGGCGACCTCGCTGGAACGGCGTGAGGCGTTGTTCGTGGCGAACGCCACCGACCGGCCCTCGGCCCGCAACGCGCCGAGGGCCTCGACCGCGCCGGGGATCGGCCGGTCGATCAGGTAGATCACTCCGTCCAGGTCGAACACGACCAGGGCGTACCCGTCGACAAGCCGACCCCCGGCGACCTCGGTCATCGCTGGTCCGTCTCCGCGCCGCGCCCGTCCACCGGCCGGCCCTCGACCGGGGTCGGCGCGTCGTCGACCTGACCGGCCGCACCCGCACCGGGGTCGAGTCGGGTGGCCGCGGCACCCGAGGGGCTGTCGTCGGCGTCGTCGCCCGCAACACCGGCGTGGGCGGCCGGCTCGTCGTCGGGGTCGTCGTCGCGCCCGCTCTGCTCGGCGCTCTCGCCACGGTCGTTGTCACCGGTACGATCCTCGGCGCGCTCGCGGTCGCCGTGACCGTCGCGGATCTCGTCGTCCAGGTCCGCTTCCCCGTCGGGGTCGTCCTCGGCGACATCGGCTTCCCCGTCGAAGTCGTCCTCGTCGTCGAAGTCGTCCTCGTCGTCGCGGTCGCCTTCGGCGCGGTCGTCGGAGGTGGTGTCCGCCCCGGCCGGCAGCGTGCTGGCCTCGGCGGCCGGTTCCTCGACCGGCTCGTCGTCCTCGTCGTCGCCCTCGATCACGACGCCGTCGAGTTCCAGCAGCCGCTCCGGGGCATCGGTCTCACCATCGGCGTCCACGTCGGCGGCCCGCGAGAACCACTCCCGGGCCTCCTCGCGCCGACCCACCGCGAGCAGTGCGTCGGCGTAGGCGTAGCGCAACCGGGCGGTCCACGGCTCGGCGACGTCGGTGGTCAGCTCCGGGACCTGGAGCATCGCCACCGCGGCGTCCTTCTGCCCCAGGTCGGCGCGGGCCCCACCGGCAACGATCAGCAGCTCGACCGCGACGGCCTTGTCGAGCTTGGCGCTGTCGGCCCCCCGGAACAGATCGATCGCGCGTTCCGGTCGACCCAGGGCGCGCTCACAGTCCGCGAGCACCGCCAGGTGGCTCTGCAACCCGGTCATCCGGTGGTAGGTGCGCAGTTCGGCGATCGCCGTCTGCCACTCCCCCGCGTGGTACGCGGCCAGCCCGACCGCCTCACGGACGGCCGAGATCCGGGACGCCAACCGCCGGGCGGCCATCGCGTGCGCGAGCGCCTCCGTCGGGTCCTCGTCGATCAGTTGACCGGTGGCGACCAGATGCCGCGCGACGGTCTCCGCAACCGGCTTGTTCAGCGAGAGGAGTTCGGCACGAACGGCCGTGTCGAGGTCGCTCGCGAGGATCTCGTCCGGCAGTGCCGGCGCAGCCGGACGGGCGTCGGCCTCGTCCCGGCGGTCCCGGTCGGCGCCGAACCCGCCCTCGCGGCGGTCCTCGCCACCGCGCTGGTCGTCGCGGCGCGGCCGGTCATGGTCGCGCTCGCCGCCACGGAAACCGCCCTCACGACGGTCACCGCCCCGGAAGCCACCCTCGCGGGAGTCGCCGTCCCGGCGGAACCCGCCGGGGCGGGAGTCACCCTCGCGGGGGCCGGAGCGGAAACCACCCTCGCGGCGGTCACCACCCTGGAAGCCGCTTCCACCCCGGCTGCCACCGAAGCCACCCTCACGACGGTCACCACCACGGAAACCACCCTCACGGGAGTCCCCACCACGGAAACCACCCTCACGGCGGTCACCGCCGAAACCACCGGGCCGACGCTCGCCCCCCGCAGCGCCCTCGCGACGATCTCCACCGCGGAAACCACCCTCACGGGAGTCCCCACCACGGAAGCCACCCTCACGCGGGCCGGACCGGAAACCACCACGGTCCCCACCACGCGAATCATCACGACGGTCCCCACCACGGAAACCACCGGGACGGGAATCACCATCACGCGGACCAGAACGGAAACCACCCTCACGACGGTCCCCACCGAAGCCACCCTCACGACGATCACCGCCACGGAAACCACCCTCACGGGAGTCCCCACCACGGAAGCCGCCCTCGCGCGGGCCGGACCGGAAACCGCCACGGTCCCCACCACGCGAATCATCACGACGATCCCCACCACGGAAACCACCCTCGCGGGAGTCGCCACCGGGCCGACGGTCACCGCCTCGGAAACCACCGTCGCGGGAGTCGCCGTCCCGACGGAAACCACCGGGACGGGAATCACCGTCGCGGGAGTCGCCGCCGCGGAAGCCGCCCTCGCGCGGGCCGGACCGGAAACCACCACGGTCCCCACCACGCGAATCATCACGACGGTCCCCACCACGGAAACCACCGGGACGGGAATCACCATCACGCGGACCGGAACGGAAACCACCCTCACGACGGTCCCCACCACGGAAACCACCGTCGCGGGAGTCACCGCCACGGAAGCCGCCCTCACGCGGGCCGGACCGGAAACCACCCTCGCGGCGATCGCCACCGCCGAAACCACCGGGCCGACGCTCACCGCCGGCAGCACCCTCACGACGCTCGCCACCCCGGAAACCACCGTCACGACGGTCCCCACCTGGGAAGCCGCCCTCGCGACGGTCCCCACCACGGAAACCACCCTCGCGGGAGTCACCGCCACGGAAGCCACCCTCACGCGGGCCGGACCGGAAACCACCACGGTCCCCACCACGCGAATCATCACGACGGTCCCCACCACGGAAACCACCGGGACGGGAATCACCATCACGCGGACCAGAACGGAAACCACCCTCACGACGGTCCCCACCACGGAAACCACCCTCACGGGAGTCACCACCACGGAAACCACCCCCGCGGGAGTCACCGCCGTTGCGCGGGGCGTCGCCATCGCGTCGGAATCCACCGTCGCGTCGGTCGCCGGAACGGAAGCCGCCGTCGCGCGAATCCCCACCGGAACGGAAACCGCCGGGCCGGGAGTCACCGGTACGGGGGCCCGAACGGAAACCGTCCTCGCGCCGGTCTCCGCCCCGAGGTCCCCCCCGCGAGGCACCGCGGTCGTCGCGGTCTCCCCGGTATGGGGGACGGTCGTCCCGCCGAGGGCCGGCGTCACGCCCCTGGGGCCGGTCGGAGCGATCTTCATATTGGCGCGGACGGTCTCCGCCCTGCGGTCCTGAACTCACAGGTAAATCCTTCCTGATTGCGCCACCGACGGCGCGACGCAGTCGAGGGCCGACCCGGATGGGGCGGCCCTCGACTGAAAGGTTGTCCGGCGGTGTCCTACTCTCCCACACCCTCCCGAGTGCAGTACCATCGGCGCTGGAGGGCTTAGCTTCCGGGTTCGGAATGTAACCGGGCGT